>NZ_JARAMP010000002.1:0-307550 GCF_028802875.1 Seohaeicola sp. 4SK31 | reverse complement strand
CACAGTGAAAATCCTCCCGCCCTCCCTGTCGCCAGAAAGGGTAAAGGTGGACGACTTTTACGCCGCCCGCAGCAGGCTCATCCCGCCGCTACCGTGGCCGACTTTCGCACCGCCGTTCTCAGTCAGGGCAGGGCCCGGATCCTGCCCCTTGTGCACCGCTTGTGTCAGGGCTTCGATCCGCAGGATGCGGTCGGTGGTCAGTGTGATGAAGACCTGATGAGCCGCCTTGAGGACCTCTGGCAGCCCGTCAGGCAATTTTCTGGCAGCGTTGCTGTTCATTCAACTCAGTTCCATTGCTTTTGGGGACTGAAGCCTTCCTCCAGACCGATTTGCGACGACATGCGGGCGCGGTCCAGCAGCGAGGAAATTTCCGCACGCTGACTGAAGATGCTGGCCGAGACGGGACGACCCACCTGGATCATCGGTGTCGGCAGGCCAAGGCTGCTGTAGAGCTTCTGGTAGCTGGCGATGCCAGCGCGCACTTCGTCCTGCAGCCCCTTGGGGTCACTGACAGCCGTGCGGTTCGTCAGCACCACGAAGTCACCCTGACCGGCATGGGCCATGCTGAAGGGAGAGGTCTTGAGGGATTCCGCAACCACCGTCGCGATATTGGCAAGATAGTCGATATATCCCACATGATCCGTCAGACGAAACGCCTCGGACGCGTTGGTCACGGTGAAACCGATCGCGGCATGGCCGAACAGTTGCAGACGGTTCAGCGTCAACAGGTGGTTCTGCATCGCCAGATACTCGACCATCCAGTTCGCACTGATCACCGACAGGGGCGCGTCGAACTTGACCTTGGACTTGGGCAGATCGGACCAGGACTTCAACTCGTCCAGCAGATCGAGGGCGCGCTGGCGTTCGTCCACCAGCTGGCGCATGACCTGCAGGCGGGCGCGCAATTCGATCTCGTCCAGCGGCTTGGTGAAGTAATCGGTGGCCCCAGCCGCGAAGGCGCTGTCCACGAAATGCTTGTCGGCAAGCGAGGTGACCATGATGATGGGGGTCTTGCGATAGACCGACATGCCGCGAATGCGGCGGCAGAGTTCGACACCGTCCACTTCGGGCATTTCGATATCCAGCAGAAAGCCGTCAAACAACTGTGGGCTGTTACGAATGACCTTCAGCGCAGCGGCGGCCGAGGGCACACTTGTGACATCGTTGTAGCCAAGCTGCGCCAGTGTGCCCTGCAGCACCATCTGGAACGCCCGGTCATCATCGACTGCGAGTATCCGAAGGTCTTTCATTCTGCCTATCCTCGATCGGTTCTTTCATCGCAAATTGACGTCCGAATATGTCGAGAGTAGGGCGAATTCGGTGCATTTTTCAACCTAAACGGTGCTCGTTTCGGGTGCTGTCGGACGTCTCTGGATCAGTCCGTCGATCACTGCAATGAAATCTGCGCCACGAATAGGCTTTGGCATCACGATATCCGCGTCGGACCCGGGCATCGGTTGGCGCAAGGAGTCTGCGTCCGCGGTAAATCGGATCACGCGGGCATCCCGGTTGGCCGAATTGCCAGCGCGAAGGTGCCGAATGACCCGGTCTCCGTTGATATGGGGCATGTTCTGATCAAAAATCATCAGGTCGAAATGCTTGGTCAACGCAGCTTCCAGCGCCTCGCGGCCATCGTTGGCCACGGTCAGGGAAATGTTGCCAAAACCACTTAGAAGTGACTGCACGATCTGTTGAGTGACTTCGTCGTCTTCGGCCAGGAGAATCTTGAATGTCATTTTTACCATGTCGCTGCAAACTGTTGACCCGCACGCGAACCAAAAATGCGGGTTCGCGGCGCGCTCTGCAATGGTGTAGCATTAAACAAGTCAATTCGGCAAAAAAATGAAAATCATCAGGCCATTTTATCGTCTTTCGCCCTAAGCGGGCGTGAGGCGTCCGGGTTCCGCGTCAGGGTGGTGACCCTGCGATCAATCGGTCTGGGTCAGTGTCACGATGGCGTGCAGCAGTTCGGCTTGCTTGAAAGGCTTGGCCAGATGCGTGTCGAAACCTGCGATCAGATAGTCAGCCACCTGATGCGGCATGGCATTCGCAGTGACAGCAATCACGGGCACCGGGTCCTTGCCCAAGGTGTCCTCGTGTTCGCGGATCAGGGTCAGGGCGCTGACTCCGTCCATCACCGGCATCGAGATATCCATCAGCACGATGTCGAAGGCCCGGCCCTGCTGGATGTTCTCCAACCACGTATCCACGGCCTCGCGGCCATTCTCGACCATCGTGATTTCCACACCGCATTCGATGAGCATTTCCGAGATCACCAGACGGTTGGTCTGGCTGTCGTCAGCGACGAGGGCGCGCAGATGATCCAAGCGCACCATCGGGCGGTTGACGGGGCTACTGTCGCGCGCGCGGACCGTCTGGCTGGCCTCGGCGACGGGCAAGGGCAGGCTGACACGGATTGAAGTGCCCTGTCCCTGCGCGCTGTCCACCGCAATTTCGCCATTCATCAGGGTGACCAACTGGCGCACGATCGACATGCCCAGCCCTGTGCCGCCGAACCGCCGGGTAATGCTGCCATCGGCCTGTTCGAAACTGTCCAGAATGCGCGAGACCTGCGTCTTGGACATCCCGATTCCCGTATCGGTCACAACCATTTCCAGAGGCTCGCCGGGCTGGCATTGCAATGTCAGGGTGACCGATCCGCTTTCGGTGAACTTGATTGCGTTGTGCAGCAGGTTGTTCAGGATCTGGCTGATCCGGTGGGGATCGCCCAAGAGGGGCATGGCGCAGCCGCTATTGGTGTGAACGCGGAATTCCAGCCCCTTTTCTTCGGCACGGATGGCGTTCAGGGCCTGCACGGGTTGCACCAGATCATTCACCACGAAGGGGACCTGTTCGATCTCCATCTTGCCGGCTTCGATCTTGGACATGTCGAGGATGTCGTTCAGGATGCTCAGCAGGGTTTCGCCCGACGTGCGGATCGTGCTGATCATGCGGCGTTGCCGTTCTTCGACCAATGTGCCTTCCAGCACTTCGGCCATCCCCAGAACGCCGTTCAGCGGCGTGCGGATTTCGTGGCTCATGTTGGCAAGGAACATCGACTTGGACTTGCTGGCCCCTTCGGCCTGAGCGCGGGCCTGTTCCAGACGTGTGGTCGCCGCCAGTTCCTCGGTGATGTCGTTGAAGGAGGTGACAACCCGCAACTCGGCGCCTTCGCCCTCGAAGGCAACCGCATTGACAGACAGGCAGCGCCGGGTGCCGTCGTCCCATTGTATGGCGAAACGCACATCGCGCACGGGCTCGCGGTCGGCAATGGCCAGTGCGAAAGGCAATTCCTCGTCAGGGATAGCGCTCCCGTCCAGTCGGGACGTGTGCCAGCGCGGCGCGTTATAGGCGAGTCCCGTCATTTCGTTGCGGGTCAGCCGCAGGATGCGTTCGGCCTCGCTGTTGGCATAGATGATCTCTCCGTGACCGTTCATCACGATGATCGCCGCAATACTGGCATCCATGACCTGTTCGAGGAACTTCTTGCCCGATTCCAGATCCTGTTCCAGCCTCTTGCGGTCCGAAATGTTCAGATGCACGCCGCCGATGATCTCGGGCGTGCCATCCGGGCTGAACCGGGTGATCTGACTGCGGGACAGCACCCATATCCAGTGCCCGTCGTTATGCCGCATGCGGAATTCGCTTTCCGACAGGGCAGTGACGTTGTCTTCGCGCACCGTTGCGATGGTGTCGAAGACCTTGAGATCCTCGGGATGAACAAGTTTGCGGAAACTGGAAAGGTCCATTGGCGGCATCTGGCTTTCACCATAACCCAGAATCTCGCGCCATTGCCCGCCGACGGTCAGCGTGTGGCGCGTCGCGTCCCATTCCCATGTGCCGATGGCGGCGCCTTCCATGACCTTGGTCAATTGCTCTTGCACAAGATCGCGTTCGGCCAGAGCGCTGGTCAGTTCGGCATTGGCGGCATCCAGCGCCTGAATCTGGTGGCGGCGCGCGGTGATGTCGATGGCGACGGTGATGCAACCGCCGTCCGACGTGCGCACATTGATCCGCCGCACCCAGCGGCCGTCCGGCAATTGGACCTCGTCCGCAAAGCGCGGCAGGCCGTAGATCCGCAGGCGTTCGGCTAGAACCGCCTCGATATCGGCATCCTGTCCGCTTCCAGGCAGGACATTCGCCTCAAGCCCGAAGCGCAGGATGCTTTCCAGTGTCGCGCCCTCGACCAAGGCTGGCGCTATGGCGGGGAACATCTCGGTGTAGGCGGAATTGGCGATCACAAGGCGATCTTCCGCGTCGAAGATCACGACGCTGTCGGGCAGCGCGTTGAGTGCATTTTCAAGCCGCTGGCGCATGGCCATGGCCTCGGCGGCCAACCGGCTGACCTCGGCACGTTGCAGCTTGTGCTCGGTGATGTCTGTCTCGACGGTGACGAACCCTTGCAAGGTGCCGTCGATTCCGAACAGGGGTTGTACGTTGAAGTCAATCCAGTAGCGGTTGCCATGCCTGTCGCGATTCACCATCTCGCCGCTGAACGGCTCGCCCCGTGACAGGGATGCGTTCAGGGCGCGGGCGGTGTCGGCATCGCTTTCGGGGCAGCGGACCAGTCCCTCGAATGATTGGCCGCGCACTTCGTCCAGCGTCCAGCCGCTTTTCTCGGCAAAAGCGCGGTTGAACCAGACGACTCGCCTCTCGCGGTCGACGACGACCACGAAATTCGTCATCGCTTCGACGATCTTGCCCATCTTGAGCAGTTCTTCGCGCTGTTCGGTATCTGCGGTCACATCCCGCACAAGGAAGATGGCGGTCGGCATGCCCTCGGGCAGCACGGTATCCTTGCGCGCACCCGAGACTTCAAAGATGCGGCGGGCGCCATTGAAGTCGATCGGGTAGCGCACGCCATCGATCCGCCCTTCTTCAAGCACCTGCTGGAGAGCTGCGCGGCCGATCTTGGCGGCCTCGGCCGGTAGCACGTCTTCCAGGTATTTTCCGGCCAATGGGCCATCCACGGGCACCCGCAGATGTTGGGGACCGGCGACAAACCCGGTATAGCGCCCGGAACTGTCGAGTTCGAACAATAGATCCGGCAGGGCCGCCATGATCGCCTCGAACCGGCCTGCCGTTTCAAGGGCCTCGGCCTCGCGAAGGCGCAGTTCTGTCACGTCCGAGCCGACGCCGCGATAGCCCGCAAAATTTCCTTCGGCGTCGAATACGGGCGAGGCACTGAAACGGAAGAATGCAGGCCGCCCGTCCAGATAACGCGCCTTGTAGATCACATCGCGGAACGGTTCGCGCGCTTTCATCTTGGCGGTGATCTGCTCAAAGCCCGAATCGTCGCCCCCGACCGCGCCGATTTCGGCAGCGACCTCTTCGCGGGTGCGACCGATAAAGAACGCGGGCCCCACGCCAAAGCGCGCGATGCTCTGGGACATGTAGGTATAGCGACCATCGGCGTTCTGCTCCCAGACCCAATCATCGCTGATCTCGGACAGGTCATGCAGGCGGGAGACGGCGGTGTCGCGTTCCGCCGAGGCGCTGACAAGCTGTGCCTGCGTCTGCGCCAGTTCCGCCTCGCGCGCCTTGCGTTCGCTGATGTCGCGGATCAGGAACAGATAGCCGCCCGGATCGTCAGGGCCAAGACTGTCGCGCAGGGCAACCGAGACCTCGACCCAGCTGGTGGGATCATCAGGGCGCAGATGCTGCTCGACCCCCACAACCGCTTCGCCATTGCGGGCCGCAGCCATCATGCGACGCCGCTCGGCCGCGATCTCGGGGCGCAGGATATCCTCGATCCGGTGACCGATGACCGAATGAGGCTCGGGCGCCCAGCCCAGAGCACGGGTGTGATGAAATCCGCGGTAAATGCCGTCGTGATCGACCTCCAGCATAAGGTCGGGCAGGGCGGCGAGCGTCAGTTCCAGCTTGGTCTTGGTGCGCTCCAGATCCTGCAAGGCTTCCTTGCGCATCAGCGCGGACTGGATCACATCCGCCACACCGCGCAGCAAGGCGATCGACTCGTCCGGGAATGGTGCCTTCTGCCGGGTGCGGTCCAGACCGGCCAGGCCGACCAGCTTGCCATCTACCAGAATCGGCACGGTAACCACGGACAGGATGTCCTGCATTTCGAGGACCGGCTTCTCGGGTGTATTGGCAGGCAAGGCTGCGACGTCGGCTATATGCACCACCTCGTCATTGTCCAGCGTTTTGCGCCAACTCGAGATGATGTCGATGGGTTGGTTCTGCAACCGCGCGCGCATTGGCTGCACGCCGTCCGCCACCCATTCATGCGTGTTGTTCATCACTTCGTCATGGCGGAACAGAAAGACATAGGCGCGGTCCGCCTCGCACAGTTCTCCCATCCGGCCAAGCACGCGCGTGATCGCAGCATCCAGCCCTGCCGCGGGTGTCCGCACCAGTTCATTCAGGAAAGAGATCACCAGGGTTTCTTGCTTCACGCCATGACCCTTTTGCCGGGGCCGGTCACGCACGGTCTGCATGCTTTCGATTGTGACAAGCACATTCCTCTTTCCACGGTAGGCGACGGGGCGCGCCCGATAGACCAGAACCGATGATCGTCATTCCTGCTGCCCGGCTTTCCCACCGGATCGACATGGAGACCTGATCCAACCTTTACATTCGGACACCAGCCACGCAGCCCTGAACCTTCTACACAATTCATTCGTTCCGCGACGCACCGCATACACGGCAACGTTGAAAAGGGTCTGTCTCGGCAGGTCAAGTCAATCATATTCCTTGCAGGGGGTAAAGGGCAGGAACAAGTTGATTTCCGGGTTTCTTTTTGGCCATGGCAGGCGGTCGCACCGGACCGGTTTCGGGGCGATGTCGCAGCACATTCGGTGCGTGCGCAGCCTGGGTATTGGCATCCTGCGCGCAACCTGCAACCCTGCGCTTGGGACGGATGGAGGAGCGGCTGATGGCAGGCCCGTTGGATGGACTGAAACTTGTTGAAATGGCGGGTCTTGGCCCCTGTCCGCTGGCAGGGCAGCTGATGGCTGATCTGGGGGCCACGGTTGTGGTGATCGACCGCGCCTCGGCACCCGCAGATGCGACGGACGTGAATCGGCGCGGCAAGCAGTCGGTCGCGCTGAACCTGAAATCGTCTGATGGGCTTGAAGCAGCGCGGCGGATCATCGCGCAATCCGACATCCTGATCGAAGGGTTTCGCCCCGGCGTGATGGAGAAGCTGGGACTTGGACCGGCCGCATGCCACGCGATCAATCCTGGGCTTATCTTTGGCCGGATGACCGGGTGGGGACAGGACGGCCCGCTGGCGATGACAGCAGGACATGACATCAACTACCTGTCCCTGTCAGGCGCGTTGGGTGCCATAGGGCGCGCGGATGGGCCACCCGTGCCGCCGCTCAATCTGGCGGCGGACTATGGCGGCGGGTCGATGTTCCTGATCTTTGGGGTGCTGGCCGCACTTTATGAACGCAGCCGTTCGGGCCGCGGGCAGGTGGTGGATGCCGCGATGGTGGATGGCGTGCCTGCGATGATGGGGCTGATCCATCAGTGGTTGGCGTTGGGACGCTGGGGGCAGGGGCGGGAAGCAAACCTTCTGGACGGCGGCGCGCCCTTCTATCGTTGCTATGCGACCAAGGATGGGCGTGCCCTGTCTGTCGGACCATTGGAGCCGCAGTTTTTTGCGGAACTGGTCACGCTGGCGGGGTTGCCTGAGGCGCATCGCGCCGATCAGAACGATCCTGCCACATGGCCCGCGCGCCGCGCCCTTTACGCACAGGTCTTTGCGCGCAAGACCCGCGATGAATGGATGGCGATTTTCGAGGGAACGGACGCCTGCGTGGCCCCCGTGCTGGACTGGGACGAGGTCGAGCATCACCCTCACAACGCCGCGCGGGGCACGTTCCTGCGGGTGGATGGGGTGATGCAGGCCGCGCCTGCGCCGCGTTTTGACCGCACGCCAGCGGCCATGCCCGGCGTGCCCGGCGCGCCGGGGCAGGATACGGACACCGTCCTGACAGGCTTGGGCTATGACGCAGCCACGCTGGAGGCGATGCGCAGGACCGGAGCCTTGACCTGAACCTATCTCAGAAGGCGCTGTCCTTGACGGCCTGCATCGACACATGGGTCGAGGTGGAGCCGACATAGGGCAACGCCGAGATCACCTCGCCCAGGATCAATCGGTAGGCTTGAATATCCCGGCTGCGGATCTTGAGCAGATAGTCGAAGGACCCAGCGATCATGTGGCACTGTTCGATCTCGGGCACGTCCATGACCGCGCGATTGAAGGCTGACAGCGCCTTTTCAGTCGTGTCGGTCAAGCGCACCTCGGCAAAGGCCACATGGTCCAGCCCCAGTTTGGACGGATTCAGCACGGCGCGGAAACCCTGAATATAGCCCTGATCCTGAAGGCGTTTCATCCGCACCTGACAAGGGCTTTTGGACAGTCCGACCTTCTTTGCCAGATCGGTGATGGCGATGCGCCCGTCCGTGCTGAGCTCGCGCAGAATCTTGGTGTCGATCCGGTCCAACGGTTCTGATTTCAACTCGTCTGACATGTATGTTCCTTCAAAATGGCCGCAAACAAATACAAACGGCTGGTCCAACCTTGATCAACAGGAAAAACGGCTGTCAAGCATCTGGTATCCTTGAGGCAAGAGTTATCCCCTGAAATCCCCGGTCGGAGTCCGCCATGTCCCGTCTTGCCATTCTTCGCGATGAAATCCGTGCCGCCCATCACCGCCCCGAAGATGCGGTGCTGAGCGCTTTGCGCAGCGATCTGCAGCCGGACTCCGCGACCCGCGCTGCAGCTACGGCCCGTGCTGTCGGTCTGGTCCGGTCGATCCGGGGGGCAGGGCGTCCCGGTCTGATGGAGGTGTTCCTGTCCGAATACGGCCTGTCCACGAACGAGGGAATCGCGCTGATGTGTCTGGCCGAGGCGCTGCTCCGCGTGCCCGACCGCGAGACGATCGACGATCTGATCGAGGACAAGATCGCACCCTCCGAATGGGGCGCGCATCTGGGGCGGTCCTCGTCTTCCTTGGTCAATGCCTCGACATGGGCGCTGATGCTGACCGGCAAGGTGCTCAAGGAGGATCAGGCGCCAGGTGTGGCGAATGTCCTGCATGGCGCGATCAAACGGTTGGGTGAGCCGGTCATCCGCTCGGCTGTCAGTCGCGCGATGAAAGAGCTGGGTCATCAATTCGTGCTGGGTCGCGATATCGGTGAGGCGATCAAGCGCGGATCTGCGCGGGCGGGGCAGGGGTATACCTTTTCCTATGACATGCTGGGCGAGGCGGCTTTGACCGCCCGCGATGCTGCCAAGTATCACGCGGCTTATGCGCAGGCGATTGCCCGTCTGGCGGGGGAATGCACCCATGACGATATCCGCGCCAATCCTGGAATCTCGATCAAGCTGAGTGCGCTGCATCCGCGTTATGAGGTGGGCCAGCACGACCGCGTCATGGCAGAGCTTGCGCCCGCGACGCTGGACCTTGCGCTGGCGGCGCGCAAGGCGGGGATGGGGCTGAACATCGACGCGGAAGAAGCGGACCGGCTGGATCTGTCGCTGGACGTGATCGAGGCAGTGCTGCGCGATCCGGGCCTGGCCGGGTGGGATGGATTCGGTGTGGTGGTGCAAGCTTACGGCAAGCGGGCGTCCCAGACCATAGACTGGCTCTATGCCCTGTCCGAAGAACTGGACCGTCGCATCATGGTGCGGCTGGTCAAGGGTGCCTATTGGGATACCGAGATCAAGCGCGCCCAGGTCGAGGGGCTGGAGGGGTTTCCGGTCTTTACCCGCAAGGTGGCGACGGATGTGTCCTATCTGTGCTGTGCGGCGAAACTGCTGAGCATGACAGACCGGATCTATCCGCAATTCGCCACACATAACGCCCATACGGTGGCCGCTATCCTTGAGATGGCGGCGGACAAAAATACGTTTGAATTCCAGCGCTTGCATGGCATGGGTGAGGTGCTGCATGACGTGGTGATGAAAGAGGCGGGCACGCGCTGCCGTATCTACGCCCCCGTCGGCGCGCATCGCGACCTGCTGGCCTATCTGGTGCGCCGTCTGCTGGAGAACGGGGCCAATTCCAGCTTCGTCAATCAGATCGTGGACGAGGATGTGCCGCCCGAGGCCGTGGCCGCCGATCCGTTTGACGGGCTGGATGGGCCGGCGGGGCGACGCTCTGCCGCGGTCAAGGACCCGGTCGCACTCTATGCGCCGGAACGGCCGAATTCGCGCGGTTTCGATCTGCATGAAGCGCGTGATCTGGCCATGATTGAAGAAGCCCGCGCACCGTTTGCCGCGCCGCATCAGTGGCAGGCCGGGCCGCTGGCCGCTGTCGATCTGGACAAGGGCGACGCGGTGGAGGCGGTGAACCCCGCTGATCCCACTGATATCGTCGGACGCACATTTGTCTGTTCGGCGGTCAATGCCGAAACCGCCATTGGCGCCGCTCAGCCATGGCAGGCCGACGCCCATACTCGCGCCGTTGTGCTGAACCGGGTGGCCGATCTCTATGAGCAAAATTTCGGCGAGATTTTCGCGGTGCTGGCACGCGAGGCCGGCAAGACGCCAAAGGATGCCATTGCCGAGTTGCGCGAGGCCGTTGACTTCTTGCGCTACTACGCCGCGCGCGGCGTAGAGGCGAAAGGCGAGGCGCGCGGGATATTCACCTGCATTTCACCGTGGAATTTCCCGCTGGCGATTTTCACCGGGCAGATCGCGGCGGCTCTGGCCGCTGGCAATGCCGTGCTGGCGAAGCCTGCGGAAACCACGGCGCTATGTGCCTATGTCGCGGTCAAGTTGATGCATGAGGCTGGCGTGCCGCGCACGGCGTTGCAACTGCTGCCCGGTGCCGGGTCCGTGCTGGGGCCGGTGCTGACGGGTGACGCGCGCGTCGGTGGCGTCTGCTTTACCGGATCGACCACGACGGCGCAGCGGATCAACCGGACCATGGCGGAGGGCGTGGCTCCCGATGCGGCGTTGATCGCGGAAACCGGCGGGCTCAATGCGATGATCGTGGACAGCACGGCGCTGCCGGAACAGGCGGTGCGGGATATCATCGCCTCGGCCTTCCAGTCGGCGGGGCAGCGCTGTTCGGCGCTCCGGGTGTTGTATTTGCAGAAGGATATCGAGAAACCGTTTCTGGAGATGCTGTTCGGCGCGATGGACGAGTTGCGTCTGGGCAACCCGTGGCATCACGATATCGACGTGGGGCCTGTGATCGACGCGCGCGCGCAGGCCGATTTCGCGGACTATATCGACGCCGCGCGCAAGGCAGGCACGCTGCTGAAAGCGATGGATGCGCCGGAATCCGGACATTTCATCGGTCCCGCCGTGATCCGCGTGCCCGGCATAGGGGCGCTGGAGCGCGAGGTCTTCGGCCCCATCCTGCATGTGGCCACGTTCAGTGCCGACCAGATCGACTCGGTGGTTGATGCGGTCAATGCCAGTGGCTTTGGTCTGACCTTCGGGATGCATACGCGCATCGACGGGCGGGTCGAACAGGTAACCTCACGGCTCAAGGTGGGGAATGCCTATGTCAACCGCAACCAGATCGGGGCCATCGTCGGCAGCCAGCCCTTTGGTGGCGAGGGGCTGTCGGGCACAGGTCCCAAGGCGGGAGGTCCGTCCTATGTGCCGCGTTTCCTCAAGGCATCGGTGATGGATCACGCAGGCCAAGCAGGCAAACCCGCCGATGTGGGTGCGGTGCAGGCGCGGCTGGATCAGTTGCGCGGTCTGGAACTGGCGCGGCTGTCCGTGACCGACCTGCCGGGGCCGACGGGCGAGTCCAATCGGCTGTCCACCTTCGGGCGCGGCACGGTGCTGTGCCTTGGGCCTACGGCGGCGGACGCGACCGAACAGGTGCGGATCGCCCGCGACAATGGTTGTCACGCGCTGGCCGTGGCCCCCGGTATCTCGGCCGCGCTGGGCGTGGACGGTGTGCTGCCGCGCGGCGCGTTGGAACATCTGCGCGGCGTCGATCTGGTCGCGCTTTGGTCCGACAGGCGCGACCTGACGGCGGCGCGGCGCGCATTGGCGGGACGCGACGGAGCATTGGTCGGACTGGCCTGCGGGGCCGATCTGGCGGCGCGCTGCCGGATCGAGCGGCATATCTGCATCGATACCACGGCAGCAGGCGGGAATGCGGCCTTGCTGGCTGCCGAGGCGGAGGACGGTGCCCAAACCGCAGCGATGTGATCGCGCAGAGGCGGGTCTTGAGTATTTGCGGAACGATGAAGCGCAGGGAGTGGCCATTGCCGTGCCAAGAGGCTAGATCAGGGCGCTGACGCCTTGGAAAGTTGTGCTGACATGGCCCTGAAACTGACTTCGCTCGCTGCTTTGGCCGCCTTGCCCTTCGATGAGATCATCGATGTGCGCGCGCCCAGCGAATATGCCGAGGATCATATTCCGGGGGCCATCAACCTGCCGGTCCTGTCCGATGACGAGCGTGCCATCGTAGGCACCATCTACGTGCAACAGGACAGGTTTCTGGCGCGCAAGACCGGGGCGGCGCTGGTGGCGCGCAATGCAGCCGCGCATCTGGAAGGGCCTTTGGCTGACAAGGACGGTGGCTGGCGGCCGCTCATCTATTGCTGGCGTGGCGGGCAGCGATCGGGGTCCTTTGCCTCGATCCTTGCACAGGTCGGCTGGCGGGTGGACCTGATCGAGGGCGGCTACAAAAGCTATCGTCGTCTGGTGGTCGGCGCGCTTTACGATGATCCCTTGCCGCATCGCCTGATCCTGCTGGATGGCGGGACAGGCACGGCCAAGACGCGACTGCTGGCAAGGTTGGCCAAGGCGGGGGCGCAGGTGGTTGATCTTGAAGCAATGGCGGCGCATCGCGGCTCGCTTATGGGCGGGCGACCGGGCGGGCAGCCAGCGCAGAAAGCGTTTGAAAGCCGTCTGGCCATGGCGCTGGCGCGGCTTGATCCGGCGCGGCCGGTATTTCTTGAGGCCGAGAGCAACAAGATCGGTCGGCTGATCCTGCCCCCCAGCCTGTGGCAAGCGATGATGGCGGCGGATCATGTGACGCTGGACGCGCCTTTGGCGGCGCGCGCGCGGTATCTGTGCCGGGCCTATGCCGATCTGTTGGCCGATGCGGATCTGCTGTGCAGCAAGCTCGCGCCTCTCAAGACCTATCACGGGGCCGAGAGGGTCGCGCTGTGGCAGGACATGGCGCGGGGCGGAGATTTCGAAGCACTGGCCGCCGATCTGGTCGATCGGCACTATGACCCGCGCTATATCAAGGCGCAGTCCCGGCAAGGGCGCGCGCCATTGACGCGGATCACCCTTGGCGGGTTGGAGGATGCCGAACTTGACGCGGCGCTGGGCCAGATCATCGCCGCGGCGGGGTAGGGTTCAGATACAGTTGATGGCGGGCGCGCCTGTCTGCAATCTGCCGATGATCGCTGCCCCATGCCCCATCATGCGCAATGTTGCGACCAGTGCCTCTGCCTGATCTGGGGCGACAGCGGCCAGCAGACCACCCGCCGTTTGCGGATCGTGTAGCAGCACGGCGCGCGGACCTGACCCGCCGGTGACAGGGGCGGCCGCCAGATTGGCGGGATATGCCGTCGAGCGGATACCGGCCACAGCCAGGGGTTCGGCACCATCATAGAGCGGGATCGCATCCAGCCAGAGGTCCGCCCTCAGGCCTGAGGCGCGACAGATGGCCAGAAGATGTCCTGCAAGGCCAAAGCCCGTCACATCTGTCATCGCATGGGCTGAGCGCAATGCCTGCGCCGCATCGCCCTGTGGGCGGGTCATGCTTTCCAACAAGGCCGCGACATGGCGACCGTTGGCGCGCATCTGCATCTCGGCCGCAAGGATCGTGCCCGATCCGATGGGGCGTGTCAGGATCAGCGCATCACCGGGTTGCCCACCTGCATGGGTGATCGGCGCGCCCTCGCACAATCCTGTCACGGTAAAACCCAGCGTCAGTTCGGCTCCGGTGGTGGAATGGCCGCCTACGATCTCGGCTCCCGCTGCGCGGAACACGTCGGAAGCGGCCTGCATCACCGCGTCCATCGTGCGCGATTGCAGGGCGGGCGACATCGGCGGCAGGATCACTGTCGCGGTCGCGGCCTGCGGGGTGGCGCCCATGGCCCAGATATCCCCCAAAGCGTGCACCGCCGTGATCCGAGCCATCAAGGCCGGATCGTTGGTGAAGGCCCGCAGGTGATCTGTCGTCATGACTTGCCGCGCACCGCCCGTGGCCAAGATCGCGGCATCATCCCCCGGAAGGCTCAGAATATCCGTCCGCGCCGGCGCGGGCAGGCGAGACAGCACCGCGTGCAGCGCATCCGCCCCCAGTTTCGAGCCGCACCCGCCGCAGAGCGGCTGCCCATGGCCGGCCACCTCCTCGGCCCCCAAGGCACGGATGGCGGGCAGGGCGGGCGCGG
This sequence comes from Seohaeicola sp. 4SK31, assembly GCF_028802875.1. Taxonomy (NCBI): domain Bacteria; kingdom Pseudomonadati; phylum Pseudomonadota; class Alphaproteobacteria; order Rhodobacterales; family Roseobacteraceae; genus Seohaeicola; species Seohaeicola sp. 4SK31. Next base: position 293,195 of record NZ_JARAMP010000002.1, on the reverse strand, counting down.
GCATGGCGGGCAGAGTGCGGAATTTCTCCATGAAACTCTGGTCGATCCGGTCCTTCCAGCGCCAGAGCCATGGGCCGGAAAAGGCCAGCCCGAATTTCTCGGCCACGGCTGACCGCTCTCCCAGCGAGATCAGCTTGAGATAGTCGCGTTGGGGATGGAATTTGCGTGTGGGCTGACCGGACAGAACAGCGCGCAGATTGTCATGCAGCACAGGCGCGGCGCGCACGGCGAAAACGCCCGCCTTGGGACGGGGAGCATGGGTCAGATGCGCGCAATCGCCCGCAGCGAATAAACTTTCTTGGCCCGTGACCCGCAGGTCAGGAGCGACGGTCACGAAACCGTCCGTGGTCAGGGGCAGGCCGGTCTGCGCCAGCCAACCCTGCGCGAAGGCCCCGGCCGCCCCGACCACCAGAGCGGCGGCGATCACGCGGCCGTCTTCCAGATGCGCGCCATCCTCGGTGATCCGGTTGATCCTTGCGCCGGTGTGCAGGGTGACACCTGCGGTTTTGAGCGCGCGCAGAAGACGGGCGCGGGTCGCAGCACCGGTTCCCGTCAGGTTGTCCGCCGCTTCGATCAGATGAATCTGCGGGCGCGTGCCGCCCAAGGACAGCGCATGGGCCATCGCCATGGCCAGCTCCACCCCGGCCACGCCAGCACCGATTACCGCGACATGCGGTGGCCGTTTGCCGGCCGTAACTTCGGCCAGAAATCCGCGCCAGCGTGCGGCATAGACATCCAGTGGCTTGGCCGCGACAGCATGGTCCGTGAAGCCGGGGATATCCGGCATTTCGGCGGTGATCCCGATATCGAGAGAGGCGACGTCATAGTCCAGCACCCGCCCCGCACCAAGGCGCACTTGCCGGGCCTGCACATCCAGGCCCACAGCGCGGTCAAGGATCAACCGCGCCCCGGCTGCTCGGGCCAGCCTGACAAGGTCGATATCCAGATCCTCGCGCCCGTAGTGGCCTGCGATATGTCCCGGCAGCATGCCCGTGTAGGGCGCGGTCGGGGCGGGGTTGATCACCGTCACCCGCACCCCGGCCAGAGGATCCATCGCCCATTTCCGCAGCACCAGCGCATGCGTATGGCCACCGCCAATCAGGACAAGGTCGCGGGTCAGGGGATGGGGCAACTGCATGGAACGGACCTTTGGTCAAAGATGCCCGCAGGGTTAGACCATCGCCGGGAAAAGGACCATGCACTTGGGCGTGAACCGATTGCCGCAGGGGATGTGGCGGTCTGTTCTGGTCGTGGGCTGGGCTGCGACATGGGGTTAGGCCATATGAGCTTGAAATAGCGGCCATTTGGTCCTATAATCCAGTTGTCTTCATGGAAGGAATGGTGATGGAACATCTTGTCCTCGAACGTGCGGTGCCGGAGCGGCAGGCTGTCGCTCTCAAGGCGTATGCCCGGATCGCAGAGGCGTGGTCGCTGACCTTGCCGGAGGCCGCAGCCCTTGCCGATCTGTCTCTATCCACATGGAAACGTGCGAAGAAGCCCGGCTATGCGGGTGAGTTGTCGCGCGATCAGATGCTGCGCCTGAGTGCACTGGTCGGTCTCTACAAGTCGCTGGAGTTGTATTTCAGCGAGTCCATCGCGCGGGACTGGGTGCGTCTGGCCAATCGCGGACCGGAATTCGAGGGTGTGCGCCCTGTCGATGCGATGATCGCGGGCGGCCTGCCCAAGATCCTGCGTGTGCGCGCCTATGTCGATGCGCTGCGGGGCGGGGTGTGAAGATCACCGCCCTCAACGACAGAGCACTGGTGCGGCTGATCCCCGAGACGCGGCACAAGCCGCCTGTTCTGCGCGGACTTGTCGATACGGATGCCGAGGCAGCCATTCTGGCCGAGATCGAGGGAGAGACCAGCGCACGCCTGATCGCCGAGCGTGAGGGCACGCCAGCACTGGACCGGCGCGAGTTGGCCTTTGCCCGGCGCGCCAGCGATCTGCGGCTTTACGGGCAGAGCCATATCAATGCCGCCTTCGCCTATACGCGGCCTACGGGGAACCGTTTCAATGCGGGTGACAGAGGTGCGTGGTATTGCGCCTGGCACATGCTGACCAGTGCCGCCGAGGTCGGCTATCACCGCACGCGGGAACTTGGCTATATCGGCCGTTTTGAGGACGAAGCCCGCTATGTCGAGTTGCTGGCCGATTTCATCGGCGATTTTCCGGATATGCAAGGCGAGACGCATCCGGCGCTGGATCCCGATCCGGGGCAGGGCTACCCCGCAGGGCAGGCTTTGGCCGCCGATCTGCGGCGGGCGGGGCATAGGGGCCTGATCTACCCATCGGTGCGCCATCCCGGCGGGCGGTGCTTTGTCGCCTTTGATCCGGGGATCATCCAGAATGTGCGTCCGGGTGCAAGCTGGGCCCTTGTCTGGAGCGGATCACCCGACTTCGCGGTCGAGGGGGCCTGATTTCAGGCAAACGGTGGAAAGCCGCACTTGCAAAACTCTCTGCAGTCTGGATGAAAATGGTCAGCGCTTGATTTGAAGCGACGCCCCGCCATTTGACCCAAAGACATTCAAGGACTCGATCATGACCCTGACACGACGCGCCGTTCTGGTCGGCGCAGGCGCAGCCCTTGGCGGGCTTGGTGCGACGGCTTTGATCCGTGGTGCAAGGCCGGCCGCGCTGGCACCGTTGGATTTTGCAGAAACGCTGAACGACGCCAGCGAATTGTCACCCGTGAAGGTTGCGGAACATCTGCGTCTTGCCCGGAACGGCCCTGCCCTGGAACAGCAGCTGACTGCGGTTCTGGGCAAGGATCGTCCGATGGTCGTCAGCGCCGCGCGCCATTCGATGGGCGGGCACAGCCTTGTGGCGGATGGCCATGTCGTGACCATCGAAGACGGCAGCGTTCAGGTGCAGGATCGCACGGCTGAGGATATCGCCTCCGGACGGTTGCGCTATCGTGTCAGCGGCGGCACGCGCTGGTCCGATGTGATTGCAGCCCTCGATCCGCTGGGCTGGTCACCGGCGATCATGCAGTCGAACAACGATTTCGGTGTGGCGTCCACCTATAGCGTGAACGCCCATGGCTGGCCGGTGCCCTTTTCCGGCTGCGGGCAGAGCGTGCGTTGGGTGCGGCTGATGGACCCGCGTGGCGAGATCCGTCTGCTGTCGCGTGATCAGGATGGCACGCTCTTTGCCGCCGCTATGGGGGGCTATGGTCTGTTCGGCGCAATCATCGAGATGGAGCTTGAGGCCGTGCCGAACCAAAGGCTGGCACCGACCTTTACGCCTGTGACGCAATCCACCATTGGCCCGCGCTTTGTCGAAAGTCTCGCGGCTGACAGCGGGATCTCGATGGCCTATGGCCGCTTGCGGATTGATCAGAAACATTTCTTCCGTGACGGCATGCTGATCACATATGCACCAAGCGCAGAACAGTCCGGACTGCCCCCCGTCACCGGATCGGGCTTTCTGTCCAAGGCGGCAAGACCCGTCTTCCGGGCGCAGGTCGACAATGAGGTGGCCAAGGAACTGCGCTGGATCTTCGAGGCCGGCATTGCCCCGCGCCTGGCTGGAGAGACAACACGCAACATGCTGATCAACGAGCCTGTTGTGACGCTGGACGACCGCGATCCGTCCCGCACCGATATCCTGCATGAGTATTTCCTGCCACCGGACAGTCTGGATGGCTGGCTCGGGTCGGCGCGGGATATCATCCTTGGGTCCTATCAGCAGCTTTTGAACATCACCCTGCGCTATCTTGCGCCTGACCGCGACAGCCTGCTGGCCTATGCGCCAGAGGAGCGGATCGCCTGCGTCCTGCTGTTCTCGCAGGAAAAGACGACCCGCGCTGAAGGGGACATGCGCCGGATGACCGAGGCGCTGATCGACGCCGCACTGGATCATGGCGGCTCCTACTATCTGCCATATCGGCCCCATGCGACGCGCCAGCAGTTGCTGCGCGCCTATCCGCGGGTGCGTGATTTCGTGGCGCTGAAACGCGCCCATGATCCCGCGTTGAAATTCCGCAACGGGTTCTGGAGCACTTATCTGGAGGATCTGGCATGACAGCGCATGAGAACAGGATCAGTCGGCCACAGAAGATCGCTTTCGCCTATGCGGTGATCCTTGCGCTTGTGGCAGGTCTGAACCTGATCCCCGGACTGAAGCAGGACGACGGCACGATCCTTGGAGTGTTCGCGCTGGATTTCTACGACGACATGCTGCACGCGGCTTCGGCCCTTTGGGCCGGGATCGCGGGCTGGCTGGGACGGCGCGCCGCGTTGACCTATCTGATCGGCTTTGGCGCCTTGTATCTGGGTGATGGGCTTCTGGGGATGCTGACAGGATCGGGCTATCTTGACGCGGGCATCCTGATTTACGGGATACAGGACAGCTCGCTTGTCTTTCGGCTGGCGGCCAATGCGCCGCATCTTGCACTGGGTGGTGTGGCATTGCTTGCTGGCCTTGTGGACCGCCGCTGATGGTACCGGTTATGCCGAAGGACGACAGGCTGGACGGGAAACGCAAGGCCGGTGCAAGGCCGCTCTGGCGTCGCATCGGGCGCTTGCTCCTGATCGCATGCGTCGTGCTGGCCTTGCCTGTTCTTGTCCTGCTGGCTCCGGTCGCCGGGACGGCCCTGCTGTGTCACGGTGAGACAGGCCCTGTGCAGCAATCTCTCTGGACCGATACCTCGCGTGAGGCAGGGCGCACATTTCTGGCCTATCCCGAATGGCATATCGTCTATGCCTATGAGGACTACGCGACCGCACTGGAAACAGGCGCGCCGCGGGACATGGGTTGGATGCATCAGATCGCCGGGTTCTGGTCCTCGCTCTGCGTCCTGATGGCCGAGGCCGATGCGGTGGGCGGAGCGACCTCGATGACTGCGACAGTCTATACGATCGGTGTCAGCTTCACCGCCGAGATGGCGCTGAAGGGCGCGTTCGAGGAAACGCTGGGCGCTGTCGTCTATCAGCCCGGACCGGTGGCCGATCTTGAGCGCGCTATGGCGCGGGACTATGCGGGTTTCCTGCTGCAGACGCCCTGGTATCGCTACCCGTTTCAGGACTGGTTGACCCGGCTTGAGGCGCTGTCGCTGGACGGCTGGAAAGACCGCCTGCGGCGGGCGGCGCTGCGTCTGGAATGGGCGGGCAAGGCGGCTTGGGCCGGTGTGATCACCGATCTTGCGGCGACAATGCCACCCGATGCCCTGCGCATGGATGTGGCGTTGACGGAGATGGAGGGGATTGCCCTGCCGGACGGCTGGACGCTGGTCGAGACCGCCGGTGAGGTCCGGGTCTTCGAGGTCGATCGCTACCGCGCGTTCACGACGGCCCTGCAACAGGTGCTGGCGCACGGTGCCGTTCCGCAGGGGATCGCGGGGAATGACATCATCCTGATCAGCGCGCTGGGCGCTGCCTTGCCGGAACTGCCGCCCGAGGTGTCCGAGATCTTCACCTATGACCGCAGCGGCGTGACACGCTTTCTGTTGAAGCTGCCGGTCGCGCTGTTGGGTGAACTGGTGGCGCGCGGTGTCGTGATCGAGCATGTCTATGACTACTGAGGCGCGCTGGCCGATGCTTCTATGCGCCGTGATCGCCGTCGTCCTGACATGGTGGAGCGCCAGCCTGATTGCAGCGGTTTGGGGTGGCTATGACACGCTGGCGGTCATGGCGCTGGACGATGCTTTTCTGACAGGCACGGACGCGACCGTGATCGACCGGCGCGGCCCGGTTTGGGTGCTTCGGGACATCTCGGCGCAGGAACTGATCGCCTCGGGCGCGGTGGTCATCTTCCCGGCCCGCGCCAAGACCTGTCTGGCCCTCTTGCAGGACGCGTCCGTCCTCTGATGTCTGGCCATGTTCTCGTCCGGTTAAACACGGGGCGCGGTTCAAAACGGCTTGCGTCCAGGCGCCTTTCTGTCCGACTAGTTGGGGTGCGTAGGTCAAGAGGAAGTCCAGAGGCATGAGCATTGCATTGGAAGATGCCACTGACGCGCTGCGCCGCAAGGTGCTGCGCGGGGACTACATGCCCGCGGCCAAGCTGCGCGAGGTAGGCGTTGCCGAAGATCTTGGCGTCTCACGCACCATCGCGCGGCTGGCGATGAGCATGCTGGAGCATGAGGGCCTGCTGTCGCGCGCGCCAAATCGCGGATGCCGCGTCAACCGGTTCTCGATCGAACAAATCGTGCAGGCTATCGAGGTGCGCGGCAATCTTGAGGCCATGGCGGCGCGTCAGGCCGCCGAGCGCGGCTTGCCTGAGGATGTCGACAGCGCCTTCGACGATATCTTGCAGCGCTCGGCGCAGGCGCTTGCGATGGGGGTGCAGGATGAGGGCCAACGCCAGGCATGGATCAATCTGAATACAGCATTTCACGACACCCTGATCAAGGCTTCGGGCAATTGGGCGATCCGGGTCGCAGTCGATCAGATGTCGCGTCTGCCTCTGGTGTCGCCGGCAATGATCATTTTTGAACGAAAGGATTTCGCCAAGGGGAATGCTCAACTGGCATCCGCTCATGCGGATCATCTGGAGATCGTGCTGGCGTTGCGGGCGCGGCACAGCCAGCGCGCCGAGGCGCGTGTGCGCGAGCATGCCTTCGTCAGTGCCCGCAACAAGCGTGTCAATCTGGCCGACCCCGAAACCATGGCCTTGGCGCGCGCCCTGCCGGGTGGGGCTTTGATCTCGGACCGCTAGGCCCGGCTCAGTTTCAAGCTCACAGCATCACCCTTCCGCATCTCGAAATGGCTCAGATTTCGGGCCATCACTTCTTGCGACAAGGCCGCCACGGGATGCAAGCGTGGCAATTCCAGAATGGGCTTCTTGTTCTTGTGAAAGTCCTGGTAGGCGGCGGGATGCATGAAAAGGAACATGAGCAGATCTTCGTCCGAGTCGAATGGACCGAATTCGGCCCGGATCTTTGGCAGGATAGGCTGGTCCAGACCTTCCAGAGGATCAATCGGTGGCAGACCCTGCGAAAGCAGGTCGCGGATGTTCTGATCCATCTCGGCGATATGTTCGCCAAAGGCGCCACGGGCGTAAAGACGCAGCGCTTCGGGTGGGGTGGCATAGCGTGTGCCTTGCGTGACATTCATCAGGGCCTGCACGCCGACGAATTGCGAGAAGGGCGTGGACATGTGGGGGTAGCCCAGTTCGGCACGGATGCGGCCTGCCTCTTCCAGCACAGCGGGCAGGTGATCTGAAAGCCCCCGATCCTTGAGTTGCTGCACGAGGTTGGAAATCATTCCGCCCGGAATCTGATGGCCGACATAGGCTTTGTAATACGCTTCATCAAAGGGCTTTTCGGGCGGCACCGTCCTGCCTTCCTTATGGGCGACCCAATAGAAATAGTCGTCGATCACGGCCAGGGCGGCATCGTCCGTGTCCACCTCGCAGCCCGCCTCCCGCGCCATGGCGACCATGTCTCGCGCGGCGGGCAGCGCTGACCCCCATGCCAATGGGCGGGCGGCTGTCCAGATCACGTCCACATCGGCGCGGATCGCCTCGCGGCAGGCGTCGCGGCCGAGCCCTGCTGCGGTATGACAGTGGAAGTGCAGTTCCATTTCACCAATCGCCGCCCGCACAGCCGACAGGGCGGAATAGGCGCGCTCGGGTTTCATCACGCCGGGACTGTCGGAAATCACCATCGCATCCACGCCCTGATCGACAAATTCGCGGGCTTTTCTGGCCAGATAGGCGTCCGTATGGGCGGGGCTGTCGTTGAAACCGACGAAGCCCTTGACCATGAAGCCCAGCCGCCGTCCTTCGCTCAGCAGGTAGGCCATGTTGCGTAAATCGTTCAGGCCGTCGAACAGTTTGAAACTGTCCACCCCGTTGCGCAGCAAGGTTTCAAGGAAAAGTGTTTGCACATCATAGGGCTGCGCTTTCCAACCCCACAGATTGCGCGCGCGGACCAGAACGTCAAAGCGCGTTCTGGGCATGCGCTGGCGCAGAAGCCGCTGCCGTGCCCAAGGGTCTTCGTGCAGAAACATGGCGGCGGATTCAAAGGTCACGCCGGCAGCCACGCAAACGGTGTCAAAACCGGCCTGATCAATCACCTCTGCAATGGGCAACATGCTTTCGGTGCGCATGCGCGTGGCCCAAAGCGATTGCTGTGCATTGCGCAAGGTTTCGTCCAGCAGCTTGATTTTCTTGACCATGTGCGGGCTATCCTTGCTGCGCGGGGGCGATCAGCATCAGGACATCACCACGCGCCACGGTTTGCTGGTTGTCCACGGCGATGGCCACTACCTCGCCATCCGCCTCGGCGGTGATGGGGGTGAACAGTTTCATCACTTCGACAATTCCCAACTGATCACCCTGTTTCACCTTCTGGCCCACCATGACGAATGGCGGCTGGTTAGGGGCTGGCGCGGCATAGAACATGCCGCCCATCGGAGCCAACACAGGAAGGGCATCCGGGAATTTGGTCAGATCCGGGCGCGATGTCGGCGCTGCGTCCGGTGCCGTGGCAGGGGCAGGGCCTTTGGCCACCCCCGTTTGCTGGAGAGCGACAGCGGCAGGAACGGGCGCAGGGTGATGGCCCGCCCCCCGCACCACCTTCAGGTGCAGATCGCCCATGGTCAGTTCCAGATCCATACCCTCGGCCTGATCGACCAAGGTCAGAATGCGGATCACATCCTGATAGGTTAGATCGCTCATCGCTGCCCCCTGTTTACTTGCTCTGAGAAGTCCGGTTCTTGCATCACCGCCTCGACCCAGCGGGTGCTCACGGTGCCCTTCTCGAATTCGGAGCGCGCCAGCAGCGCCTGCAAGAAGGGCAAAGTGGTGTCTATGCCTTCGACCACGAATTCTTGCAGAGCAGCGCGCATGCGGGCGAGGGCGGTGTCCCGATCCGGGCCTGTGACGATCAGTTTGCCCAGAAGTGAGTCATAGTATGGCGGCACGTTGTAGCCGGCGTGGCAATGGCTATCGAGCCGGATATCCACGCCCGTTGGTGCCTGCCAGGACGTGATCAAACCTGGCGAGGGGCGAAATCCTGCGGCCGCGTTCTCGGCCGTGATGCGGCATTCGATGGCGTGCCCGGTCAGGATGATATCTGATTGTGCAAGATCCAGCGGCAAGCCATTGGCGATACGGATCTGTTGCGCCACAAGATCCACCCCCGTCAGCATCTCTGTCACGGGATGCTCGACCTGAATGCGGGTGTTCACCTCAAGAAAATAGAACGCGCTGGCATCCGTGTCATAGATGAACTCCACCGTGCCCGCGCCCTCATATCCCACTGATGCGGCCAGATCGACGGCGGCTGCGCGCATCTGCGCGACAATGGCTGCCGGGACATGGAGGGCGGGACCTTCTTCGACGATTTTCTGGTGACGGCGTTGCAGAGTGCAGTCACGCTCGCCCAGATGCAGCACCGTGCCGAAACGGTCGCCCAGAACCTGCACCTCGACATGGCGCGCCTTGCCGATGAAGCGTTCCAGATAGAGCGTGTCATTGCCGAAGGCGGCGCGGGCTTCGGCGCGCGCCGTGTCAAAGGCGGGTTGCAGGTCGGCTTCGCTGCGCACCACCTGCATGCCACGCCCGCCGCCGCCTGCGGTGGCTTTCAGCAGGACTGGATAACCAATCGCAGCCGCGGCGACTTTGGCATCGGCGAAATCCGTGATCTGATCGCGGCCCGGCACCACGGGAACGCCTGCTGTCTCGGCCAGGCCGCGCGCGGTGATCTTGTCTCCCAAAGCGCGGATGGTGTCGCCGCGCGGCCCGATGAAGGTGATGCCCTGCGCGGCGCAGAGATCGGCCAAAGCGGCGTTCTCGGCCAGGAATCCATAGCCGGGATGCAGAGCATCACAGCCCGTGCCTTTTGCCGCAGTCACCACGGCATCGATGTTCAGATAGCTGGCCGATGCGGGGGCAGGCCCTAGGCAGACTGTCCTGGAGGCCATACGCGCGGGAAGACTGTCGCGGTCAGCCTCGGACACGCCCAGCACAGTTTCCAGCCCCGCCGCTGTGGCAGCACGGATCACACGCAGCGCGATTTCACCGCGGTTGGCTATGAATATGCGGGTTACACTCATGCAGCGGCACCCTGGGCTTGCGGGCTGAGACGCAGCGTGAAGAGGGTTTGTCCGAATTCAACAAAGCGGCCTGACGGAACGGAAATTTCAGTCAGATGGCCAGGCGACCCGGCCCGCAGGTCAACGGTTTGCCCGATGCTGCGGATATGACCCAGCAGATCGCCTGTTGCGACAGAGGCACCCAAGATGATGTCCGGATGAGGCGTGAAGATGCCGACATATGGCGCAACGATCAACTCATCTGCAAACGCGCGCGTTGACCGTCTTCGGGACAGGTGCAGCGCCGCGCCGGGACCTGTCAGATCAAGGCTTGTCAAGGTGGAGTTCCTGAAAGCCCGCATGATCTGCATCACATCCGCATCAGTCAGGTGCGCGCGCAAGCTCATACCAGGATGATCCCGTCCTTGGCGATGACATGCGTGTCATCCACGATCATCGTCACGCGGTCGCAAATGCCCTCATAGCGCAATTTGCTGACCACTTCGCCGCGGTCCGCCCCGTGGCCAATGCCGAAATGCATTGCGCCGTAGCGTTTCTTCTCGCTGCGCATGTTGCCGGTATAGGGCGGGCACTTGCGGTTCGTGCCGATCGAGATCTCACCCCCAACCACATAGGAATTCTCGTCTCCATAGGCTTTCAGATAGTCTCGGATCTGCGCGGCCTCATGCCCGCCGTCGATGGATACGGCCACACCGTTCTCGATGCGCACTGTCACAGGTTCGTGCCAATGACCGGCAGGATGCTGGCCGGTATGATCCCAGACCACAACGCCATTGGCCGTGCCCGCCTTTGGCTCCACATGGAATTCGCCGAAGGGCCATGTGCCGGGGGACAGGCCAAAACGTCCGGTTTGCGCATCACGTGTGAAGGGGATGGCGCCCCAGCGCCGTGCAAGGGCGCCGGGCGGATAGCCGGTGATATCGGCGGTGAGGTTTGTGCCTGCGGGTGTCGTGACGGTGATCGTTTTGCCCGCATCGCAGATTTCGCCCATGCGGCGCTGCAACTCGCACATCTCCAGCACATCTTCTTCGGTGCAGGCCCCGCCACCTTCGATCAGGATCTCCTGGTTGATTTCCTCCCACAGCCAGATCGGGGTCTTGCCCTTGGCCCCGCCTTCAGAACGGATTTGCCGCAAGCCGGGCGTTCCACTGTTCAGCGCAGTCGTGGTCAATGCGATCACCACATCGGCCTCTTTCGCGGCCCCGACGGCAATAGGCGATGGGTCGGCGCAATGATACGCGCGTTTGGGGTAGAGACACAGGCATACTTCTGCTCCGCGGGCATGCAAGGTTCCCATCATCGCTTGCCAGATCAACGGGTCCATCTGATCGTCGGTCAGAATGGCGAATTTGTCGCCTGCCTGCACATGCCGAAACGGGTAATCAAAACTTTTCAGCATCGAGATCAGTCGGGTTTGCGGCGTGCCGTATCGGGAAATCGATTCCATTTGGGATCCTAAGGTCGATGTGTTGCAGCATGGAAATTTTTGCATGCAAAATAGCGCGAAACCAGACATAATTTCACCGATAACTATTTTTTTGCATGCAATGGTGTTGATGTTGGCGATTGCCACGCCGGCTTGATCAAAACTGCCGTGGGATTTCAGCCTTTTACAGCGGTGCTGTGCCGGGTATCGTCATCAGGATTGCCCATGCGGCGCGTTTCCCAAGGTCATGTCGATGATGGAGTCCCCTGTGCCGATGAACCTGTCACCCAAGGAGCGGATCGCCCATCTGGTGCGTCTGGCGGGGCGGGGATTCACGCGCGGGCTGCAGATCCGCTTGACCGAACTGGACGTGACCTTCGGGCATTGGGTGTTTCTGCGGATCCTTTGGGAACAGGATGGTATCAGCCAGCGGGAACTCAGCACGCGGGCCATGTTGACCGAGCCGACCACCCACAAGGCGCTGGAACGATTGGAGGCGCTGGGCTATGTCGCGCGGCGAAAATCCGAAGATGATCAGCGGCGACAGCGTGTTTTCCTGACCGAACTGGGCCGCGATCTGCGCGAAAAACTGGAACCGATGGCTCTTGAGGTGAATGCCGTAGCCTTGGCGGGCTTGAGTGATGCGGACCAGGCGCATCTGCGGCGGATGCTCTTCACCATCATAGAGAATCTGCAGCGCGACGAAGACCAAGGCATCGCTGAAGGCCGCAAGATGCCGCCCACGCGTGTGACAACCGATCTGTAGCGCCTAGCTTTGTGTCAATCGTCTGAGCAACGTCCCGGCTCCTGTGATCTCGCGCAGGGGCCAGGTTTCGGCTTCGGGAGGCGGTGCGGCGTCAAATCGCAGTGCTTCGCCATCCCAGAACCACCAGTAGATCACATCGCCCCGACGGTCCCGGATCGGCGTGCGAAAGGTGGGAAAGGCGCGGGCGTGGTCGGGCAGGGGGCGGCTGCCCAAAGCCTCTCCTTTCAGCGTTCCTGCCGCCAGACTGTCACCGACCGGGCAGAGCGCATGAAAATCACTTTGGGCTAGGGCCAGGCTGTCCAGTGAGGGGCGCTGCTCAAAACACCCTTTCAGAGCGCGTACGACCTCGGGGTAGGAGGGGTGGTGATGCGTGATCTGCACATAGCGCAGGCCGTGTTCCGTGGTGATTTCGACAATCTCGCCCAAGGGCAGTTTTGCGGCAGCTAGCATCTGGCTCTCTTACAGGCTGTAGGATTCATAAGTGGCGGGGTGGAACAACTCATCGATGCCCAAGCGGCGCGCGGACAGTCCTTGCGCGTGGTGATAATCCAGAAAGGCGTCCAGCGTCGCCTCGTTGTTCGCTACGCCATAGCTGTAGAAATCCGGCCCCATCAGCGCCTTGGCGCGAGCGAGGTTGTCTTCGACAAAGGGCATGGTCACCTTGGTGGCCGAAGTATCCTCCAGCGCGGCCTGTGCCATGGCCTTGGCCTGGCCGAACGCCTTGACCAGCGCGCCGGGCAACCACGGGTGGGTGTCGGCAAGGCTGCGGCGCAGTCCCAGAAGATGCATGATCGGAAAGACCCCGCGCCGCCGGAAATAGTCTTCTGCCGCGCCGACACTATCGGTAAACAGCCGCCCCACATGTGGGTGACCTTCGGCAAAGCAGCGCGGCCAGCGCGGGCCGATAAAGCCGTCAATCTCGCCTGCCGCCAGCATCGCGTTCAGTGTGGCACCGTCGGGGGCGGGTTCAATACGGATGGCGACGGGCAATTGCAGCGCAATCTTCTCGGGTCGGCTGGGAGTGTCCATCCCGCCCCGCACCCATGTGATATCGCTGGGGGCGATGCCATGATCGTCCTGCAAAATGCCACGCACCCAGACATTGGCCGACAACTGGTATTCGGCGATACCGATGCGTCGCCCCTTGAGATCGGCCGGGGAGCGGATGCCGCGATCAGTGCGGATATAGACCGAGGTATGACGAAAGGCGCGCGACAGGAAGACAGGCAACGCGATATAGGGACTGTCCCCGCGCGCAAGTTTCACGCAATAGGACGAGAAGGACATCTCGGACACATCAAAGGCTTCGTGCCGGAACACGCGAAAGAACATCTCCTCCGGTGACAGAAGCTGCGTGATCGCCTCGACTCCGTCGATCTGCACCCGTCCATCATGGATAGGGCGGGTGCGATCGTAGTCTCCCATCGCAAGGGAAAGCTGAATTCTGGACATCGAACTTCCTTTCATCAATCAGCTGGTGCGATCTGATGGGCAAGACCCACCGACTGCCCGGTTGCGGCGGCGTGCAGGATGGCGTGACAGATTTCCAGATTGGCCAGGCCCCACGCCCCGGATTGAACCGGGCGGCGACCCAATCGCACTGCATCATGCAGCGCATCCAGAGCGCCTGCCCGCGGCGAAAGAATGCGTGGCGCAGGAATGAACCGCTGTTCGGTATCGCCATAGAGCCAGAGCCCGCCCGGGGTCAGGCGCAGATCGGCGCGGTCCAGCGACAGGATGATCGGGCCGAAGTGTTCATGATGTGGTGCAGGATCCGGAACGGGCGAAGCACCGTAGCCGCGAGACTGCTTCAACGCCGCCTCGGTCTGTGCATCCGGGGCTTGCGTCAACATCTGCCGCGCTGCCCCATAGCGCGAAGGGTCCTTGGCGTGACCCAACTCGCCCACCCAGTCCATCCACGCATCGCTGTCAAAATGCGCGTAGCCGGAATAGAGCAGAGAGGCGAAAGCTCCGTCGGCAAAGGCGATCAGCGCGGCATAGGCCCCCTCGGTAGGGCGGCTTTGATCCCAGCGGCCGGTTTGCGCGGCCACATTGCGGGCCAGCCCGCCCGCCAGCAGGCGGACAATGTCGATCTGATGCACCGCCTGGCTAAAGATCACGCCGCCGCCCTGGGCGGTGTCCAATTCCTCGCTGCGGCGGGGTCGATACAGGAAATCGGTATAGTTGAAAGCCTGGATCATGCGAAGGCGGCCCAGTTTGCCGCTTTGAATCATCGCGTGAGCCTGTGCCACGGGGCCGTCAAAGCTGTGGCTGGGGCCGACGATCATCTGGATACCCGCGGCCTCGGCTGCGGCGACCATTGCCGCCCCATCCTCCATCGCAATGGCCAAAGGCTTGTCAACCAGCACGTGCTTTCCAGCGGACGCAGCGGCGATGACATGGTCCCGGTGCATCTGGTGAGGTGTGGCGATGTAGACCGCGTCTACATTTGGATCGTGGCAAAGCTCTGCGACATCCGCATGAACGGAACCGCCAAAGGCCGCAGCGAAAGCCGCGCGGGACTCTTCCCGGGGGGCTGCCGCTGCGACCAGGCGAAAGCGGCGATCCGCCAGGATGCTGGGAAGGGTCAGCATGAAGGCCCGCCCAAGGCCCGCGACTCCCAGACCGATGGGATGGTCGCTAGAGGGCAATGGTCAGATCCCCGCTTTGCGCCCGCGAGACGCAGATCATGATCTGGCTGTCTTTCTCTTCCTCCATAAGCACCATGTCGCGGTGATCGGCCCGCCCCGAAATCAACCGACAGCGGCATGTGCCGCAGGTGCCGCTTTCGCAGGATGAGGCGACGCGGATTCCAGCATCCCGCAACGCTTCGAGGATGGATTTGCTGGCCGCCACATCCACCACCTGCCCGGTACCATGCAGGGAGACGCGGAACGGCTGATCACTCGGGCGCACGGCGTCGATCCCCTTGAAGTCCTCGAAATGCACACGTCCTTCGGGCCAATGGCCGCTGACAGCCTTGATCTCTTCCATCAATGGCGCCGGTCCGCAGCAATAGACCTGAGCGGAACTCGGCGTCTCGAAATGATCCCAAAAATCATAGAGCTGGTGCGGATCACCATTGTCGTGATGGATGGTGACCCGGTGTCCCAACGCGCGCACTGCATCCAGATAGGCGGTCTCGGCGACACTGCGGGTGCAATAGATCAGATCGAAGGGTTTGCCGATCGCCCTCAGATGCTGTCCCATAGCCAAGATCGGGGTGATCCCGATGCCACCGGCGATCAGCAGGTATCTTGGCGCGGATTGCAGGGCAAAGTTGTTCTGAGGCGCGCTGACGTTCAGGATGGTGCCCGGTTGCGCCTCCCCGTGCATTGAGGCTGATCCCCCGCGTGACTGCGGTTCGCGTTTCACGGCAATCACCAGAGAGTCCGGAACTTCGCCCTCATTCACCAGCGAATAACGACGCATCGCGCCCGATGGCGTTTCCACCGTGACATGCGATCCCGCAGTGAACGTGGCGATTTCTCCGCCATCTGCGGGGGTCAATGTAAACTCGGCGATTGTTTCGGTCAGGGCGCGGCGCGCAGCAACGTGGAATGGACGCATGGGCACAGCCAGTGACATCGGTAGGCGTCTCCTTGTTTGAAGTCATATCTTAGATATCTAAATAATCCTGTCAACGGACTAGACTTTTGAAATCTCCTGTCACAGATTAGATAGCTAAGGGATGTTGTCGAGGGAGGTTGACCATGCTTCTGCCCGAAGAGAATGATCTGCTGTGCCGCGTGCAGGATGATGCGCCCATGGCCCGGCTGATGCGCCGCCATTGGGTGCCGGTCTGCCTTGTCGAAGAAGTGGCCGAGGCCGATGGAACGCCGCTTCTGGTCGAGGCGATTGGTCGTCGCTATGTGGCGTTTCGCGACAGCAACGGTGATCTGGGCCTGTTGGACGAGTTATGCCCGCATCGCCGCGCCTCTCTTGTCTATGGACGCAATGAGGAGTGCGGGCTGCGCTGCCTCTATCACGGCTGGAAATTCGACGTCAAAGGCAATGCGGTCGCCATGTCATCCGAACCGGAGGGCAGCCCGTTGCATGGCAAAGTCAAGCACAAGGCCTATCCTTTGCAGGAGTGGGGCGGGTTTGTCTGGGCATGGCTGGGCGACGAGGCCGAGATGTATCCCTTCCAGCCTCCTGCCTTTGCCCCGCATGCCGATACGAAGGTGTCGATCCTGAAAGTCCGCATTCCGGCCAATTGGGCGCAGATCACGGAGGGTCAGATCGACAGCGCCCACTCGTCCAGCCTGCATTCATCCGACATGGTTCCGGCGCGCGTGGAAGGTGCGGCGGCAGACGACAAGTCATGGTATCGCCCATCGACTGACAAGTCGCCACGCATGCAGACTCAGACTACGGCTTATGGCTTTCACTATGCCGCCATCCGCAAGCCGATCAGGAATGCGGCAACGCATAACTATCTGCGTGTGACAGAGTATATCGCGCCCTTCACTTCGTTGATCCCGCCGAACAACAGTTACAAAGTTGCGACCGTCATCGTGCCTATCGACGATACCACCTCGCATTTCCACTTTATCGCATGGGGTGGGAAGGACTGCCCGTCAACAGAAGAGTGGCGCAAGTTCAATCATGTGCAGAAGGGCATCGACCTGGATGATCGCTGGGTATCCAGACGGAACGCTGCGAACAACTTCCTGCAGGACCGCCAGGCGATGAAACTGGGCAACTTCACGGGTGTGAAGGGTATTCCCAATCAGGATATCGTGATGTGGGTGTCCATGGGAGCGATTGTTGATCGCTCGAAGGACATTCTGGGGGCATCGGATCTGGCGATCGTCGAATTCCGCCGCCTGATGGTGGACGCCGCCAAACGGGTGGCCGAAGGCGGCCCTGCCATTGGCGCCGACGAACCGCGCGCGGTTCATGCCCAGATCGCCTCGCGCGAGGGGATCTATCCCAAAGACGTGGATTGGCGCCTTCTTGGTTCCGGTCACAGCGAAGAGGGGATGACAAGCGCCGCTGAATAGCTTGCCTGCCATCAGGATGATGAAGGCAGGCCCGAAGCGGAGCGATCACCCAAGGAAAGAAACGATTGGGGTCCTTGGCCCTGTGCGAGAAGGTCGCAACACAGGGCACGACCCCAAGCCATACGATCCCTGCGGGCACCAGTCGCACAAGGGGCAACAAAGCCCAGAGAGGATGGGCGAAACGTCAACAGAGTGGGAGGGTAACGATGACATTAGGTACCAAGATCGGCGCGCTGGATATCACTGTGCTGATAGACAGCCGCCTAACCTTCGATCCGGGCATTTTCACTGACACCACGGCCGAACATGTGAACGGTTTGCTGAAGGACGCGGGCGTGAGCGAGGTGCAAACCCATTGCAACTCCTATGTGATCCGGTCGGGCGAGACTGTGATGATGGTGGATGCCGGCACCGGCGGATTGTTCGGCCCCACCTCGGGCAAGCTGGGCGAGGCCATGACTGAAGCGGGGATCAAGCCTGCGGACATCACCCATCTGTTCATGACCCATTTGCACCCCGACCATACCGCAGGGGCTATCACCTCGGACGGTAAGGCTGTCTTTCCCAATGCCGAACTGATGCTGCTGGAAGCAGAGCGTGCTTTTTGGGTGAACGACGCCAATTTCGCGGGCGCGCCTGAGGATGTTCTGGGATGGCAAGGCTTGGCCAAGGGCACGGTCAATGCCTACAAGGATCGGCTGAAGATTGTGAGGGATGGCGAAGAGATCATCCCCGGTGTCAGTGTCATCGGCCTGCCTGGCCACACACCGGGACATGCGGGACTGCGGATTGAAAGCGGCGGGCAAACTTTGGTGCACATGGCCGATGTGGTGCATGTGCAGGACGTGCAACTGTCCGATCCCAGCCTTGGTGTCGTGTTCGATGTGGACGGGGCGCAGGCCCGCAGAAGCCGCGAGCGGGCCCTTGACATGCTGGCGACCGACAAGCTGATGGTCACAGGCTCGCACCTGAGAATGCCGAAGTTCGGCCAGATCGTGCGGCATGGCTCTGGCTATCGCTATCTGGATATCTGAAGGGTATCGGAAAACTGGCAAAGGCCGCCCCGACGGAGCGGCCTTTCATGCCTTGCGGTGCCCATGTCCGGGGGGCAGACCATCCGGAAAACACCTCGTCCAACGGCTGAAATGCATCCGACCTAGCGTTGGGTTTTCCGCCTTGGAACGCCACGCTTACCCGTCTGCAACGGATCAGCCGTTGGTGAAGACCTTGTCCATGACGGCCGCGATGCGCGCCTCGGCCGGGCTTGCAGGTATATCCCCCAGCAGATATTTATCCTGCGCGGCTTCGGCAGCCTCGAATCCGATCAGCTTTTTGAAGTCGGTCATGCTTGTAACCGGCTGCGGAATTGTCCGCGTTTGGTAGGTCTGGCGCAAGGCACCAAGGTTGCGTTGCACCGCCTCGGTCGCGCTCATGAGGGCAACAAGCGGGAAAACGGCAAGGCCAGCCACCTCTTCTATTTCTTCGGGGGACAGATCCGTTTCCAACCAACCAAGGATTTGCAGCGACAAGGGCACGCCCACAGCAGCGCGCAAGCGACGCAAGCCGTGAATATCCGAGAAACATCTTGAGATCGGCTGGATCAGATCTGCCCCGGCCTCGACATAAAGTTTTGCGCGAAAGATCGCCTCATCTTCGGTCGTGGCATCGGTACGGGCGATGATGATCGTGTTTGGATCACGGCGTGCGTCAACGGCGGCCCGGATCTTGGCGGCATGTTCTTCAGGGGAAAGGATCTCGATCCGCGCAGCGGCAGCGGGACAGCGTTTCGGGGCCAACTGGTCCTCGAAGATCATGCCGACGACTCCGGCCTTTTCGAAGGCGCGAACCGTCCGCATGACGTTCAGCGCATTGCCGTAACCGGTGTCGGTATCCGCAATCAACGGCACGGATAGTGCATCCACCATCTTGGAAACGACAGACAGATTTTCGGTCATGGTGTACAGTTCGACATCCGGCGCGCCAAGATGCGACGCGGACACCCCGAAACCTGTGCTCATCACGGCTTCGAACCCGGCGCGCTCGGCCAGTTTTGCAGACAAAGCGTCGTAAGCACCCGCAGCCCACAATGTCTGTCCTCTGCGCAGTCGGGCCGAGATCTCAGCTTTCAAATCACTCATTGGGACTCCTCCAGATCGCGGGCGTGCAGATAGCCAATCAGGCCGCCATTATCCAACATCTTGCGGTCTCCTTGTGACAGGGGCTCGATCGGCAGGTTCTGCCCTGTTGTCAGGTTGCGAAATAGACAGGCGGTCCAATCAACCTCGACCATGTCCCAGCGCGAAACGATGCCAAGCACGCCCGGACAGGTGGCTTGCGGAAAGCCCATCGCGATCTCGCCCCGCCAATAGCCGGGTGAAAAACTTTCTGCTACGACACCAGACAGGCCGAGCTGGCGCATCGCGATCATCGGAGGATAGTGCGGATGGCCATAGCCAAAATTCTCACCCCCGATCAGAAGGTCACCGGGCCGGACCTGAGCAGCGAAACCGGGATCGAAGTCCGACATTGCAACCTCGGCCAGCTTGACCGGGTCTTTCAGCTTGATATTGGCGACGCCCACGATGTCGTCGACGTCGAAGTCCTTTTCCGGAAAGATCCAGGCGACACGGCCGTGCAGGTTCTTCAAAGCCATCGACCTCTCCTACAGATATCGCCTGGGGTCAGCTATGCGGCCTTCAATGGCCGCAGCGGCGACCGCCGCAGCATTGACGATGAAGATTTCCGAGTCGCGACTTCCCATGCGTCCGCGGACATTCAGCGTTCCGGTCGAGACAGCGCGCTGTCCCGCGCTCATGACGCCAAGACGGCCAAAGCAGTAATCGCAGGATGAGGAAGTTACGAACGCACCAGCGGCGACAAGATCGGTGATCAAACCCTCTGCTGCTGCCTGTCGCATGATTTCCTGGCTGGTCGGCACGACATTGAGTTGAAAGCCGGGCTTGACCTGCCGACCGCGCAGAACCTGCGCCGCGATCCGCAAATCCTCAAGCCGGCCCGAGGCACATGACCCAAGGTATCCGACCTGAACCTCTGTCCCCAGATGGTCACTGAGGTTTTCGGTATTCGCCGGGCTGGGGGGCACAACGATCACCGGTTCGAGATCGGTCACATCAATCGTGTAACCGGCCGCGTAGCTTGCGTCCGGGTCGGAAAAGACCGGCTCGATATCGGCTCTGGCCCGTGGGGCCGCATAGGCGAGTGCCTTTTCGTCCGGATTGATGACGGCAGTGATCGCTCCGGTAAACATAGCAAGGCACGTGATCGCCTGCCTGCCTTCAAGCGATAGCGCATCAATCACTTCGCCGCCAAGTTCCAGCACCTTGAAGCGGCAGGACGACGGGCCGAGGACCCTTACGATATGATGGAACACGTCCCGCGCCATCACGCCGGGTTGAAGGGTGCCTGTCAGGTTCACGCGCACTGTATGCGGCACGGTGATCAGGATGTGTTCCTTGACGAAGGCTTCAAGTAAATGGCGGCGCAGGCCGATGGCGAGGGTGCCATAGGTGCCCAGTTGAGAGATATGCCCGTCGAAATGCACGGCAAAGGCCCCAGGAGTCGCATAGCCCAGTTCCGCAGCGACCTGATGACCGATGCCCTTGCGCTCGAAAACGGGGACGTTCTGGGCAGCCCCCCAGTCGCGCGTGATCTGGTGCAACTCTTCTTCGGCAGGCGTGACAGCCGGGACCATGTGATCAATGAATAATGCAAAGCGCGACGGGTCTGTGACCTTGTCGATGCCGAACTCGTCCTTCATCTGGCGAAAGATGACATCGGTATATCCCGGGAAGTCATAGGCGATCACGAAGTCGGGGCGGGCGCGAATGTCCTGGCCAGCCGATACCCTGTCCAGACCCGCGCATCGCGCCAGGATCTTCTCGGCGATGGTTGCGCCCATGGCGTCCTCCTGCTCACTCCCCTACGGCCTCAAATCGTATCCCGGTCAGCCTTCATGTCAATAGGCAACGGAAATTTCACTATATGAAATCACGAGGGGATCTGATCGGATATCACCGCGCAAGCCTGCTTGAGCGTAGCCAGCAGGTCCGGATTTGGTGACCCGTTGGCCGTCACGATGCTTGAGGTCAGCCCGCCCAGGGAAACAGCCGCGACGACCGCGCCACTGGGATTGCGTATAGGGGCTGCCAATGCCGACAAGCCCTCAAGAACGTCGTCCGTCGCAAGTGACCAGCCGTTGTGCCGGACATCATCAAGCATCTCGCGCAGCACAAAAGGATTGGTGATGCTTTTGCGCGACAGAGCGACAAGTGGGCCTTCGAGAACCGCGTTGCATTCATCCTCTGGCATATGGGCGAGAAGCAGGCGCGGCGCCGCCCCGCAGTTCAGGGGCATCGCTTCGCCAATCGGCCACCAGCGCACCTGGACAGGTGAATTGCCGTGTTCACGTGCAAGGCAAATCGCTTGATTTCCTCTTAAAATGGACAAAAGAACTGTATGGCCTGTGGTGTTCGCCAACTCTCGGATATGGTCCATGGCAAGGTCGCGCAGCGTGCGCCCGTCGGGAACGGCGGACACCAGCCGCCATACCTGCATTGTCAGGTGATAGCGGCCGTCGGCGGCCTGTCCGATCAGTCCCTCATCCCTCAGGGTGACCAGTAACCTGCGTGTCGTTCCGGCGTCGAGGTCGGTTGCCGAAGCAATTTGACCCAGCGACATATACATCTGACCGGGTGTGAAGCATCGCAGGATAGCTACAGCCCGCGAGACTGCGCGCACGCGTGCCAGCGTCTCGCCATTTTGTCCTCGGTCGGTCTTTTGGTGTTTCGTCGACATCTGTCCTCGTCGTGTTCCGCGGTCCGGTGTTGTGGGGCTTTATGAATATTGAATACGATCATAAATTTCAAACAGTGAAATCAAATTTGCTTGTTGACTTAATTTGCTCTTCTGCCGAACATTCATTGCGGCCCCGCAGGAGAGGGCGCAAGGGAGGAGAACAATGAAACATTTGAAGATTGCGCTGGCCGCGACCGTCATGATGCTGTCGGGCGGACTTACAGCCTTGTCACCCACCATCGCCGAGGCGCAAACGCGGCAATTGCGCTTTGCCGAATTTGGTCCGAACTCAGGCGCGCGGGCGGGCGGGTTGGTCTGGCTGGACGAGGAAATGCGCCGCCGCACCAATGGCGAGCTTGGTCTGGACATCATTTGGGGTGGCGCATTGGTCGGCGCCGCAGGGGCTGCACAGGCGATTTCTGACGGGGTTGCCGATATGGGATCCATCGTCCCGGTCTACGCGCCCGGACAGCTTGTCGTCTATGAAGTTGTCGATACCGGCGAGATTTTCGACGAATACGTCGGCATGATGGCCGCCTATGAGTTGATGACGACACACCCTGTCGCCTTGCAAGAGGCCGAGGCGTTCAACGTCAAGTATTTCGGAAACTACACCACCGGCCCCACGCAGCTGCTGACCAAGGACAAGCCCGTTGCCAGTCTTGAGGATCTCAAGGGTTTGACCATCCGCAGCACCGGCGCGCATGTTCCCGCGCTTGAGGCTTTTGGTGCGGCGACTGTTTCGATGTCACAACCGGCAGTCTATGAGGCTTTGTCGAACGGCTCGGTGGATGGTTCGACAACCTATTACTATGTGGTGGACGGCTACAAGCAGTATGAGGTCGCCAGCTACATGAGCGAGCTCAATCTGGGTCAGACACTGGCATTCGGCATCATCATGAACCTGCAAACCTATCAGAGCCTGACACCCGAACAACAAAAGATCATGGACGAGCTTGGCCGTGATTTTACGGTAGAAATGGCCGAGATCATGGCCCGCTCGCGGATCGACACCAAGGCCAAGCTGGCAGAAGGTGTTGACGGCAAGAAGATCACCATGATCGACCCGCCAGCCGAAATGCGGGATGCCTTGGTCAAGGTCGCTCTAGAAGATGCGGCGAACTGGGTCACCAAGGCTGACGGCAAGGGCTTTGAAGGGCAGGCGCTTTTTGCCGAGTGGATCGCCTTGACCGACAAGCACAAGGCGGAACTGGACGCCAAAGGCTATCCCTGGGACTGATACACAGTGACGGCTCATCGCCGGGCAGCCCTTTTTGAAGGCGCCCGGCGATGCGCCACTCTTCTTTGGACCATCCGATAGGGACGTGCCGCCGATGCCCGACTTTCACCGTGATTTTCGTCGTGTCCAGACGTTTCTGGAGGACGCTGCCATCGTTCTTGCAAGCGGTGTCCTGCTGGTGATGGGGCTCATCATCGTTGCCTCGATCATTGGCAAGACGGTTTTTCTGAAACCCATTCCCGACGAACTGTTGATGGTCGGTCTGCTGAACGTGGCCGTCATCGTTTTGCCCTTGGCCTATGTTGAGCGTCACCGGGGGCATATCACGGTGACTGTGACAACGGACTGGATGGGGCTCAGGGCCCGCGGAGTGTTGCGCGCCTTGGGTGCACTGGCCATGGGAGTGTTCTTTGGCGGGATCGGCTATATCGTCGTGCGGCGCATGCCCGAAGAAATCGCGCGCGGCGCTTACTATGACGGCGTCCTGCAAATCCCCACATGGCCGATGAAAGCGGTTTTTGGCGCGGCAATCATCCTCTTCAGCCTGAGACTGCTGTTGAGCATGATGGAAGGGATCCGAACTGCGGTGACGGGACTTGAAGATGCGGCGTCGAACGTCCCGCACGAGGAGGTTTGAGCTTTGGATCCGCTTCTTGTTGGTTTGACGGCGCTTTGTGTCACACTGTTCCTGCTGGCCATACGCGTTCCGATCGCGGCTGCCTTGGGCATTTCGGCCTCGATCGGCATCTTCATCATCTTCGCATGGCGTCCCGGTGCGGATTTCATGCCGCAATTCGCCTGGCGGCCGACCCTTTCGCTGATTGCCAATGGTCCATATGACTTTCTCAAGAGTTACAGCCTTGCCACGGTGCCACTGTTTGTCCTGATGGGGCATCTGTCCTATGAGGCGGGCTTCACCACTGACATTTACCGAGCCGCCCGCTTGTGGCTGGCAAGGCTTCCCGGCGGGGTGGCCATGGCTTCGATCGTTGGCTGTGGCGGGTTTTCGGCAATCACGGGGTCGTCGGTGGCCTGTGCCGCAGCGATGGGGCGCATCGCGATCCCTGAAATGCTGAAGTTCGGATACTCTAAATCGCTCGCGACAGGCTCCGTTGCGATTGGAGGGACACTCGGTTCACTTATCCCGCCTTCCATCCTTTTCATTCTGTACGGCGTCTTTGCCGAACAGTCGATCGCGCGCCTGTTCATGGCGGCGATCATTCCGGGCCTGCTGTCCCTGTTTGCATATCTGGTGGTGATCTACCTCTGGGCGCGTTTCCGCCCCGCTGACGCCCCCCGGCCAAGTGAGGACATCTCGTCGCGCGACCGCTGGCAAAGCCTGGGGCAATGCTGGTCGATTGTCCTGCTTTTTGCGGTCGTGATCGGTGGCATCTATGCCGGGTTCTTCACACCGTCCGAGGCCGCAGGCGTGGGAGCCATTGCGGCACTTGTGCTGGGCTTGGCGCTGCGCCGCCTGACCTTCGCGCGCATTGGTGCGGCGCTGCGGGAAAGCGTCTATCAGTCCTCGATGATTTTCGCCATTGCCATGGCAGGCAAGGTCTATGTCAGCTTCATCTCGCTGACGGGGCTGTCAGGGGCAATCGGCAGTTGGATCGCGACGGCGGATGTCTCGATGTTTGTCGTCCTCAGTCTGATTGTCTTGCTCTACCTCGTGTTGGGCATGTTTCTGGACCCGATCGGCATTATCCTTCTGACCTTGCCGCTCACCATCCCCATCGTCGACAGCTATGGCTTGTCGTTGATCTGGTTCGGTGTGGTTGTGATCAAGTTGCTTGAAATCGGGTTGGTGACCCCGCCAATCGGACTCAATGTCTTCGTGATCAAGTCAATCCTGCGCGACAAGGTGCGCCTTGAAACAATATTCGTCGGTATCGGTGTCTTCCTGATCGCCGAGGTCGTGGTCCTTGGTCTGATCGTGGGAATACCTGCCCTGTCATTGTGGCTGCCGAGTTCTCTTCTGTAATCGGTCAGTGGGTGCCGGTGGCTTCACATTTGTCAGGCGCGATTTGTCCCTGAATGTGAGCCTGATCGGCCGCTTGCCTTTTGGCCTTCGTGCTGTCCAGACTGGCAAACCGTGTGCAGGGCAGGATGTTCGCGCTTCAAAGCCATGCAACCGATAAGATCGGTTGCGTCCTTGTCAAGCTTGGAGAGAAGCGGTTTGCGGGCAACGGACTCGGGCTGCTGGCGGCTCGTTTCGGGGTTTTCGGGATAAGGCCGGTTGCCTGCGGCCGTGAGATGCGATGCGCCCCTGTTCTTTTCGGCCGAGTTGGTGCGGTGCGGCGCCCTCTGCCAATGGCAGATCCGATCCTTGCCATAGGCTGCAGCGCTTTTGAAAAGGTGCAACCTGTCGTCGTCAGAATGTCAGATGGCCCAGGACGCACATGTGTGCCGCGATCGCGACGGGGTGGTTTCCCTGCGGTGCGGAATTCGGCTATAGGGGCTCAACCAGGTCTCAGGACATGCGCCGGGGGGCGACGGGAACTGTCTGGGGGATGTTGGCGGCCGAAAAAGACGCGCGCCCATGCCGCGCTTGGTCCGGTCCAAAACCGGTAGATGCAGAAGGCACATGTGATGCCAGACTCCATGCTGCGGCAAAGAACATGTCGTGCGTGGTTGTCGAAAGGGAAAGTCAAGGCGATCAGGATGTCCCGCGAAAATGGGCGACCCCGATCAGCGGATGGAAGAAACGAAAGATGAATTTAAGCCAACACGCCAGACTATCCGTGGCGCCCATGATGGACTGGACGGACCGGCATTGCCGTTATCTGCATCGCCTGCTGTCGCGCAATGCCTTGCTTTACACCGAGATGGTTACATCTCCCGCGCTTGTGCGTGGCGGGGCACTGCATTTGCTGGATCACCATCCGGCAGAACATCCTGTCGCCTTGCAACTGGGCGGCTCGGACCCCGAAGAGTTGGCGCAGGCGGCACGGCTGGGGGTGGCCGCCGGTTATGACGAGATCAACCTGAACGTGGGTTGCCCCTCGGACCGTGTGCAATCGGGCACGTTTGGCGCTGTGCTGATGAAACAGCCGGCACTGGTGGCAGAATGCGTGGCGGCGATGCGCGCGGCGGTGGATGTCGAGGTGACCGTGAAATGCCGCATCGGCGTGGATGAGCAGAACCCCGAGGAGGTGCTGCCCGAATTCCTGTCCCGCGTGGGGGCGGCTGGCTGCGGACGCTTCATCATCCACGCGCGCAAGGCGTGGTTGCAGGGGCTCAGCCCCAAGGAGAACCGCGAGATCCCACCGTTGGATCATGATCTGGTGCTGCGGATGAAGGGTATGTTCGGCGGATTGCATCTGTCGATCAATGGCGGGATCACCGATCTGGAACAGGCGCGGCATTTTCTGGATGCGGGGCTGGACGGGGTGATGGTTGGCCGCGCCGCCTATCACCAGCCCGCCGATATCCTGTGCCAGGCAGATCGGCTGATCTGGGGGCAGGGCGCGGACAGTGACCCCGTGGATGTGGTGGGCCGCATGCAGGATTACATCACGGAACATCTGGCACAGGGCGGCCGACTGCATCAGGTCACACGGCACATGCTGGGCCTGTTTGCGGGCACACCCGGCGCGCGGCAGTGGCGGCGTATCCTGTCCGAGGGAGCCTCCCGCGAGGGTGCGGATTTCGGTCTTGTGCGCCACGCGCTGGATGCAGTGCTGGAGGCGCGAGCGCAGGTGGTGGCCTGAGACAGGCGCTCTTTGGACGGTTTTTTTGCCATTGTCCCTGCTGGCAAAAAGCTGTCTATCTGGCCGCAATTCCCAACGAGGAGACGCGACCGTGCCCGACATGACCTTGCTGTTGCAGATGCTGGTTCTTCTGATGGCGATCGGCGCATTCGCCGGTGTGCTGGCAGGGCTTTTGGGCGTGGGCGGCGGGATCATCCTCGTCCCTGCCTTCTTCTATGCCTTTCAGACGCTGGGATATGACAGCCCGCAACTGATGCAGATCTGTCTTGCGACATCCTTGGCCACGATTATCGTGACCTCGACCCGGTCTGTGCTCAGCCACAACAAGAAAGGTGCCGTCGATTGGGAGATCCTGCGCGGCTGGGCCCCGGGCATCGTCGTGGGCGCAGTTCTGGGGGTGATGGTCGCAGCCTCGCTGCGCTCGGTCACGCTGCAAGCCGTATTCGGGATACTGGCGCTTGTGATCGGGGTCTATATGGCGACCTCGCAGGCACATTGGCGGCTGGGCGATGACATGCCGAAGGGTCTGCGCCGCATCACCCTGTCGCCAGCTCTGGGCTTTCTGTCGGTGCTGATGGGCATCGGTGGTGGAAGTTTCGGCGTGCCGGTGATGACGCTTTATGGTGTGCCCATTCACCGGGCTGTCGCCACGGCGGCAGGCTTCGGCGTGATCATCGCCGTGCCGTCTGTGATCGGCTTCCTGCTCTTTCAGGTCGATCCCGCGACACGGCCACCATTTACTATTGGTGCCGTGAATTTCGTGGCCTTCTTCATTACCATTGCGATGACCCTGATCACTGCCCCCTTGGGCGTGAAGCTGGCCCATGCGATGGACCCCAAGCCGTTGAAGCGGGTCTTTGCGGTCTTTCTGACGTTGGTTGCGCTGAACATGCTGCGCAAGGCACTGGGCTGGTAAATGGCTGATCTCGCGCAGGATGGATGGGTCACCTTTCCCACCGAGCCTGCGCTTCTGGAGTGGATCGCGGCAGCCTTGCCGCGCGCCCGTGCCGCCGTGGCGGACCCCGATCAGCGCGCCAAGGGGCTGGTCTGCGAAGGCACATGGTTCGTAGGCGTCGATGCGCTGGACAACGACCCCAAGGGCACAGTGGGCGGCGTTCCTCTACGCGGTGCGGTCCGCGAGACCGCCGACGCGCTGTTCGGGCCGTTGCCGTTGCACCGTGCACAAGTCTCTGTCATCTGGCCGGGCTATCCCCGCCCGCGCGACGACGAAAGCGAGGCGGCCTTTCGCTATCGCCAGCGACGAGACGGGGCCCATCTGGACGGGATGTTGCCCGAGGGGCCAATGCGGCGGCGGTTCTTTCGAGAGCCGCATGCCTGGATCATGGGACTCCCGTTGACGGAATGTGATGCCGGTGCAAGCCCGCTTGTGATCTGGCGGGGTAGCCATCACATCCTGCGCCATGCGTTGCTGCGCGCCTGCGACGGACATCCGCCCGAGACCTGGGGGGATCTGGATCTGACAGATGCCTATACGGCGGCGCGGGCCGAGGTTTTTGCGACCTGCGAGCGGGTCGAACTATCCGCCGCACCGGGGCAGGCCTATCTGCTGCACCGTCTTGCCTTGCATGGCGTGGCCCCTTGGATGCAAGGCGTTCAAGCCCCGGCAGATGGTCGCATGATCGCTTATTTCCGGCCGATTCTGCCCGGGGGTGCGGCACAGTCCCTGATGACCGAGTGACTGGCGGCACAGCCGGATGGACATGATGCAAACTGTTCAATATTCAGAAACAGTGTGCCTAAATTTAGTGAAGTGTTCAGGATTCATGCCTGATCGAAGGCGTGGTATTCGACCGCACTTGCCTTGTCCGCCGGTCCAATTAAGCTGATGCTGGTGTGTGGTTTCAAAGTTTGGGTGGTGCCATGGTTGAACTTTTGCTCGTCATGGGCTTGATTACGGCAGGCTCGGTCTTGTCCTCGTTGTTTGACGATGACGATGACGAAAAGGCTGCCGAAGGAGAAACCCCCTCAGAGACAAGTCAGCCCGGCATCAGGCTGGAGGGTGGGACCGGCGATGATGTGCTGAACGGGCGCGTCGGCAATGATACGATGATCGGCAATCTTGGCAACGACACCTTGCAAGGTGGCGCAGGCGATGACTTGCTGTACGGGCGCGGCGGCAATGATCAGTTGGAAGGCGGCGCAGGCGATGACAGACTGTTCGGCGAGAATGGCGCGGACAGGCTGCTGGGTGGCTTGGGCAATGATTTGCTGGATGGCAGCCTTGGCAATGACACGCTCAACGGTGGCGATGGCAATGACACTTTGCGCGGAGGAATGGGTGACGACCTGATGCGCGGAGGCGAAGGCGACGATGTTCTGAACGGTGGTCCGGGCGAGGATGCCTTGTTTGGCGGTGCTGGAAATGACTTCTTGGAGGGCGGGCAGGACGATGATCTGCTGGAAGGCGGTCTGGGGCAGGATAGCCTGTTTGGTGGTGCGGGCGGAGATGTGCTGGTCGGCTATACGCAATCGGATGGTGCCTCGCTTGGAACCAACCCGGATCGTGTGTTCAGCACCTCTGACGCGGTCGATCCCGACACGCTCAATGGCGGCGATGGCGAGGATTTGCTGATCCTTGGTCGCGGCGATACGGCCTTTGGCGGCGCAGATGAGGACCGTTTTGTCGTCGGTCCTTGGATGACCGGAGCGACGGATACCGGGGTGATCGCGGACTTCGAACCGACGGGCGAGGAGATCGTGATCGTTGTGCCCGAGAACTATGCCGGTTCGGCCACCGTTTCTATCCTGCCCGATGGACCCGACGCTCTGGTGCAAATGGATGGGCAAACCTATGCCCGTGTGACTGGTGCCGCGTCGACATTGACCGCTTCAATGGTGTCGGTCGTCTTCTCGCAGTTTGTTGTCGCAAGCTAAGCGGAACGGATGTGCGGGCGGCGCGCTACGATTCCTGCGCCAGACGTGCCGCGCGTCCGCCGCGGCGCTGTTTCAGGCGCGGGGCGCGGGCGGGCAGATCCTCCATCACCGCGCGGCGGGCGGCGGGGGACATGCGTGACCAAGCCGTGATCTCGTCAATGCTGCGCAGGCAGCCGGTGCAGAGACGCTCTGCCGGATGGATCACGCAGATCTTGATGCAGGGGCTCTCGATCTCGTCGCGTTTCCAGACATCATCCATTGACTTGCACCTTCAAATGCGCCAGCCGGTCCAGCGCCCCTTGCAGGATATAGGACGCGGCCACGTGGTCGATCACCTCGGCGCGACGTTTTCGCGACGTATCCGCCTCCAGAAGCGCGCGTTCGGCCGCGACGGTGGACAGGCGTTCATCCCAATAGCCGATGGGCAGGTCGGTCAGACGGGACAGGTTGCGGGCAAAGGCGCGCGTTTTCTGGCAGCGCGGCCCTTCGGACCCGTCCATATTGCGCGGCAGACCAAGAATGATCCCGCCGATCTCGCGCTCCGTCAGAACGGCAAGCAACCGTGCAGCATCGGTTGTGAACTTGTCGCGCCGGATCGTTTCCAGCGGCGTGGCCACCGACAGCATCCGGTCCGACACGGCAATTCCGATCGTCTTTTCGCCAAAATCCAGACCCGCAAGCGCACGATGCGCGGGCAGGGCGGCGGCGAATTCCTCGATCGTTTCGCAGATCATTCGGTCAGCCCTGCGCGACGTGCGGCCTCATTCACCTCGGCCAGACCTTCTGGGCTGTCCCAGAAGATGCTCTGCGACTCCTCCCATATCAGACGTGCCTGACGCTCGTCGCCCAGCACACCCAACGCACCTATCAGACGGGCCCATTCGCTGGCGTTGCCACCTTCCAGCGCCAGACGGTCGGACAGGCTCTGCACCATGGTGCGGATCATCTCCATCCGTTCCTCGGCGCTCATGCCTTCGGCGTTCTGGATATCCTCGGCCGACGGGCCGCGCTCTGCCACAGCAGGGGCGTCGCCTTCGGGCGGCAGTGTGAAATTGCGCACACCGGCGCGGAAGGCCATATCCTCGATCTGTGCGCGGATCGCCAGAACATAGGGCGCATCGGCAGGGCCATCCTGCAAGGCCGCTTCCCATGTCCGAAAGGCCACGTCGGGACGCCCGGTCTGGGCCTGCAGCAGCCCGACATAATAGCGCGCGGGGCCGTTCTGCGGATCACGGGTAAGGGCCGCACGCAGCGCCGCCTCGGCTTCGGGCGAGACATAGCCGCCCGCGGCCAGGATCATCATGTCGGCGTAATCGACATAATCCTCGGCTGTGGCCTGGTCCCCCTTGATCGACAAGACGCGGGCCTGTGCCTTGTGGGCGGCGGCGAAATTGCCCAGAGCCGCCTCGTTCCGCGCCAGCAGGACAGCGCCTTGCAGATCGCGGGGACGTTCGGCCACGGCAGCGCGCAACTGCTCCATCAGGCGGATGAAATCGGGCGAGGGGGCCTGCACGGTCGCACCCGCCGGAACCTTGGCTTCCGCCTCGGCCTGGCTGATGCGGTTCTCCCGCGCGTCCTGCGCCGCATCGATACGGCTGGCAAGGCTCATGTCGGGGTAGCCGGGCGCACCAAGCTGCATGTAGACCAAGATCGACCCGCCCATCATCACCAGCAGCGACAGGGCGGCCGCCGTCATGGCCAGCGATTTGGGTTGGGCACCCTCTTGCAACCCTTTTTGCAACTGGGCATCGGCGGCAAGGATGCGGCGCGACACTTCGGCCCGGATACGCTCGGCATCGTCGGGGCCGATCACGCCGCGCGCCAGATCGCGCTCCACCTCTTTCAACTGATCGCGATAGACGCGCAGGTCATAGGCGGCGGGTGGTTCGTCCCCTGTGCGTCCGCGCAGGATGGCCAAGGCAAGCAATGCTGCGATGGCGAAAGCCAGTGCCGAAATGATAAGCCAGAAACTCATACGTCCTCCTTGGTGCTGGCTTTCATGTATAGGTGCGACTGCCCTGAAAAAAGAGCAAACTGTCGCATAGGTCCACCATGTCGCAACCATGCGCCATTGTGACGTTCTCAAACGGGGGTGAAACCGGCGTCGGGTCCAGATATCACCGCAGGACAAGCCGAACCGGATTCGAAGGATCAGTGCGCCGATGAAACGCTATTCCGTCTTTGCCATCGCCCGCGAGGCCATGCGCCAGCATACAGGCTGGACCCGTGCATGGCGCGATGCCGCGCCCAAGAAGAAATATGATGTGATCATTGTGGGCGCTGGCGGGCATGGGCTGGCCACGGCTTACTATCTTGGCAAGAATTACGGGATCACCAATGTCGCCATCCTTGAAAAAGGCTGGCTGGGGGGCGGCAACACCGGGCGGAATACGACGATCATCCGCTCGAACTATCTGCAAGACCCGTCCGCCGCGATCTATGAAAAGGCGCGCAGCCTGTATGAGACGATGTCGCAGGACCTGAACTACAACGTGATGTTCAGCCCGCGTGGCGTGATGATGCTGGCGCAGACCCAGCATGAGGTGCGGGGCTATCAGCGCACCGCCCATGCCAATGCGCTGCAAGGCGTGAAAACCGAGTTCATCAGCCCGGCGAAGGTCAAGGAACTGGTGCCGATCATCAATCTGGACGGGCCACGCTATCCTGTTCTGGGCGCACTCTGGCAGGCGCGCGGCGGCACGGCGCGGCATGATGCGGTGGCCTGGGGCTATGCGCGGGCCTGTTCCGACATGGGCATGGACGTGATCCAGCAATGCGAGGTGACAGCCGTGCGCCGCGAGGGGGGCCGGGTCGTTGGCGTCGATACCAGTCGCGGGTCGATTGATTGCGACAAGCTGGGCATCGTCGTGGCAGGCAATTCTTCCGTTCTGGCGGATATGGCGGGCTTCCGTCTGCCGATTGAATCACTCGCGCTGCAGGCACTGGTGTCCGAGCCGATCAAGCCCTGCATGGATGTGGTTGTGATGGCCAATACCGTGCATGGCTATATGAGCCAGTCCGACAAGGGCGAGATGGTGATCGGCGGCGGCACCGACGGCTACAACAACTACACCCAGCGCGGCAGTTTCCACCATATCGAGGAAACGGTCCGCGCCCTGATCGAAACCTTCCCGATGATTTCCCGCCTCAAGATGCTGCGGCAATGGGGCGGCATCGTGGATATGACCGGCGACCGCTCGCCCATCCTGTCGAGAACGCCGGTGGAGGGCGTTTTCGTCAACTGCGGTTGGGGGACCGGCGGGTTCAAGGCGATCCCCGGATCAGGCTGGGCCATGGCCGAGCTGATGGCCAAGGGCCATTCGCCGCTGACGCAGGAATTCTCGATGTTCCGCTTCCGCGAAGGCAAGTTCATCGACGAGTCCGTGGCAGCAGGGGTGGCGCATTGATGGCCGCCCTGATCCAGACTGATTGCACAATCTTCGCCGATACGATGACCGGAGGCATCTCATGCTGACCCTTCAATGCCCCTATTGCGGTGTGCAAGCCGATGAAACCGAACTCTCTGCCGGGGGGGAGGCGCATCTGAAACGCTACGGGCCGGGGTCGGAGGATGAGTCCTTCGAGAACTACCTGTTCATGCGCGAAAACCCCAAGGGCGTGCATTTCGAGTGCTGGCGGCACAGCTATGGCTGCGGCAAGTGGTTTCTGGCCGCGCGCTGCACCATGACGCTCGAGGTGTTCGGCACCTACAAGGCGCAAACATCCGAGCCGCCGCAAGAGATCAAGGACAAGATCAGCGCCAAACGGCCCGGCTGGTCATGGAGAGAGTTTCAATGAGCACGCGTCTTGCAACAGGTGGCCGCTTCCTGAACCGGGGCAAGCAGGTCACGTTCCGGTTCAACGGCAAGTATCTCAAAGGGTTTGAGGGCGATACGCTGGCCTCGGCGCTGCTGGCCAATGACCAGATGCTGATGGGCCGGTCCTTCAAGTATCACCGTCCGCGCGGGGTTGTCGCCTCGGGCGCGGAGGAGCCGAATGCGCTTGTGGGTTTGGGCAAGGGCGGGCGGTTCGAGCCGAACCAGCGCGTTACCACGACCGAGCTGTTCGACGGGCTGGAATCGGCCAGCCAGAACCATTGGCCATCGCTGGACTACGATATCGGGGCGGTGAACACCTATCTCAGCCGGTTCCTGCCGGCGGGTTTCTATTACAAGATGTTCCTCTATCCGCGCGCCTTTTGGAAACATGTCTACGAGCCCTTCATCCGCATGTCCGCAGGGCTGGGCAAGGCTCCCAAGGATGCGGATGCGGACCGCTACGAGCATTTCAACGCATCCGTGGATGTGCTGGTGATCGGCGGCGGTGTCGCGGGCTTGCAGGCGGCGCGGGTCGCGGGCCGGGCCGGGGCGCGGGTGCTGCTGCTGGAACAGACCGCCCAATGGGGGGGGCGCGCGCCTGTCGATGGCGGCACGGTGGATGGTCAGCCCGTTGATGCGTGGATTGGAACAGTCGTTTCCGAATTGGAAACAATGCCCAACGTGACCCTGCGTCTGCGCACCATGGGGGCCGGGGTCTATGACCACGGCTATGTGTTGGGATACGAGCGGCTGCGCGACCATGCGCCGGATCAGGACGGCCCACGCCACCGTTTGTGGAAAATCCGCAGCAAGCAAATCGTGACCGCGACGGGCGCGATCGAGCGGCCCTTGTCCTTTGCAGGCAACGACATTCCCGGCGTGATGCTGGCGGGGGCGGTGCGCGACTATGCAGTGAACTGGGGTGTCTCCATCGGTGACCGTGTCGTGGTCGCCACCAACAATGATGACGCTTACCGGACGGCCATCACCCTCAAGGGCTTGGGTCTTGCCGTCCCTGTCATTCTGGACGCACGGCCCGCTGGTGGCGGCGCGCTGGCGGATCAGGCCCGCGCTTTGGGAATTCGCGTTGAAAACGGCAAAGCCATTGCCAAGGTCAAGGGCGGCAAGCGCGTGACGGGTGTCGCGATCTGCACGCAGGTGGGCGAGGGTGCCGTGCTGGAAGAACTGGCCTGCGACGCGGTCGCCATGTCGGGCGGTTGGTCGCCGGTGGTGCATCTGTGGTCCCATTGCGGCGGCAAGCTGATCTGGGACGCGGAACAGGCGATGTTCCGCCCCGATCCAGACCGCGCGCCAACCGGGGCGGATGGCGCGGCAATGGTGATCGCAGCCGGGGCCGCCAATGGCGCGCTGGAACTGGGGGCTGCGCTGGCCGATGCGCAACAGGCAGGCGAGGCTGCGGCGACTGCCACAGGCCACACGGCCCAGCCGGGTCAGGCGCCCAAAGCCGAGCATGTGGCTCAGGCCGCCATCGCGCCGGTCTGGATGATGCCGCAGGGCGCATCCTATGCGCTGCGGTCGAAATCATGGCTGGATTTTCAGAACGACGTGAAAGTCTCTGACGTCCATCTGGCCGCGCAGGAAGGTTTCACGTCCGTGGAACATGCCAAGCGCTATACCACGCTGGGCATGGCCACAGATCAGGGCAAGCTGAGCAATATCAACGGTCTGGCGACGCTTGCTAAATCGCTGAATACCGATATTCCTTCGGTCGGCACCACCACATTCCGCCCGCCCTATACGCCCATCAGCATGGGGGCCATTGCGGGCGAGGCGCGCGGGGACATTTTCCAACCCCTGCGCCGCACGCCGCTGCATGACTGGCACGCGGAAAATGGCGCCTATTGGGAGCCGGTCGGATACTGGCGCCGCCCCTATTGCTATCAGCGCCCCGGAGAGAGCGTGCACGATGCGGTCAGCCGCGAGGTCAAGCAGACCCGCGCCAGCCTTGGGCTGCTGGATGCCTCGACCCTTGGCAAGTTGGTCGTGAAAGGCCCGGATGCGGGCCGTTTCCTCGACATGCTCTACACCAACATGATGAGCACTCTCCCGGTCGGCAAATGCCGCTATGGTCTGATGTGCTCGGAAAATGGCTTCCTGATGGATGACGGCGTGGTCGCGCGCATGTCCGAGGATACATGGCTCTGCCACACCACTACCGGCGGCGCAGACCGTATCCACGCCCATATGGAGGAATGGTTGCAGACCGAATGGTGGGACTGGAAGGTCTATGTCGCCAACGTGACGGAACAATACGCGCAATTCGCGGTGGTCGGCCCCAATGCCCGCAAGGTTTTGGAAAAGCTGGGCGGAATGGACGTGTCCAAGGAAGCGCTCCCCTTCATGCAATGGGCGTCCGGTACACTGGGCGATCTACCCGCGCGGGTCTTCCGCATCTCCTTCTCGGGCGAGTTGAGCTATGAAATCGCCGTGCCCGCCAGCCATGGCCGCGCCTTCTGGGACCGGTTGATGGCCGAGGGGGCAGAGTTCGGCGTGATGCCCTATGGCACCGAGGCGCTGCATATCATGCGGGCCGAAAAAGGCTTCATCATGATCGGGGATGAAACCGACGGCACCGTGATCCCACAAGATTTGGGGTTGGGCTGGGCGATCTCGAAAAAGAAGGACGACTATATCGGCAAGCGCGGGCAAGAGCGCAGCCATATGGTCGATCCGAACCGCTGGCAACTGGTGGGTCTGGAAACACTGGACGGCAGCACCTTGCCGGACGGGGCCTATGCCCTGGCTGACGGGAGCAATGCCAACGGCCAGCGCAACACCCAAGGGCGCGTCACCTCGACCTATCACTCGCCCACGCTGGGGCGTGGGATCGCGATGGGGCTGGTGCTGAACGGACCTGCCCGGATGGGCGACGTGATCAGCTTTGGCAAGACCGACGGCACCGAGGTGAAAGCCAAGATCGTCGATCAGGTCTTCTACGACAAGGACGGGGAGAAGCAGAATGTCTGAACCGGTCAGCGCCCTGAACGGGTCCAGCTTTCAAGGTCTGGTCACATTGCGCGACAGCGGGCCCGTCGGCATGATCACCCTGCGTGGGGATCTGGCAGCAGCGTCGGTGGTGCAGGCCCTCGACAAGGCGATGGGGCTGGCATTGCCGCAGCAGCGCCGGATCACGGCCAATGCGGATGGCACGCGCTCGGTGGCGTGGATGTCGCCGGATGAGCTTTTGTTGATCCTGCCTTATGTGCAGGTGCAGAACGCCTTGGCAGCTATCGAGGCGGCCTTGGCTGGCGTCCATCATCTGGCCGAGGATGTGTCCGATGCCCGCGCGCTGATTACGGTCACTGGCCCCGACGCGCGGGTGCGCGAGGTGCTGGCCAAGCTGGCACCCGTCGATCTGCATCCCGACCAGTTCCAGCCCGGTGACATCCGCCGCACGCGTCTGGCGCAGGTGGCAGGGGCCTTCTGGATGGCCGAGGCAGGGCAGGCACATGTGATCTGTTTCCGGTCGGTGGCGCAGTATGTCTTTGACCTTCTGCGCAGCGCGGCGGACCCTGCGGCCGTGGTGGAATATTTCGGCTGATCCTGGCACAGGGACAGGGCAGGGGTTGACCTTGCCCCCCTCAGACTACCATCTAGGGGCAGAGAACACCGCAACGATAAAGGGGGGCCTTGCAATGGCTTTTACACTTCCTGATCTTCCCTATGCTCATGACGCGCTGGCCGCACATGGCATGTCCGCCGAAACGATGGAGTTTCACCACGACATCCACCACAAGGCCTATGTCGATAACGGCAACAAGCTGATTGCCGGCACCGAATGGGAAGGCAAATCGCTGGAAGACATCATCACCGGCACCTATCAGGCCGGCAGCGTCGCCCAGAACGGCATCTTCAACAACGCCTCGCAGCATTGGAACCACGTCCAGTTCTGGGAGATGATGGGCCCGAAGAAGTCCGCCATGCCCGGCGAGCTTGAAAAGGCCATCACCGAGGCGTTCGGATCGGTCGATAAGTTCAAGGAGGACTTCGCCGCCGCCGGTGCGGGTCAGTTCGGTTCGGGCTGGTGCTGGCTGGTCAAGGACAAGGACGGATCGCTGAAGGTCACGAAAACCGAAAACGGCGTGAATCCGCTGTGCTTCGGTCAGACCGCGTTGCTGGGCTGCGACGTGTGGGAGCATTCCTACTACATCGACTTCCGCAACAAGCGCCCGGCATATCTGTCCAATTTCCTTGAGAATCTGGTTAACTGGGAAAACGTGGCTTCGCGCCTCTGATCCCTTGAACCAAGGGCCAAGGCCAAGGCCTTGGCGAAACCCCGCATTCCTTTGGGATGCGGGGTTTTTATTTTGCCCGATCGTTCATACCTAAAGATCAGCGCGCGCACAGACCTGTCCGGCCCCATGGGGGCCGCGACCCAACATCTGGAGGACGTGATGATCAGACTGGAAAAAGAAACCTGGGTTCTGGTGGCTGATGGTGAAAAGGCCCTTTTTCTGCGCAACGAAGGCGGGGCTGCCGCACCGCAACTTGCCGTGATGCGGGTCGAGCAGCAGGACAATCCGCGACAGGGTGAGCAAGTCTCGGATCGGCCCGGTCGCCGCGCGGACACCGGCGCAGGACAACGCTCTGCGATGGAAGAGGCAGACTGGCACCAATTGGCCAAGGACCGTTTCGCCGCCGATCTGTCCGAGATCCTGACCCGCATGGTCCGGCGTGGCCGTATTGCGCGCATCGTTCTGGTGGCGCCACCCCGGTCCCTGGGTGAATTGCGCGAGCATTTGGACGATACGGTACGCAAGACAGTGATCGCCGAGATTCCCAAAACCCTGACAGGTCACACTTTGCCAGCCCTGCAGAAGATCATCATCGAGGATCTCGAGGCGGTGTCCTAAATCTGCACTATCAGGTCCCGCAACTGACGCATTGAACCCCCGCGCCGTCTGGGCCAAGGTGCCGCAAGGCAGGCCAGTGAACGACGCGGGGACATCCAATTGACCGAGGCAGGCAAGGGCGTTGCGGCATTGGTGGCCGCCTGCACGGTCTGGGGATTGTCCGGGCTGTATTACAAGCTGTTGGCCCATGTTCCGCCCATCGAGATTCTGGCTCATCGCACCCTTTGGTCGCTGGTCTTCTTCACGCTTGTGTTGCTGGTGCAAGGGCGTCTGTCGCATCTGCGCGCGGCCTTGGGCTCGGTGCGGGCTGTGGGGATCGTGGTCTTTGCGGCCGTCATGATCTCGACCAACTGGTTCGTGTTCATCCTGTCGATCCAGATCGGCAAGGCGACCGAGGCATCCTTGGGCTACTACCTGTTTCCCTTGGTGGCGGTCGGGATCGGGCGGGTGATCTTTGGCGAAAGGCTCAGCCGGATGCAGGCGTTAGCCGTGGCGCTGGCGGCGCTGGCCGTGACGGTCTTGACGCTGGGTCTGGGTGCCGCACCCTGGATCGCCTTGGTCCTATCCATGAGTTTCGGGCTTTATGGCCTTGTGAAAAAAAGACTTTCCGCTGGCCCTGTTGTCTCGGTCACGGCCGAGGTTCTGGTTCTCTCGCCCGTGGCCCTGATCGTGCTGGTCCTGGCGCATCGTGGGGATGGCGGCGCGTTCGGCGCAGATCTGGCGGACAGTCTGCTGCTGATGTTCGCAGGCATCCTGACCGCAGGACCCCTGATGCTGTTTTCCTATGCCAGCAAGCGTGTGCGCATGGGAACGGTCGGTCTGGTGCAATACATCAACCCGACACTGCAATTCGTGGTCGCCGTTATGGTCTTTTCAGAACCGTTCAGTTCATGGCATCTCATCGCCTTTGCCTTGATCTGGGCAGCGCTGGCGCTCTACTCGGCCTCGTCTGTTTCGCTGGAACGCGCGGCACGCAGGGCACGGGTCAGCGCCTCCACGTTATCCACGACAGTGATGAACCCGGCCAGGGACGGATCGGCAAAACCCTGAGCGATCACATGGTCGATCAGGTCCACCAAAGGTGACCAGTAACCTTTGATATTCAACAGATAGATCGGCTTGGCATGCAGGCCGAGCTGCCGCCATGTCAGAACTTCGAAAAATTCGTCCAGCGAGCCTGCCCCGCCGGGCAGCACGACGATGGCATTCGAATTCATGTACATGACCTTCTTGCGCTCGTGCATCGTCTCGGTGACGACAAAGCGCGTGAGATCGGTTTTGCCCACTTCCAGCTTCAGAAGATGCACCGGGATCACGCCCAGCGTATCGCCCCCGGCCGCCTGCGCTGCGCGCGCCACGGCGCCCATCAGCCCGACATCGCCCGCGCCATAGACCAGTTGCCACCCCTCAGTGGCCAGAACCTGCCCGAAGGCCGTGGCCTGCGCGTGATAGGCCGGATCATTGCCGCTACGTGCGCCACAATAGACGCAGACGGCAAAACCTTTGGGCTGATGCGACATATGAATTCCCGTTTTCCCGAAAAGGTGCTTTTGACCCGTGATAGCCTTGTTGCTAATCTCGCTCAACCGCCGTGCAGGGAAAACGGCGGACCGGAAGGGAACAGATGGAAAAACAGTCGATGGTGTCGGGCGGCAAGGGGCTTGCTCTGGCGGGTAGTGCGGTGGCAATTGTTTTGGTGCTGCTGGGGCTTGTAATGTCGGGAAAGCTGGCCCCGCCCGATCGCACTGTCAGGGACGAGGCGGTCACGCAGGAACAGGCGTCCGCGCCCCAAACAGCAGCGCCACAGAGCGAGGCGCCGGGCAGTGCAACGCCCGAGGCGTCCGTCGATGAGGCCGTGACCGACAACACCCCTGCCACAACCGCCGAACCGGAGGCAGAGGTTGCGGTTGAAACAACTGAACCGCCCGTGTCTGTGGCGGCCTTGCCAGAGACCGTCGCGCAGACCGAAGAGGTCGTGCCCCCCGCGCCGCTGGCAGGCCCTGCAACGGAACAGGATTCCACCGCTGCGGCACCTGCGGGCGATGCCGTGCCGGAAACGGCAACCGCCGAGCCTGCGCCTGCGCCGACGTCCACCGCAGCCCCTGCCGAAGTAGCAGAGGTTCTGCGGCCCAGCTTTGATACCGTGCGCCTTGCGCCCGATGGCGAGGCCGTGGTGGCAGGCCGGTCCATGGCCGGCAGCACCGTGGACATTCTGCTGGACGGCGTGGTGGTCGGCACCGCGATGACGGGCGGGGACGGGGCATTTGCCGCGTTTCTAAGCCTTCCTCCCTCGAACGGGCCCCGTGTTCTGACGCTGGCCATCAGCAAGGACGGGACGGTGGTCCCTTCGGAGCAACAAGTCATCATCGCACCCGTACAGAAAACAGAAGTCGCTCAGGCCGCAGATGGCAGCGCCCCGGACGCGACCAGCCCGCAGGCCACACCCGAGAACCAGACCGTAGCGGCAGAGCCTGCGTCGGCACCCGCCTTGCTGCTGTCCGACACATCGGGCGTGCGCGTGTTGCAACCTGCCACGCCCGCCGACCCCAGCCGGATCGGCGGCATCGCACTGGACGTGATCAGCTACACCAGCGAAGGAGACGTCCTGTTGCAGGGACGCGCGACGGTTGCGGCCAATGTCCTGATCTATCTGGACAATGCGCCCGTCACATCGGCGCTTGTCGGGGCTGACGGACTCTGGAGCACGGGACTGCCCGGTGTGGCCTCGGGCATCTATACCCTTCGTCTGGATGAGGTCGATGCGGCGGGCAAGGTCCTGTCGCGGATCGAGACGCCCTTCAAACGCGAGGATCGTAACGAGGTGGCGGCCATCGCCGCTGCCAGCGAACCCGCTGCGACAACACCTGCTATGCCGGAACAGCCATCCTCTTCAGGAGCCATGCCGCAGGTGACGGGTGACCAGACGGCGGCGGTCACGCAGGCGAACGAGGATGGTCCTGCCCCCGCCACCGTGCGTGTTGTGACGGTCCAGCCCGGCAATACACTCTGGGCCATCGCACGGGAAAGCTATGGCGAGGGGCCGTTGTTCGTGCGGGTGTTCGAGGCAAATCGCGACAGGATCCGCGATCCCGACCTGATCTATCCCGGCCAGATCTTCGAGATCCCCGAATAGACCGGGTGACGCATCGTCACGGCGAAAAGGTCTGTGCAGATGCGGGCTACCGGGTTTAGCTCGGGTCCTGAACAATCCGGATGTGCAGAAAGGTCGCCGGTGCAACGAATTTTGGTCGATCAGAAGGATATCACCCGCGCGGTGCTCTCCGACGACGGTGCCGCCACACGCCCACTTGCTGCGGGCGAGGCGCGTCTGACTATCGAAAGCTTCGCCTTGACGGTGAACAACGTCACCTACGCCGCAACAGGGGTCGTTCTGGACTACTGGCGTTTCTTTCCCAGCGGGATCGAGGGGCAGGGCATCGTGCCGGTCTGGGGCACAGCCGTCGTGGCTGAAAGCCGGACCGAGGGTCTGGATGCGGGCACAAGGCTTTATGGCTACCTGCCGATGGCCGAGGCGCTTGTGATCCGTCCTGACCAGGTGGCAAAAGGCGTTTTCGTGGACCGCAGTCCGCATCGCGACGGGTTGGCTTTGGTGTATAACACCTATGTCGCGGTCAAGGCGGGTGCGGCCTATGACGACCATCTGCGAAGCCTTTTGCAGCCCTTGCTGGCCACGTCCTATCTGCTGTTCGATTGGCTGGCCGACAATGACTGGTTTGGCGCAGAACAGATCCTCGTGGGCAGCGCCTCGTCCAAGACCGGGCTGGGCCTGTGCAAGTATCTGGCAGAACCTGTAGACCGCCCCTATCGCATTGTTGGTCTGACCGGAGCAGGGAACCTGCCCTTTGTCGAAGGGTTGGGCGCATGTGACACGGTGTTGCGCTATGATGACATCTCCGCCGTGCCGCTGGTCCCCAGCGTCTATGTGGATATGGCCGGGAATGCCGAGGTCAAGATGGCTCTGCACACTCATTTGGGCGACCATCTGCACCATTCGGCGGCGGTGGGCACCAGTCACTGGGACAAGTTCGCCCCGCCGCAGAACCTGCC
This sequence comes from Seohaeicola sp. 4SK31, assembly GCF_028802875.1. Lineage (NCBI taxonomy): Bacteria > Pseudomonadati > Pseudomonadota > Alphaproteobacteria > Rhodobacterales > Roseobacteraceae > Seohaeicola > Seohaeicola sp. 4SK31. The sequence goes on along the minus strand of NZ_JARAMP010000002.1, from coordinate 250,573 downwards.
CGGACCCAAGCCGCAATTCTTTTTTGCACCATCCCAGATCGCCAAGCGACGCAGCGAATGGGGACCAGGCGTCATCGAGGCGCGGATCACCGCCGCATGGAAGCGGATCGCGGCGGATGCCGGGGGCTGGCTGGAGGTTGTGACCCATGACGGGCTGGTCGCTGCACCTGCGCTCTGGGCTGATCTGGCAGCGGGACGCACCAGCCCCCGAGAGGGGCACATTGTCCGGGTCTGACAACGGCGCGCTCTCTGGCCTTCGCCTGAAAAGCGGCTTATCTGTCTGGGGCTGATGAAAGGCCTCTCCCATGCGACCAACACCCCCCCTGTCTGATGAAGCAAAGGCCGAGCGGCGCTCGGGCCTACGCACGATCCGGCGAGTCTCGCCCTATCTGTGGCCTACGGATCAGCCCTGGGTCAAACGGCGGGTCGTCTTGGCGCTGCTGGCGCTGCTGTTGGGCAAGATCGTGGCTGTGGGCACGCCGCTTCTGTACAAACAGGCAGTGGACGCACTGGCGAATGAAGGGGTCTCGCCCCTGATGCTGGGCGCGGTGGGACTGACCATCGCCTATGGCATGGCGCGGCTGCTGTCGAACGGGTTCCAGCAATTGCGCGATGCGGTCTTTGCCGCTGTAGGGCAGCGCGCGCTCAGGGCGCTGGCGTTGGAAACCTTCACCCATATCCACCGCCTGTCCATGCGCTATCACCTGACGCGCAAGACAGGGGGGCTCAGCCGGATTATCGAACGCGGGGTGAAGGGCGTGGATTTTCTGCTGCGTTTCTTGCTGTTCTCGATCGGCCCGCTGGTTCTGGAACTGCTGATGATCGCGGGGATTTTGTTCTTCCTGTTCGATGTCTGGTATCTGGCGGTGATCGTGATGACCATCGCGGTCTATGTCTGGTTCACCTTCGCCGTGACCGAATGGCGCGTGAAGCTGCGCAAGGTGATGAACGACCAGGACACGGACGCCAACCAGAAGGCGATAGACAGCCTGTTGAACTTCGAGACCGTCAAGTATTTCGGGGCCGAATCCCGCGAAGCGCGCCGCTATGACCGGGCGATGGAGCAATATGAGGCCGCCGCCCTCAAGACAGCCTATTCGCTGGCTTTCCTGAACTTCGGGCAGGCGTTTCTGATCACGGCGGGGCTTGTGATCGTGATGGTCATGGCGGCGGTGGGCGTGGAACGCGGCGACCTGACCGTCGGCGACTTCGTCATGGTCAACGCCTATATGATCCAGATCACCATGCCGCTGAACTTTCTGGGTACCGTCTACCGCGAGATCCGGCAGGCCTTGGTCGACATGGGCGAAATGTTCGATTTGCTGGAGCAACCTGCCGAGGTATCCGACAAACCGGGCGCAAATGTTCTGAAAGTGCAAGGCGGAGAAGTCGAGTTGCGGGATGTGCATTTCGGCTATGACCCGGAGCGCGCGATCCTCAAGGGGGTCAGCCTCAAGGTCGGCGCAGGCGAGACGGTGGCGATTGTCGGCTCTTCCGGGTCGGGCAAGTCAACCATCGGACGGCTGCTGTTCCGCTTTTATGACGTGACCAAAGGGGCTGTGCTGATTGACGGGCAGGACCTGCGGGACATCACGCAAGTCAGCTTGCACGATGCCATCGGTGTGGTGCCGCAGGATACGGTGCTGTTCAACGATACGATCCGCTACAACATCGCCTATGGCCGCGATGGCGCGACCGAGGAACAGATCGTGCAGGCGGCGCGCGACGCGCAGATCCATGATTTCATCACGCGCCTGCCCGATGGCTATGACACGCAGGTGGGTGAACGCGGGCTGAAACTCTCGGGCGGGGAAAAGCAGCGCGTGGGAATCGCCCGCACCCTGCTGAAGAACCCGCCGATCCTGCTGCTGGACGAGGCGACGTCGGCGCTGGATACCGAGACAGAGCAGGAAATTCAGGGTGCGCTCGCCCGCGCGGCCGAAGGGCGCACGGTGCTGATGATCGCGCACCGCTTGTCCACAGTGGCCGATGCTGACCGGATCATCGTGCTGGAAGATGGCCATATCGTCGAGGAAGGCACGCATCTGGACCTGCTGACGCGCAAGGGCCGCTATTGGGGCCTGTGGCAGCGTCAGGCCAGCGAGCGTGAGGCGGCGGCCTGACCGGCGCTGAATGGCGGCTTTGCCGCCATGCCTTCGGCGAGGATATTTGGAGCAAGAAGACGCAGCGGCGCCGGGTCAGGCGCCGCTTTTTCCTTGCATCACTCCGCCGCCCGCAGGGGTGGTTGCGGCGTCGTCAAGGGATCAGGCTGTGCCACCGGGATCACAAGAGGCGGATCAAGGCTTTCATCATCCCAGATGATTTCAGGAGCCTTCAACTTGCGCGCGGCGCGATTCAGCGCCCAATCGCGGGCGGCCTGACTGCCGCGCCCGAAGGACAGGATCGCCAGCATCCGCGAGAGAGCCAGCGCATAGGTGCTGGCCCAGACGCGAAGCGCCAGAAGCGACGGAGTGAAGACCAGCGTCAGCATCGTGGCGATGCCCAGCCCGAACACGACCGCTGTCGCCAGTTGCTTCCACCACAGGGCGGTGGGGCTGTCGATGGAATAGCCGCCATTGATGAAATCAAGGCTGAGGCCGAACATCATCGGGGCAAGCCCCGCCATGGTGGTGATCGTCGTCAGCAGAACCGGGCGGATGCGATCTTCTGCGGTGCGGATGATCGCTTCGATCCTTGGCATGTACCGGGAATATTCCTGATAGGTGTCGATCAGGATGATGTTGTTGTTCACCACGATCCCCGCCAAGGCCACGATGCCCGTGCCCGTCATGATGATCGAGAAGGTCTGATCCATCACCAGCATTCCGATCAGCACGCCCGTGGTGGAAAGCACGACCGCCAGCAGCACCAGCACCGAGTTATAGACCGAGTTGAATTGCGCGAGCAGGATGATGAACATCAGACCCAACGCCCCCGCAAAGGCATTCGCCAGAAAGGCCCCGGATTCGGCCTGATCCTCCTGATCTCCGGTCCATTCCCATGCGACGCCCGCAGGCAGCGGGTTGGTTTCCAGCCAATCGGTCAGCGTCTCAATCCGCTCGGTGGCGGTGATCGGCACCTGGCTCGTGGCTCCATCTGCCGCTGTCACCGTGCGGGTCAGACCATCCGCCACACCGGCCTTGACGTCGAAATAGCGTTTCCCGTCAACGCGCTTGATCTGCGCCAGTTTCGGCACCGGCTGGCGCGAGATGAAATTGGCCAGCGGCACCAGACCGTCCGAGGTGCGGACCTTGAGCGTATCAAGAGTGGACAGCACCCGGTCATCCTCGGGCAGGCGCACGCGGATCTCGATTTCCTCATCGGACGTGTCCACGCGCATTGTGTCGAGCAGGATCCCGCGCGTCACAAGCTGGACCATGCCGCCGACGGTGGCCACATCGGCACCGAAACGGCCGGCTTTTTCCACATCCACGTCAATCTGCCAGTCGATGCCGGGCAGGGGAAGCGTATCCTCGATCAGGGTCAGGCCCTCGCTGGCCTCGAACTGCGCACGGGCAAGGCGCGTGGCCTCTTGCAGGGCCTCCCAGTCGTCGCCCTTGAGACGCAGATGCACGGGTTTGGCGGATGCGGGGCCGCGCGCCTGTGCAATGACCTCGACCTGAAGGCCGGGGATGGCGGCGATGGCGGATGTCAGCTCTTCAATGACCAGATCCCCGTCCAGTTCCGGGCGGTCGCGGCGATCTTCCCATGGGATGGTTTCAAGCTGGATCTGGCCGATTGTGTCCAAGGGCGGCTGTGCGCCACCCGTATTGGCATTCAGCCCGCCGTCACCGGCAAAGGCGAAGGCGTTGTCCACCCCGGGATGCGCCAACACGATCTCTTCGGCCTGACGGACCAGCGCGTCTTTTTCCGCCAAGGACAGGTTGCCGCGCGCGCGGACATAGACGATAGCCTGTTCCGGTTCGGATTCGACGAAAAACTCGACGCCGCGACTGTTCTGCTGGAAGGTCATGAAGACCACCACGACGAAAGCCATCACCACACCGATGGTGACCAGCGGCATGACGGGATTGGCGGTGATCACCCGAATGAAATGACCAAAGAGCGTGCGGCGATGTCCTGCGGTGATGCGGCGCGGTTTGCGCTCGATCCGTGCGGCACCCAGCGTGATGGAAGACGCGAAAGAGCCCAGCAGGAACAGAACGATGCCCGGCAGCAGCGCGACGAAGCCGCTGCCGATGGGCTGGCCACCAAAGAGATAGCCGGGGTTCAGCACCTGCATCGCACCCAGAAACACCATATAGAGGGCAGGCGGCACCAGTGCGGCGCGACCCCACCACGGCAGGGCACGGCGCAGTGCATCGGACGTGCGGCCGAACATCCGGCTCATGCGGCCCGTCACACCGCCCATCACAGGCAGGTAGATCAGCGCCACGATCAGGCTGGCGGAAAGCACGAAAATCAATGTCACCGGCAGCATGCCCATGAACTCGCCGGGCACACCGGGCCAGAACAGCATCGGCAGAAAGGCGCAAAGCGTGGTCGCGGTCGAGCTGACAATCGGCCAGAACATGCGCTTGGACGCCTCGACATAGGCGGTCATGGGGCCGGAGCCCTCCTGAATGCGCTTGTCGGCATATTCCACGACGACAATCGCACCATCGACCAGCATGCCTACGGCAAGAATCAGGCCGAACATCACGATATTCGAGATGGTCACGCCCATCATGGCCAGCAGCACGAAACACAGCAGGAACGAGGTCGGGATGGCAAAGCCCACCAGCAGCGCGGCGCGGGTGCCAAGGCTGGCCAGGATCACGATCATCACCAGTGCGATGGCCGTCAGGACCGAGCCTTCCAACTGACTGACCATCGAGCCAACGACCCGGCTTTGGTCATTGGACGTGCCCACCTGCACAGCGGCGCGCAGGTCTTCGGGCCATGACGCCTGCGCCTCGTCGACCACGCGGCGCACCGCGGCAGCGGTGTCGATCAGGTTGAAACCCTTGCGCTTGACCACCTGCAAGGCGACGGTCGGCTCTCCGTTGAAGCGGGCGGTGCCCAGACGATCCTCGAATGTCATGCGGATGTCGGCCAGATCGCCCAAGGTCACGACGCGCGTGCCGTTGGTCTTGACAGGTAGGGTATAGATGTCGCGCGGTCCGTCGAAAGACGAGGGGATCTTGACGCTGAACGTGCCCTGCGCGCTTTCCACCTCACCGGCGGCGATGAGCATGTTGTTATTCTGGACGACATTGATCAACTCGCCCGCCGTGACGTTATAGGCTTCCAGCCGCAGCGGGTCGATCACCACTTCGACCATCTCTTCGCGGTTGCCGGCAATACCGGCCTCCATCACCGCATCCAGACCCTCGATCTCATCCTGAAGGTCCTGCGCGATGCGCGCCATGGTGCGTTCGGGCACATCGCCGGTCAGGTTCACGATGATGATCGGAAACTCGGAAAAGTTGATCTCGTTGATCGAGTATTTCTCGAAGCCGGCGGGAAACTGACCCTCGGCATTGCTCATGGCCTCGCGGACATCGGCCATGATCTTGGTCTTGTCCCAGCCAAACTCGAATTCCAGCGCCACGCCGGCATAATTTTCGGCGGCGGTCGAGGTCATCTTCTTCAGCCCGTCCAGATCGGACAGTTCCGTCTCCATCGGCTTGACCAGCAGCGCCTCGCTATCCTCGGCGGAAATGCCGGGGAAGGGGACCGAGACGAAGAGCGCCGGTATCTCGATATCAGGCTCGCCCTCCTTGGGCAGGCTGACATAGGCAAAGGCACCCACGGCCAATGAGAGGATGATGAAGGCCATCACCATCCGGGCGCGGGACGCGGCCCAATCCACCATGCCGATCATCACTGGGCCTCGCGGTAGGTCGGGATCACGGGCACGCCATCGGCGACATACTCCTGACCCACGACGATGACATTGACCGTGTCGTCCAACCCGCTGACCCACACGCCTTGCGCCGTATCGCGTAACAGGCTGACCGGGGCGAAGAGGGCGGTCTTGTCCGGCGCGACAAGGCGCACACCCATCGCCCCGTCGTCATTCAGCGTCAGGGCCGACTGAGGCAGCAGATGCGCGCGGGTGCCTTGGGCTGCAATGGCGATCTCGGCGGTCTGTCCGTCACGGATCGCCAGATCGGCATTCGGAACCTCGATATCCACGCGGAAAGTGCGGGTCATCGGATCGGCCGACCGCGAGATGAAGCTGACGCGTCCCGCAACTTCCTGCCCGGTGGCCAGACGCGCACCGGCCATCGCATCAAGGTCGATCCTGTCCACCTCGGTTTCAGGCACGAAACCGACCAGTCGGATCGGATCAAGCTGGATCACCGTGGCGCAGAGCCCGCCCGGTTGCAGCAGGCTGCCTATCTCGGCGCTGTCGCTTTCGAGAATGCCTGCGAAAGGCGCCATGATCGTCAAACGCTCGATTTCCTTGGCGGCGGCAGCCACGGCAGCCTCGGCGGCACGCAGATTGGCCTCGGTCGTGGCCACACGGGTCGAGGAGGCGAAGCCATCCTGTGACAGCCGGTCAGCCGCTGAAAAGTTGATCCGCGCATCGGCCAGACGTGCCTCCGCCTCGGCCAGCATGGCGTCGCGCGTGCCGATGTCGATGCGGCAGATGATCTGTCCTTCCTCGACAAAGGTGCCGCGGCGCAGCGGTTCGGACATGACCCGGCCTGATGTTTCAGCGCGCAACTCGACCTCGCGTGCGGCCTGCGTCTCGCCGCGCAGGATCACGGCATCCTCGACACCGCGCGCCGTTGACGACAGGGCGACGACCCGGACGGGCTCCGGCCCGGAAGGCGCCGCTTCTGGCGTGGCGGCATCTGCGGGTTCATTGCCGGCAATGGCCAGAAGCGCATCGCGGTGCAGAACAAGCGCGAACAGGAACGCCGTCACAAGAACAGCGAGGAGAACCGGAACCAGACGCATCAACTGTCCTTTTGGTGTGGCACTCTGTGCCGGAACGACCGGACATCCCGGCCTAGGGGTCTGTCGTTCAATACGCTAAACCGACCAGTTCAGATTAAACATTTCTGCAAGACCGCGCAAGCGCGGCATCGCCAACGCAGCAAGGCTTCTCACGTCTCTGTCGCAGACTATTGGAAACGCTTGAAAGTGCGGCGTCCGAGGGGGGCAAGGAAAGGACAACCCCTTGGCAAACGGGCGGAACCCGGCGCAGCGCATGCCGCAACCCATCCCGGCCCCTTGGCAGGGCGACGGCTTCACGGTAAGAGGGGGCAAAGCTTAAAAGGGGCAGCGCGTGAGCCAGAGCGAAAGTTTCATCGAGGAAGTCACCGAAGAGGTCCGTCGGGATCGGCTTTACGGCCTGATGCGCCGTTATGGCTGGATCGCCGTGCTTGTTGTGCTGGCGCTGGTGGGTGGTGCGGCCTGGAACGAGTGGCGCAAGGCGCAGGATGCCGCGGCGGCGCAAGCCACGGGTGATGCACTGATCGCAGCCTTGGAGGCCGATGAGAGCGCAGCACGGGTTGCGTCCCTGCGCGAAATGGACGCGTCCTCGGTCGGGGCGCGCATCGCGCGGGACTTCCTGACGGTGTCCGAACTGATCGAGACGGGCGCGACCGACGAGGCGCTGACACTGTTGCAGGGGATCGCCTCGGACGGTCAGATCGACCCCGTCTATCGCCAATTGGCCGGGTTCAAGGCTTTGCTGCTGGATGCGGGCGAAACAAGCCTCGCCGACCGTCGCGTCGGGTTCGAGGGCATTGCCCAGACCAGCCCGATGCTGCGGGTGGCCGCCGAGGAACAACTCGCCCTGATCGAGATCGAAGAAGGTGACATCGAGGCCGCGATAACCCGGCTTCAAGCCCTTCAATCGGATGCCGAGGCGACAGCGGGCTTGCGTCAGCGGGCGTCTCAGTTGATTGTGGCGCTTGGTGGTTCACCGGATGGCACCGGCACGGCCGGAAACTGAGAAGGTGCCGCGCGCCCCGACCTTGGCAAGAGGCGGGCAGTGCGGCAGGGAAGGCGAGGCGAGCGTGAAAGCAACATCTTTGCACAGGACAGGGTGGATCGCAGGTCTGGCCGGCGTCGTCTTTCTGTCGGCCTGCGCTGAACGGCAAGTCATCCTTCCGGGCGTCCGAGAGGATCTGCGCGCCGTGATGAGCACGGGGGTCGAAGATCCCGCCAGCGCCCGGAGCGAGAACCTGAACCTGCCGATCAGTCTGCCCGCGCAGGTGAACAATGCCGATTGGAGCCACCGGCCCAATACGGCGCGCTACCGCACCGAGAACGCGGCCCTGTCGACCCGTCCGCAGCTGGCATGGTCCGCCAATATCGGCGAAGGCGATGGCAAGCGGCAGCGCATCGTGGCCGACCCGGTTGCAGGACAAGGCCGCATCTTCACGCTGGATGCAGGTGCCACGGTGACGGCGACAGCCTCCTCTGGCGGCACGCTGTGGTCGCGTGACCTGACGCCCTCGGCTGACCGGTCGGATCAGGCGACAGGGGGCGGGCTGGCGCTGGCCGATGGCGTTCTCTACGTCTCGTCCACCTTTGGCTTGCTGACCGCACTGGACGCCGCCACCGGCGAGATCCGCTGGCAACAGAAGCTTGAAGCGACCGGATCGGGCACACCCACCGTATTGGGCGATCTGGTATATCTTGTGTCGGGCGGCGATACCGCCTGGGCGATCGAGACGGCCACGGGCCGTGTGCGCTGGCAAACTTCGACCGCGCCGGATCAATCCAATGTGCTTGGCGGGGCCGCCCCGGTCGTCACAGATCAACTGGCGATCTTTGCGTTCGGCAACGGTGAAGTGCAGGCCACGTTCCGTCAGGGCGGCTTGCGTGTGTGGGATGCCATCGTCTCGGGACAGCGCCGTTTCAGCGCCCTCGCGCGGGTGGCTGACATAACCGGCGATCCGGTTCTGGCGGGGGACACGCTCTATGTCGGCACCCATTCAGGCCGGATGGTGGCGCTGGACATCGCCAATGGCGAGCGGCGCTGGACGGCGCAGGACGGGGCCATCAGCCCGGTCTGGGTGGCCGGAGGTTCGGTTTTTGCGATCAGTGATCGCAACGAGTTGATGCGGCTGGATGCGAATGACGGGACGCGGATCTGGGGCGTCAAATTGCCGAACTTCACCGAACGGCGTCCACGTCGTCAGGTCGAGGTCGTGGCCCATTATGGACCGATCCTTGCGGGTGGGCAGCTTGTCGTCGCCTCGAATGACGGGCAGTTGCGCTTTTTCGACCCCGCCTCCGGCGCGCAGACCCACGCGGTGACAGTGCCCGGCGGCGCGACCTCTTCGCCCATTGTTGCCGGTGGCACGCTGTTTGTCGTAGGCACGCGGGGGCAATTGCACGCTTTCCGTTAAGCGCGCGATAGTGTATCGCAGCCGCTTGACCGGAACCGGAGCCGCAAGACCATGAGTTTCACCTTGGCCATCGTTGGCCGTCCCAACGTGGGAAAGTCCACTCTTTTCAACCGATTGGTTGGAAAGCGCCTGGCCCTGGTCGATGACCAGCCCGGCGTGACTCGCGATCTGCGCGAAGGGGACGCCCGGCTGGGCGATCTGCGGTTTACCGTGATCGACACGGCCGGTCTGGAAGAAGCGACCGACGAATCCCTCCAAGGCCGGATGCGCAAGCTGACGGAACGCGCCGTGGATATGGCTGATATCTGCCTTTTCATGATCGACGCCCGTGTCGGTGTGACCCCCACGGATGAGGTCTTTGCCGAAATCCTGCGCAAGCGCGCTAAACATGTGATCCTTGCCGCCAACAAGGGCGAGGGGCGTCTGGCCGATGCCGGGGTGATCGAAGCCTACGGTCTGGGTCTGGGCGAACCGATCCGCCTGTCCGCCGAACATGGCGAAGGGCTGAACGATCTGTATTCGCAACTGATGCCGCTGGCTGATGCTTTCGAGGAACAGGCCAAAGTGGATGGCAGCGACCTTCCCGAGATCGACGTGACGCTGGACGAGGAAGATGGCGACGACGAGTCCAAGTTCCACGTCCGCTGGCCCACGATCGACAAGCCGATGCAGATCGCCGTGGTGGGGCGGCCCAATGCCGGAAAATCCACGCTGATCAACAAGATCCTTGGCGATGAACGCCTGCTGACCGGACCCGAGGCAGGGATCACCCGCGATGCCATTTCCCTGACGATCGACTGGGAAGGCATGCCGATCCGCATCTGGGATACGGCGGGCATGCGCAAAAAGGCCAAGATTCAGGACAAGCTGGAAAAGCTGTCCGTCTCGGACGGTCTGCGCGCGGTCAAATTCGCCGAAGTGGTGATCGTCCTTCTGGATGCGGCCATTCCCTTCGAGCAGCAGGATCTCCGCATCGCCGATCTGGCCGAGCGCGAGGGTCGTGCGGTCGTGATCGCGGTCAACAAATGGGATATCGAGGATGACAAGCAGGGCAAGATCAATGCTCTGCGCGAAGCCTTTGAGCGGCTCTTACCGCAACTGCGCGGCGCGCCTTTGGTGACCGTGTCCGCCAAGACCGGCAAAGGGCTGGACCGTCTGCGTCAGGCCGTCGAAAAAGCCTATGACACATGGAACCGTCGGGTTACGACGGCGCAGCTGAACCGCTGGCTGGCGGGCATGATGGAGGCGCATCCGCCCCCCGCGCCCGGCGGCAAGCGGATCAAGTTGCGCTACATGACGCAGGCCAAGACGCGGCCACCCGGCTTTGTCGTGATGTGTTCCAACCCCGAGGCCATGCCCGCCAGCTATTCCCGCTATCTGGTCAACGCCCTGCGGACCGATTTCGACATGCCGGGCACGCCGATCCGCCTGTTCATGCGCGGGCAGGGTGAAAAGAACCCCTACAAGGGGCGGCGCGAGCGTAACGCAGGCGCGCTGACCAAGCATCTGGGCAAGGCCCCGACACCTCCCAAGAAAGGGCGGCGCTGAAAAGCGCCGTCCTCAGGCGCGCCAGTTTGCGACCATGCGCCAGCCCAGCAGCGCGATGCCAAGGATGACAAGGGCCAGAACGATCCAGTTCGGGCCGTCTAGGTTCGCGACCAGCACACCGACCAGCGCCCAGACCACCGCCGCCGGATAGCCGGGCGCATCCGGACGCAGCGCCTGCACCGTCAGGGCAATCACCAGCGCCACCGTGAGTCCCAGCAAGGCGGCCATCTGTGCGTCAAGATAGCCATAGCCGGCAAGGATCAGTCCCAGCGCCACGGAAGAGGCTGCCGTCAGCCATCCGGCGTAAAGGGCAATCGGCGTCCGCAGCCAAAGATGATCCGCCTTGCCCGCGCGCAGCAAGGCCAGAACCGCTGTCACCAGCATCGCCCAGATCAAAACCGTCGCCCAGAGAGGCGAAAGCTGTGCGACCGGAATCCAGGCTGCGCCAATCAGCAGGCTGACGGTCAGGGCAGGGCGCATCGGCTCCCAATCAGGATCGGTGGCGCGGTCCCAGATCCCGTAGACGGCTCCGGCGACAAGCCACAGATAGATCAGCCCCCAGATCGCAAAGGCATAGCCTGCGGGTTGCACCGGCGGATTATCCTGCGGGATGGGAAACTGATCCGGCGCAAAACCGTTGAATCCCGACGACAGCAGCGGCGACAAGGCGAAGGCAAGGGCTGCCAAGAGCACGAGGAGGGAGGTCTTGCGGGTCATCGCCGGTTTTCGCCTTTTGCTTGTTCGGTTGCACCACATATAACCATCTGCAAGAGAAAGCCAAAGGCTGCTCTGCCCAAGGGCGGGGCAGTACGGGCGCAATTGCGATATCTGCGTAATCTTGAGGGCGGACCGCCATGAAGCGTATCGTATTTTTCTGTGACGGCACATGGAACCGAGCGGATGCGGCGCGGCCCACCTCGATCCTGCGACTGGCGCAGGCGGTCACACCCTCTGCGGCGGACGGGATCAAACAGGTGGTGTTCTACCAGCAGGGTGTTGGCACCGGACGCGGCACCTCGCGCCTTGCGCGGGGGATGGACAAGTTTCTGGGCGGCGCGCTGGGGTGGGGCCTTGAGGACAACATCGTCGAGGCCTATCGCAACCTCGTCTTCTGCTATGAACCGGGTGATCAGATCTTCATCTTCGGTTTTTCGCGCGGGGCCTATACTGCACGGTCACTGGCCGGATTGATCCGCAAGGCCGGTATCCTGCCGCGCGACAAGGTGCATCTGGTGGGGCAGGCGATGGAGCTTTACCTCAAGCGCGGCCGTGCGATGGCCCCCGATACGGATGCGGTCATGACCGAACGCGCGGCCCTGTCACCCGATGTGGCGACAAGTCAGGCCGAAATCGAATGGCGCTTGTCGCAGGGGCGTCTGGATCGCCGGGGTGAGCCGCCGATCCTTGTGCAGATCCGGTATCTTGGCGTGCTGGATACGGTCGGCGCGCTGGGACTGCCATCCGTGTTGGGAATATTCGCCCGGATCGTGAACGACCGCTACGCCTTTCACGATACGGACCTGTCCCATCTGGTGCTGTCCGCGCGCCATGCGGTGGCGATAGACGAGCGGCGGGTGCTCTATCCGCCCGCGCTCTGGGGTAATCTGGACGGGCCCGACGGTCTGAACGGTGATCTGACCGGGCCTGACCGCCCTTATCAGCAGATGTGGTTTCCGGGCGTGCATGGGGTTGTGGGCGGCAGCGGGCCCGTGCCGGCATTGTCGGCCTATCCGGCAGGCTGGATCGCGGAAGGGGCGCGGGCGGACCATGCCGGGCTGGACTTCGACCGCATCGCATTGCAGGAGCTGACCGCCCCCGCAGATCCGGTGGCCGAGGCGGGCATGATGCTGCAAAAGCAGTCTTTCGCAAACCTTTACGGGTTGCTTCTGTCAGACAGAAGCGGTCCGCAAAAGGCTGCCGAGGTGGCTGAGGCGGCCCGGCTGCGGGTCATCCGCATGGGGGGCTACCGCCCCGGCAGCCTGAGGCGCGTGCTGCGCGACCTGTTCGGGCCGCGCGGCAGCTAAGCCTTCCCGCCGCGCTGTCAGACCAGCGCGCCGGTGGCGTCGATCCGGGTCTTGCCGCCCAGATAGCCTTGCAGCACCTCGGGAAGATCCACCGACCCATCGGCCTGCTGACCGTTCTCCAGCACCGCGATCAGGCAGCGACCGACCGCCAGCCCCGAGCCATTCAGCGTATGCACGAATTCGGGCTTGCCGCCATTGGCCGGTTTAAACCGCGCATTCATGCGGCGCGCCTGAAAATCACCGCAGACCGAGACGCTGGAAATCTCGCGATAGGTATTCTGGCCGGGCAGCCAGACCTCAAGGTCATGGGTCTTTTGCGCGCCAAACCCCATATCCCCGGTGCACAGCACAACCACACGGTAGGGCAGGCCCAGCTTTTGCAGAATCGCTTCGGCGCAACCGGTCATGCGTTCATGTTCGGCCAGACTGTCCTCGGGCCGGGTGATGCTGACCATCTCGACCTTCTCGAACTGGTGCTGGCGCAGCATCCCTGCCGTGTCCTTGCCCGCCGACCCGGCTTCCGACCGGAAACATAGCGTATGGGCGGTCATGCGGATCGGCAACTGCGCCTCCTCCAGCACGTCGCCCGCGACGGTGTTCGTCAGAGTCACCTCAGACGTGGGGATCATCCACCAGCCATTGGTGGTGCGATAGCTGTCCTCGGCGAACTTGGGCAGTTGGTTGGTGCCATACATCGCCTCGTCCTTGACCAGAACGGGGGTGATCATCTCGGTCAAACCATGTTCGGACGTGTGCGTATCCAGCATGAACTGCGCCAAGGCCCGGTGAAGCCGCGCGATGGCCCCTTTGAGGACAACGAACCGCGCACCCGACAGTTTCGCGGCCGTGGCGAAGTCCATCCCCGGCTTGACGGCGGGAATGTCGAAATGCTCCAACGCTTTGAAATCCAGCGTGCGCGGGGTGCCCCAGCGGTTACGCTCGACATTCTCTGTCTCATCAGCCCCTTGTGGTACCTCGGCGAGGGGGCTGTTGGGCAGCGTCAGCAAAAGATCGGTCAATTGCTGATCCAGATCCTTGGCCTCGGCCTGCATCGCGGCGACTTCGGCCTTCTTCTCGGCCACCAGCGCGCGCAGACGTTCAAATTCAGCCTCGTTCCCACTGGCCTTGGCTGCGCCCACGTCCTTGGACGCGCGGTTCTGTTCGGCCTGTGCCGTTTCCGCTGCGGTGATGCGGGCGCGCCGCGCCTCGTCCAATGCCAGAACCTCGGATGACATCGGCGCGGCTCCGCGCCGCGCAAGGGCGGCGTCAAAAGCGGCAGGATTTTCGCGAATGGCGCGGATGTCGTGCATGGCGTGCTCCGGTCTGGCTGGGTCCTTGCACCCATATGCCGCAATAGCCTGTCCGATTGAAGGGGGAATTGGCGACCGACACGGCTGCCAAGGTCAATTGGCGCATGCGGCCGCGATCATGGCGATTGGCCGTTTCCTGCCTTGCAAAAGGGGGCGTCGGCACATAGGTTCCCTGCCAATTCAAAGGGGGCCAGCCGGCCCCCTGACGCTTCATGACAAGGACAGACCGATGGAAGCTTTTGCGCAGTTTATCCCGCTTATCCTGATCTTCGCGATCATGTATCTGCTGCTGATCCGCCCCCAGCAGAAAAAGCTGAAGGAACATCAGGCCATGGTGGCCGCGCTGCGTCGCGGGGACCAGATCATCACGCAAGGCGGGATCATCGGCAAGGTGTCCAAGGTCAAGGACGACAACGAGATCGAGGTCGAACTGGCCGAGAACGTGAAGGTGCGTGTGGTCAAATCGACCGTCGCGCAGGTCATCTCCAAGACTGAACCGGCCTCGAGCTGAGATCAGCGCGCCTTGGGCCTTGTGGTCCCCGGCGCACTGTTTTTGCATTTAAGGCCCTTTGAGTTCAGACGGCCCCCCTTCGACAAAAGGCAGGCGACATGCTGCAGATTGATCTTTGGAAACGGCTCCTGATCTGGCTGACCGTGGGAGTGGGGCTGGCCTTGGCCCTGCCCAACGGCTTCTATTCGCGGGTCGAGGGGGCCAATGACGCGCGTGCGGCGCTTGAGGCGATGCCCGCGGGGGCCAGCGATGCCACGCTTGAGGCGCAAGCGGCAAACTGGCCATCTTTCATGCCCTCGTCGCTTGTCAATCTGGGCCTCGATCTGCGCGGTGGTGCGCATCTTCTGGCCGAGGTGAGGGTTGCCGATGTCTATGAGGCGCGCCTTCAGGGCATGTGGCCCGATGTGCGGGACCTGCTGCGGGAAGAGCGTGACACGGTCGGAACGATCCGCCTGCAACCCTCTGCCACAGACGAATTACGCGTGCGGTTGAACGAGCGTCCCGATCAGGCGCAGCGCGCGGCGGAACTTGTGCGCGGTCTGGCGCGGCCTGTAAGCAGCCTGACAGGGGCAGGGGCCAGCGACATCGACGTTTCGGTGGACGGCAGCGATATCGTGATCCGCCTGTCCGAGGCCGAGCGTCAGGCGACTGATGACCGCACTGTGCAGCAATCATTGGAAATCATCCGCCGCCGCATAGACGAGGTCGGCACACGCGAGCCCACGATCCAGCGGCAGGGCGCGGACCGTATCCTGATTCAGGTTCCGGGTGTGGGATCGGCTGCCGAGTTGAAAGAGATCATCGGGACCACGGCGCAACTGACATTCCAGCCCGTGGTCACACGCACGACAAATGCCCAGATGCCCCCCGGCGCGGGCAACGAGCTGTTGCCGTCACTGGACGAACAGGGCCAGTTCTACGTTCTGGAACAGGCCCCCGTCGTCACGGGCGAGGAATTGGTCGACGCCCAACCCGCCTTTGACCAGAACGGCCGTCCCGCGGTGAATTTCCGCTTCAACCCCACCGGGGCGCGCAAGTTCGGGGATTATACGGCCGCCAATATCGGCAACCCCTTCGCCATCGTGCTGGATAACGAGGTGATCAGCGCCCCGGTGATCCAGAGCCATATCCCGGGCGGATCGGGGATCATCACCGGCAACTTCACCGTCGAGGAAAGCACGCAGCTGGCCGTGCTTCTGCGCGCGGGCGCGCTGCCTGCAGGGCTGGATTTCCTTGAGGAACGCACGATCGGGCCGGAATTGGGTGCCGACAGCATCGAGGCCGGCAAGATCGCCTGCATTGTGGCAGGCATCGCCGTTCTGGTCTTCATGGTGCTAAGCTACGGGCTGTTCGGGGTCTTTGCCAATATTGCGCTGATCATCAACGTGGCGCTGATCTTCGGGCTGCTGTCGCTCATCGGTTCGACCCTGACCCTGCCGGGGATCGCCGGGATCGTGCTGACCATCGGTATGGCGGTCGATGCCAATGTGCTGGTGTTCGAGCGGATCCGCGAGGAACTCAAGACCGCCAAAGGCCCGGCACGCGCCATCGACCTTGGCTATGAAAAGGCGCTGAGCGCGATTGTCGACGCCAATATCACCACATTCATGACCGCCTTGATCCTCTACGTCATGGGCTCCGGCCCGGTGCGCGGCTTTGCGATAACGCTGGGTCTGGGCATCCTGACCTCGGTTTTCACGGCCATTTTCGTCACGCGGTTGATCATCGTGATCTGGTTCGAGCGCCGCCGCCCCAAGACAATCGAGGTATGAGATGCGCCTGAGACTTGTTCCGGAAACCACGAATTTCGATTTCTTCGGTCGCCCGACCCTTTGGTTGGGCATTTCCGGCCTCATGATGGTGGCCGCGCTGGTGTCCTTCTTCGTGCAGGGCTTGAACTACGGCATCGACTTCCGCGGCGGCACCACGATCCGCACGGAAAGCGCGCAGACCATCGACATCGGCGCCTATCGCGCCGCGGTGGACACGCTGGGTCTGGGCGATGTGACCATCACCGAGATTTTCGATCCAAGCTTCGGGCCTGACGAAAACGTCGCCATGGTCCGCATTCAGGCGCAGGACGATCAAGAGGCGGTCACTCCCGAATTGATCGCGGCCGTCGAGGGCGCCTTGCAACAGGCCGTGCCGGACATCCGTTTCATTTCGGTCGAATCGGTGGGGCCGAAAGTGTCGGGAGAGTTGATCATGACGGCAAGCATTGCCGTCGTTCTGGCGATCTCGGCGGTGCTGGTCTATATCTGGCTTCGGTTTGAATGGCAGTTCGCAGTCGCCGCCGTGGTGGCGCTTGTGCACGACGTGGTGCTGACCATCGGGATCTTCTCGGAACTCCAGATCAGGTTCGATCTGGCGATCATCGCGGCCCTGCTGACCATCGTCGGTTACTCGCTCAACGACACGGTCGTGGTATTTGACCGGGTGCGCGAGAACCTGCGGAAGTTCAAGCAAAAGCCTCTGCGCGAGGTTCTGAACCTGTCGATCAACGAGACGTTGAGCCGGACGATGATGACCTCGCTCACCACGCTGATTGCACTGATTGCACTGTTCGTGCTGGGCGGCGATGTGATCCGGGGCTTCGTCTTCGCGATGATCTGGGGCATCATCGTCGGGACATATTCCTCGATTTTCGTCGCGTCGATGGTGCTGCTGAAACTGGGCATCAAGCGCGACTGGTCCAAACCTGACGCAAAAGCAGGCACGCAGTTCTCGAACATAGATGCCTGAGGCATTTGCCGAAGCGCTGGCCTTCGACGGGCTGCTCTGGCTGATCGCAGGAACGGTGGTGGCGGGCTTCGTGCGCGGCTTTTCGGGCTTTGGCACGGCGCTGATCTTCATGCCGGTTGCGGGTCAGTTGATGCCGCCTCTCTGGGCGCTCACCGTTCTGGTGGTGATGGATGTGTTCGGCCCGATCCCGAACCTGCCGCGCGCCCGGCGCGACGGCAATCTGGGGGAAGTGGCGCTGCTCACGCTGGCCATGATACTCGCTTTGCCCCTCGGGCTGATGGTGCTGGCCTCGATCCAGCCCGAGGTGTTTCGGTACGCGGTGTCCCTTCTGGCGATCCTTGTTCCGATTCTGCTGCTGGCCGGTCTGCGCTATCGAAGGCCGTTGACACCGCCCATCCTGCTGGGAACGGGGGCCATCAGCGGGTTTCTGGGCGGAGTCGTGGGGGTTCCGGGGCCACCGGTGATCCTGCTTTATCTGGCTTCCACCCGGATGGCGGCACAGGTGCGCGCGAATATCCTGATCTATCTTTTCGCCTTTGATATCGTGCTGATCGCACTTCTGGCGGTGCAGGATCGGCTATACGCGGTGCCAGTGATCCTGGGACTGATACTTGCGCTGCCGGTCATGCTGGCCAATATGGCGGGGGCAGCGATCTTTCGCCCCGAAAAGGAACGGCTTTACCGGGCGGCGGCCTATGTGATCATCGCGGCAGCTGCGATCAGTGGCCTGCCGCTCTGGGATTGAACGCACGGACAAGGGAGGTGCGCGCATGCGAGTGACCGAAGTGAATTTCGACGGCGCCGTGCCGATCGATGGCTATGGGCCGGGGTTTTTTCGTGTTGGCAATCAGGTGGTCGAGGGGCCCGTTCTTGTTACCGTCGAACGCGCAATGTCCTGGGGCGGGCTTGACGATATCGCAGCGTTAGAGGCGTTGGCGGGGCAGGTGGACGTGATCTTTCTGGGCATGGGGGCCGACATTGCCCATGCCCCTCACGGCTTGCGTGATCGGCTGGAAGCACTGGGAATGGGGGTTGAGGTGATGAATTCGCCCGCGGCCTGCCGAACCTACAATGTGCTCCTGTCCGAAGGTCGCAGAGTCGCCGCTGCCGTCCTGCCTGTAGGAGAGGTGCTGCGGTGATCTGCGCCTTTCCGAATATATGAGGATGGGATAGACCATCCGCATGGAGTTGAATGTCACAGGTTTGAGCGTCGCACGTGGGGGAATTCCGGTTCTGGAAGGGCTGGATTTCACGTTGCACGCAGGTGAGGCGCTGATCCTGCGCGGACCCAATGGAGTGGGCAAGACGACTGTGCTGCGCACGGTGGCCGGCTTGCAGCCCCCCTTGGCCGGCACGGTCGGGCTGGAGCGCGAAGCGATGGCCTATGCCGGCCATGCCGATGGGATCAAGACCACCCTCACTGTGCGCGAGAACCTTGAGTTCTGGGCGGAAATCTTCGCCACTGGCCGCATTGATGCAGCCCTTGCAGCATTCGATCTGGTCGGGCTGTCGGATCGCGCCGCAGGTGCTTTGTCGGCGGGCCAGAAGCGCCGTCTTGGCTTGGCGCGCATGGTGGTCACGGGCCGTCCGGTCTGGGTACTGGATGAACCGACCGTCTCGCTGGATGCCAGCGCGGTGGCGCTGTTCGCGGCAGCCGTGCGCACCCATCTGGCAGGGGGCGGCATGGCGCTGATGGCCACGCATATTGATCTGGGTCTGGCCGAGGCCCGCATTCTGGACGTGGCCCCTTACCGCGCCAAGGCACCGGCCCATGACGATTTCGACGGGTCCTTTCTATGAAGGCGCTTTTGTTGCGCGATATCCGCTTGGCGGTGCGGGCAGGGGGCGGCTTTGGGTTGGGGCTGGCCTTTTTCCTGATCGTCGTTGTGCTGGTGCCCTTTGGCGTAGGGCCGGACAGCGGCCTTCTGGCGGTGATTGCACCCGGAATCCTCTGGCTCGGTGCGCTGTTGTCATGCCTTCTGTCGTTGGACCGCATCTTCGCACTGGACTGGGAAGATGGCTCGCTGGACCTGCTGGCCACGGCCCCCTTGCCGATGGAGGCGCTGGTCAGCCTCAAGGCGCTGGCCCATTGGCTGACGACCGGCGTGCCACTTGTTCTGGCCTCGCCGCTCTTTGCCCTGCTGTTGAGCCTGCCGGTCGAGGGGTATCTGCCGCTGGTGATCTCTCTGGCTTTGGGCACGCCTGCCTTAAGCGTGATCGGCACGTTCGGCGCGGCGCTGACCGTCGGATTGAAACGGGGAGGGCTGCTGCTCAGCCTGCTGGTGCTGCCGCTCTATGTGCCCACGCTGATTTTCGGGGCCGAGGTCGCTCGGCGCGGGGCTGAGGGGCTGGATACGGGCGTGCCTTTGGCAATGCTGGCGGGGATCACCTTCGGGGCGATTGCCTTGCTGCCTTTTGCTTCGGCAGCTGTATTGAGAGTAAACCTGCGCTGACAGGGATGTGACTTGCGCCCGCAGGGCGATGGAATAGGAACGGGACATGGCCTCACTCTGGGAATATGCGAACCCCAAAAAGTTCATTCAGACCACGGACAGGCTGTTGCCATGGTTGTCCGTGCTGGCCGCGATCACGCTGGTGATCGGGCTGATCTGGGGCTTCTTCTTCACGCCTGATGACTTCCGGCAAGGCTCGACAGTCAAGATCATCTATCTGCACGTGCCCTCGGCCCTGATGGCGATCAACGCCTGGCTGATGATGCTGGTGGCCTCGCTTGTCTGGATTGTGCGGCGGCACCATGTCTCGGCGCTGGCCGCGCGCGCGGCGGCCCCGGTAGGGGCGGTGATGACGGTCATCGCATTGGCCACCGGGGCGATCTGGGGACAGCCGATGTGGGGCACATGGTGGGCATGGGACCCGCGCCTGACCTCGTTTCTGATCCTGTTTCTGTTCTATCTGGGCTATATCGCGCTGTGGGCCGCGATCGAGAATGACGACACCGCCGCAGACCTCACATCGGTGCTGTGCCTTGTCGGCTCGGTCTTTGCGCTGCTGAGCCGCTATGCGGTGAACTTCTGGAATCAGGGCCTGCATCAGGGCGCGTCCCTGAGCCTTGATAAAGAAAAGAACGTCGCGGATGTGTTCTACCATCCGCTTCTGTTCTGCATCGCGGGGTTTGTGCTGTTGTTCGTCGCGCTGGTGTTCCTGCGCACGCAAACCGAAATTCGTGCCCGCCGGATGCGGGCGCTTCTGGCGCGGGAGAGGCTGGGATGATGCCCGATCTTGGAAAATACGCGGATGCGGTGCTGTCGTCCTATGCGGTGTCCATCCTGCTGATCCTGGCCTTGGTCGCGGTCAGCGTGATGCGCGCGCGCAAGGTGCGGGCCGAGCTGGACGAGGTCGAGAAAAGGAGCCGCCGCAATGGCTAAGCTATCGCCGCTGATGCTGGCCCCGCCGCTGATCTTTGCGGGACTGGCCGCAATGTTCTGGTTCGGCATGGCCCGCGAGGACCCGGATCAGCTGCCGTCGGCGCTGGAGGGACGGCAGGCCCCCGCGGTCGAGGTCACGCAACTTGGGCCGGATGCTCCCTTCACGGATGAGGACCTGCGCCAGGGTGACGTAACGCTGGTCAATTTCTGGGCCAGCTGGTGCGCACCCTGCCGGGTCGAACATCCCAATCTGGAAGCGCTGGCCGCCACGGGGCTGACGATCTATGGGGTCAACTACAAGGACAAGCCTGACAACGCGATGGGCTTTCTGGAAGAGCTGGGCAACCCCTATGTGGGGATGGGCGCGGACGAATCCGGGCGGATGGGTCTGAATTGGGGGCTTTATGGCGTGCCCGAAACCTATGTGATCGACGGGGCAGGCAATATCGTCTTGCGACATGCCGGACCGATCACGCAGCGGGTGATGGACAGCAGCATCCTGCCCGCCATCGAAAAGGCACGCGGCGCGGGATCCTGACTCTGACCCCGACGCCTCGCTGGCGCGTTGCACTTCAGATGAAAAAAGCCCCGGTGCATCGCACCGGGGCTTTGTCTTAGGCTTGAGCCTGTGGATCAGGCCGATTTCGCCAGGTTGCGCAGCACATAGTGCAGCACGCCGCCATTCTCGACATATTCCTTCTCGACAGCCGTATCGATCCGGCATTTGAGTGTGATCTCGCGGGTCTTGCCGTCTGCATAGGTGATGGTGCAGGGCACCTCGGACAGCGGTTTCAGATCACCTTCCAGCCCGGTGATGGACACGGTCTCATCGCCTTTCAGGCCCAGCGTCTTGCGGGTGTCGCCGCCCGTGAACTCGAACGGGATGACGCCCATGCCGACCAGGTTCGAACGGTGAATGCGCTCGAAGGATTCGGCGATCACGGCCTTGACGCCCAGCAGCGCCGTGCCCTTGGCCGCCCAGTCGCGGCTGGACCCCGCGCCATATTCGATGCCGCCAAAGATCACCAACGGGGTGCCATTGGCCTGATAGGCCATCGAGGCGTCGAAGATCGAGGTCTGCACGCCGTCCGGTCCTTTGGTGTAGCCGCCCTCGACCCCGTCCAGCATCTCGTTCTTGATGCGGATGTTGGCGAAGGTGCCGCGCATCATCACCTCGTGGTTGCCGCGACGCGAACCGTAGGAGTTGAACTCACGCACGGGCACCTGACGTTCGATCAGATATTTGCCCGCAGGGGTGCTGTCCTTGAACGATCCCGCCGGGCTGATGTGGTCGGTGGTGATCATGTCCCCCAAGAGCGCCAGAACGCGGGCGCCCTTGATGTCATGGATCACGCCAGCCTCGGT
Source organism: Seohaeicola sp. 4SK31 (assembly GCF_028802875.1). Classification (NCBI taxonomy): domain Bacteria; kingdom Pseudomonadati; phylum Pseudomonadota; class Alphaproteobacteria; order Rhodobacterales; family Roseobacteraceae; genus Seohaeicola; species Seohaeicola sp. 4SK31. Next base: position 228,367 of record NZ_JARAMP010000002.1, on the reverse strand, counting down.
CCCCATGCCCCGGAAATAGGGCGGGTTTTGGATATAGGTCGAAGAGGCCGGCCAGTCATAGGTCTCGCTATCCGTGGTCTCGACCGCTTGCCACTTTTCGTCGCCCTTGAAGACATCGGCGTATTTCTTCTGGAACGCCGCGCGGGTCACGCTGCTTTCCACCAGATCCGCGATCTCTTGCGAGGTCGGCCAGATATCCTTGAGATAGACAGGTTTACCGTCCTTGGAGGTGCCGATCGCATCCTTCGTGATGTCGATATTCATATCCCCCGCGATGGCATAGGCCACCACCAGCGGCGGGCTGGCCAGATAGTTGGCCCGCACGTCGGGGCTGATGCGCCCTTCGAAGTTGCGGTTGCCCGACAGGACCGACACGGCGACCAGATCATGCTCATTGATCGCCTTGGAGATTTCCGGCTGCAGCGGACCCGAGTTGCCGATGCAGGTCGTGCAACCATAACCCACAAGGTTGAAGCCCAGTGCGTCCAGATCCTCTTGCAGGTTGGCCGCTTCCAGATATTCGGACACGACCTGCGAGCCGGGGGCCAGCGACGTCTTGACCCAGGGCTTGCGGGTCAGACCCAGCGCGCGCGCCTTGCGCGCCACCAGACCGGCCCCGATCATCACATAGGGGTTCGAGGTGTTGGTGCAGGAGGTGATCGAGGCGATCACGACCGAACCGTCATGCAGCTTGTAATCCTCGCCTTCGACCTGCGCACTGGAAAAACCGGTGATGTTGCCGGGCACATGGTTCGGGCCGGGCTTGCCGCCTTCTTCCACCATGTCGGACTTTTCAAGCTTGGGGGCAGCGGGCATCTTGCGCAGACCACGGATATAGTCGCCGAACACATGCGCGGCATCAGTCAGCGGAACATGATCCTGCGGACGCTTGGGACCGGAAATCGCGGGCACCACATCGCCCAGATCCAGATGCAGGGTCGAGGTATAGACAGGCGCGTAATCCGCCCCGCGCCAGAACCCGTTCTCCTTGGCATAGGCTTCGACCAGTGCGATGCGATCCTCGTCCCGGCCCGTCTGACGCAGGTAACGCAGCGTCTCGCCGTCGATCGGGAAGAAGCCGCAGGTCGCTCCATATTCGGGCGCCATGTTGGCAATCGTGGCGCGGTCCGCCAGTGGCATGTTGTCCAGACCTTCGCCGTAGAATTCGACGAACTTGCCCACCACGCCATGTTTGCGCAGCATCTGCACGACCTTGAGAACCAGATCGGTGGCGGTGACGCCTTCCATCATCGCGCCGGTGATCTTGAAACCCACGACTTCGGGGATCAGCATCGACACGGGCTGGCCCAGCATCGCCGCCTCGGCTTCGATACCGCCGACGCCCCAGCCCAGAACGGCAAGACCGTTGACCATCGTGGTGTGGCTGTCAGTGCCTACCAGCGTGTCCGGATAGGCCACGGTGGCACCATGCTGGTCGGTATCTGTCCAGACGGTCTGCGCCAGATATTCAAGGTTCACCTGATGGCAGATGCCGGTGCCCGGCGGCACCACGCGGAAGTTGTTGAAGGCCTTCTGACCCCATTTCAGGAAGGTATAACGCTCGATGTTCCGCTCATATTCACGGTCCACGTTCATCTGGAAGGCGCGGGGATTGCCGAATTCGTCGATCATCACCGAATGGTCGATGACCAGATCCACCGGGTTCAGCGGGTTGATCTTCTGCGCATCACCACCCAACGACTTGATCCCGTCGCGCATCGCGGCAAGGTCCACCACGGCCGGCACACCGGTGAAATCCTGCATCAGCACACGGGCCGGGCGATAGGCGATCTCGCGCGGGTTCTGACCCCCGTTGGTAGCCCATTCCGAGAAAGCCTTGATGTCATCGACCGAAACGGTGAAGCCGCCATCCTCGAAGCGCAGCATGTTTTCCAGAACCACCTTCAGCGCGGCGGGCAGGCGCGAGAAATCGCCAAGGCCCGCGGCCTGTGCAGCCGGGATCGAGTAATAGGAAACACTCTGTCCGCCAACCGTAAGGGTCTTGCGGGTCTTGGCGCTGTCTTGTCCGACTGTGATGGGCATCTCTGGCCTCCCTCTGATCAGGAAATAAGGGGTATTGCTGGGCTGCTTTTGACCTATCGCGCGATTTCGATCAAGGGGGGCAGCGACAAAATGTATACCATTGCACACAAAAATTCGTGCATGTTAGACACAGTCACTTACCTCTCTCGAATCCTTGATTGGTCATTTCAATGCGAGACGCCTAGAACCGATGAAACCGAAGTGGAAAGAGACGGAAGCACATGGGGCGTTTCACAACGTGGATGACGGGCATTGTGTCCAGCGGCTTGATCGCGACAGCTGGCATGGTCAGCGCCGAGACACGACCGGTTGTTGTGGAATTGTTCACATCGCAGGGATGCTCGTCCTGCCCTCCGGCCGATGCCTTTCTGCATGAACTCAGCAAGCGCGACGATGTGATCGCACTGGCCCTGCATGTGGACTACTGGGATTATATCGGTTGGAAAGACAGCTTTGCCCAACCGGCCTTCACCCAGCGGCAAAAGGCCTATGCCAAGTCAGGCGGTCGGCGCTCGGTCTATACGCCCCAGATGATCATCGGCGGGCAGGATCACGTCGTGGGCACCCATGAAGAGGATGCGGGCGCGCTGATCAAGCGTCACGCGGCGGTGCAAACGGGCGTGTCCGTGACCGCGGATCGTGATGGTGCCGGAATGGTGACGATCCGGGCCGAAGCCCAAGACGGCGTTCCGGGACCTCTGGTCGTCTATATCGTCGGCTACTCCCCCAGCCAGCGGGTCGAAATCACCCGGGGCGAGAATGCAGGTCGCACCGTGGACTATGCCAATGTCGTGACCGATTGGGTGACGGTGGGCGAGTGGGACCTGTCAGCCCCGCTGATGCTGCAGGCGCAATCGGACAGAGAAAAGCCTGCCGTAGTGATCCTTCAGCACAATGGCACAGGGCCGATCATGGCTGCCGCCCATCTGCGCTGACGGCTGAACCGGCTGGGCTGTGTTTGGCGGCCTTGCCGAATGTCTCGCGGTGCCAGACATAAACGCCCGCGGCCACGATCACGGCGGCTCCCAGCAGGGTCCAGCCATCAGGATACTCCCCGAAGATGACAACGCCCCAGACCGTGGCGAAGATCAGACCTGTATACGCAAATGGCGCCAGCATCCCCGCCTCTCCGAGTGACAGGGCGCGGATCAGAAGAAGTTGCGACAAAGTGCCGAAACTGGCGATGACCAGCATCAGCAGCGCCGACGTCAGATCCAGAGGTTGCCAATAGAAAGGCACCGCGATGGTCATGATCACCGCGCCAAACAGCGCGGTATAAAGCAACGAGGTCCACGGATCTTCGTTCCGGCCCACAAAGCGCGTGGTGATGTTATAGGCCGAATAGGCGAAAGCCGCGATCAGAGGCAGCATGGCATAGGGTGAAAAGACATCCGAGCCGGGCCTGATGATGATCAGGGCACCGATCAGGGCAGCACCGATCCCGAAGGCGCGGCGGATGCCGATCTTCTCGCCCAGAAACAGGGCTGCCCCCAAGGTGATGATCACGGGGTTGACGTTCATGATGGCGGTGGCCTCGGTCAGCCCGATATTGGCGACGCTGAAGAAGAAGAACACGGTGCCGAACATCAGAAAAACCGAACGCGCCAGTTGCAGCCACGGATAGTTCGTGCGCGCCACGGTTTTCAGGCGGGGTGCCACAAGGATCAGGACGAACAGCGCCTGACCCGCATAGCGCGCCCAGACCGCCGGAATGGTCCCGATGCGCGGTGCCAGCGCCTTGGCGGTGGCATCCATCACGGAAAAGCAGAAAATTGCCCCGATCATCAGAAGGATCGCGGTGGCCGTCGGGCTGAGTGTCCTCATCCGCCTTGCGTTGCGTTCTGCGGGGCGCGGGGCAGGCCGGTGCCGATCATGCTGTCGCGTGTAACCCATGCCGCCAGTTCCGCTTCGCGCAGGTCTTCGGTGCCGGCAGGGCGGGCAGGCAGCACGATGTATCGCATGTCGGCGGTGCTGTCATGCACGCGAATCGTGGTGCTGTCGGGCAATTCGACGCCAAATTCGGCCAGCACTGCACGGGGTTCGCGCACTGCACGGCTGCGATAGGCGCGGGTCTTGTACCAGTCAGGCGGCAAGCCCAAAAGGTTGCGCGGATAGCAGGAGCAGAGCGTGCAGACGATCAGGTTATGCGTTTCGGCTGTGTTCTCGACCGCGATCAGATGCAGCGGACCGATATCGAAGCCCATCTCGCGGCTGGCGTCGCCGGCATTCTGCAACAGCCGCTCCTTGAACGCGGGATCGGTCCAGGCCCGCGCCACGACCGCGGCGCCATTGGCCGGGCTGCGGCTGTCCATCAGGTCGATCTGCGCAGCCACTTCGGCGGCAGTGGTCACACCTTTCTCGATCAGCAGTTCGCGCACCGCGATTTCCATACGCTGCCAATAGGTCAGCGGCGCATCATCGTCCTGCCTGTAGGGATGGCCGGATGGGCTGAGGCCGTGGTGATGATGGTCGTGGTCATGATCATGGTCGTGATGGTCATGGGGCATGATCGGGAACCTCTTCCAGCCAATGGGCATAAATCTCGGCGTCAAGCGTATCCTCGGGGCGTTCCGCGCGGTCACCCCACAGTTCGGCCATGGTAAAGCGTACGCGGTAGAGCGGCTTTCTCTCGGCGGGCAGGCCATAGGCCAGTTGCTCGGGATTGCCGAACTCGCCCAAGGCACGCTCGATGATGCCCGTTTTGCCGCGCAGATAGGCAGGGGCGCGAACATGGCCGGGGGGCATCAGCGTGCGGACACGGACACGTTCAGCCATGGCGATGATCCGCTCTGTCATGAGTCGCTTCGCCATAGGTGGTGCCGCGCTGCGCGACGACCTCCATCCGGGTGGCCAATTCCTCAAGCGTATAGACACCGCCTTCGATCAGGTTCTGGTTCACCGCCGCGATCCAGCGTTCATAATAGCTGTGCTTTTCGAAGGCGTCTTCGCCCATATCCTCCAGCGCACGGCGCAGACCATCGACGGTGAAATGTCCCTTGGAGGAACACAGCACCATCAGCGCATCCACGCGTTTCTCCCAAAGGGCGAAGTCATGCCCTTCCTTGGGGACAGGCCCAGCCTCATCCCCACCCATGTCATGCCAGCGGCGTCCAGAAATATCGCTCATGTCCGCAGGTTAGGCGCGCTGGCCTGCGCTGTCCACAACGAGTTGCAGTGTCCGATGCTGCCGCATGACAGGGGGCGCCTAGCTCTCTGCCTCCTCGTTGCCGGGGTTGCGCATGACCAAGTCGCCTGTTTCCTGAAGGGTGCGAATGGCGCTGGTTATGGCTGTCATCGCCTCTTCCCCCGTCTTGGTCTTGACCTTGCCCAGTTGGGACACCTCCTCCCGCAGACCATCCGCAAGCCGGGTCGAGATGTTGGCCAGCATGAAGTCGGCCGCCGCCGTGAATTCGTCTCCCAGCGTCTGCGCATGGGCGATGGCGGCCACAAGGGCGGACTGCTCCACCACGCGGACGATCTTGGGCATGTCGCGCGGGTCGATCCGGTCGGTGATATTGGCAAAAGTAAAGATGGCGCGACGGACATTGTTTGCAAAATCGGAATCGGTTTCTTCCAGCCCCGACAACACATCATTGCGCGTGGCTGTCGTGGCCAGGTTCAGAATTGCGCCGACCCGCTGCTCTGGTCCATCTGCGAAGGCTCGATCAGGCGAGGCATCCAGTTGCATCGCCAGCGACAGACCGATCCGGTAGACCGTTTCAGGGGTGACCGCGCCGGTCTGGGACATGGCATAGGCGATGCGGCGCGCCGTGGCGCCGGGCAAACGGCCCAGCAGATCGGCTGATTTCGCAACATCCAGCTTGGACAGCATCACGGCCGCGACTTCGACAGCCTCGGATGTCAGGAACGGCAAAAGCAATTCCGCCGGGGTGCTGCGCAACCTGTCCCATGGATCACCGGATTGACGCACGCCAGCCTCCTTGCGCAGGCGCGCGGCGGTTTGCGGGCTGATCCGCCCATCAAGGGCTGTCAGCGCCCCCGCAACGCCGCGGGGGAAAAGTAGGGCGATCTGTTCCAGTTCTTGCGCGAATTCCGAGACGACAGCCGCCAGCGTCGCGCGGTCCACATGGCGCATCTGGCCGAATTGCCGCGCCAAAGCGGTCTGCAGATCCTCCGGCAGGTCTGCCAGAGTCAGGTCGGCCCCTTCCGACAGCAGAAACTGCACCACGATCGCCGCCTTTTCGCGTTGCGACAAGGGCGCGGCGGAGGTGGTGGCGCCCGATCGGCTGGATATAGGGGGCAGACTCAGCATCGCGACCTCACATGAACCCGGTTCAGATAAGGCTGCAAAGATGAACAAAGCCTGAAGTCAGGCCGTTGTCTCAATTGCAATTTTAGGTAATTCGGTCGCGGCGTAAGCTCTCATGCTCGCCGCTGTCCCGGTCCACTGCCGGGATGTGCCGCGCCCTGGCCGGAAGCCGGAAGGGCGCGGAGGCGATATCAGCCGCTCAGCTGCTGGGTGCAGGTGCGGGTCTCGCTGTCCCAGACCATGCCTTCGGCGCAGGACATGGCCTGATGGCTGGAGGAACAAGCAGCACTGACCATCATCGGGGCGAGGGTCAGCACCAGGGCGGCAAATGCGGTCTTCAACTTCATTGCGTACTCCCTATGTGGTTGGAACCCTAAGGTAGCACGCAATCCCGTTACGTCAAAATGCCGTTTCGCGTCACTTTGTTCCAAACACACGGGCGAAAATCGTATCCACATGCTTGGTGTGATAGCCCAGATCGAACTTCTCCTCGATCTCGGCGGGGGACAGGGCGGCGGTCACGTCCGGGTCGGCCAGCAACTCGGTCTTGAAATCCGCGCCCTTCTCCCAGACCTTCATCGCGTTGCGCTGCACCAGAGTATAGCTGTCCTCGCGGCTGACCCCGGCCTGGGTCAAGGCCAGCAGCACCCGCTGCGACATCACAAGGCCACGGAATTTATTCATATTGGCCAGCATGTTGTCCGGATAGATCACCAGCTTGTCCACCAGCCCGGTCAGACGCGCCAAGGCGAAATCCAGTGTGATCGTTGTATCCGGCCCGATCATCCGCTCGACCGAAGAATGCGAAATATCCCGCTCGTGCCACAGTGCGACATTCTCCATCGCCGGGATCACCGCCATGCGCACCAGCCGCGCCAGACCCGTCAGGTTCTCGCTCAGCACCGGGTTGCGCTTGTGGGGCATCGCGCTGGAGCCTTTTTGCCCTTTGCTGAAAAATTCCTCGGCCTCCAGCACTTCTGTGCGCTGCATGTGCCGGATTTCGATGGCAATGTTCTCGATGCTCGACGCGATCACACCCAACGTGGCGAAGAAGGCAGCATGGCGGTCGCGCGGAATCACCTGCGTGCTGATAGGTTCGGGGATCAGGCCCAGCTTGGCGCAGACATGCTCTTCCACGCGCGGATCGATATTGGCGAACGTGCCGACAGCGCCCGAAATGGCCCCGGTTGCGATTTCCTCGCGTGCGGTGCGCAGGCGGCGCAGATTGCGGTCCATCTCGGCATAGAAGCGCGCGAAGGTCAGGCCCATGGTCGTGGGCTCTGCATGGATGCCGTGGCTGCGCCCAATGCGGACCGTATCCTTGTGCTCATAGGCGCGGCGTTTGAGGGCAGCCAGAAGCGCCTCCATATCGGCGATCAGCAGATCGGCCGCACGGGTCAGTTGCACATTCAGGCAGGTATCCAGCACATCCGAGGATGTCATGCCCTGATGCACGAAACGCGCGGCATCCGATCCCACATGCTCGGCCAGATGGGTCAGGAAAGCGATCACGTCATGCTTCGTGACAGCCTCGATCTCGTCGATCCGGGCCACATCGAACTCCACGTCTTTTGCTTTCCAGACCGCCTCGGCGTTCTCGCGCGGAATCACGCCCAGATCGGCCATCGCGTCGCAGGCATGGGCCTCGATCTCGAACCAGATGCGGAATTTCGTCTCGGGCGACCAGATCGCGACCATGTCGGGGCGGGAATAGCGGGGGATCATGGGATATCCTTGTTGGCAGCGGTTTGCGCAGTCTTTAACGGGGGGCAGGCGTGGCGGCAAGGGTTGGAGGGCAAGCGATGCTGGCGTTGCAGGATTTCGAAGGGCTGTGGCTGTTGGAACGGCAGATCTCGGATGCGCTGGGGCCGGACGCGGTTTTCACCGGGACCGCAAGGTTCACTCCGGATGATGCGGGCCTGACCCTGCATGAGGCGGGGCGGCTGAACCTGACGGGGCAGGGCGGATTTCAGGCTGAACGCCGCTATCTCTGGCGGCAGGAGGGGACCGGAATCGCCGTGCTCTTCGCCGATGGGCGCTATTTTCACCGTTTCGAGCCGGGCGAAACAGCCGAAGCGGACCACTGGTGCGACCCGGATACATATAAGGTGCGCTATGACTTTGGCGGTTGGCCCGTCTGGCAAGCCGAGTGGCGCGTGACCGGGCCCCGCAAGGACTATGTCATGCGGTCGCTTTACACACCGATGCCGGTGTAAATCGGCGCAGATGTGCCTTGGCCCTTGCGATGGAGCGGGGGCTGGGGCAGAAACAGGGCCGCAATGACAACTCTGCAAAGGAGGCTGGCGGATGGCGCTTGCTCTGACTAACAAGGTTCTGGTTGAGGCCGTCGCCCCGCGCGAAGGCACGCAGCTGCTGGTGAAACAGGCCGCGCTGGTGGTGCTGGGTATCGCGGTTCTGGCGATCGCCGCCAAGATCAAGGTCCCGATGTGGCCGGTGCCGATCACCATGGGCACCTTCGCGGTGCTGACGATTGGCGCGGCCTATGGCGCGCGGCTGGGTCTGGTCACGATCCTGGGTTACATGATCATCGGCGCGCTTGGCTTTGACGTCTTCGCCGGTTCATCCGCCGAAGCTTATGGCCTGTCCTACATGATGGGCGGCACGGGCGGTTATCTGCTGGGCTATGTGATGGCGACAGTAGCCCTTGGCTGGTTCGCACAAGCAGGCTGGGACCGTTCGGCGGGCAAGATGGCGCTGGCGATGCTGGCGGGCAACGTGATCATCTACGTGCCGGGCCTGATCTGGCTGGGGATGCTCTATGGCTGGGACAAGCCGATCCTGCAGTGGGGTCTGACGCCCTTCCTGATCGGGGATGCGCTGAAACTGGCGCTGGCGGCGGCCTTGCTGCCCGCTCTGTGGAAACTGGTTGGCCGCGCCCGCGGCTGATAGTCCTCTCTACTCGACCAAGAAAAGCGCAACCCTGTGTTGCGCTTTTTTCGTTTCTGGCCCGCGTGTCCTGCGGCGATCCAGCCCTGCGGGTCCGCCGTCCACGATCTTCCTGCAGCAGTCATACAAGGCGCCCTTGACGGGCATTGACGGGCAGGCGACGGCCTGCACCCAGCGCCTTTCGGGTGGAAAACGGGTATTGCAACCCCATCCGCCACATTCCTGATCACGACTATTTCAAATGTGGCAATATTGGGCGCATACAGCCCGGCCTGCCATTGCAGTCCTGCGAGGCAGAAAATCCACGTTCCCGCTGAAAAACCGCGTGTTGATCTCTGGAGTAAACAACCATAAATTGCTTTCTGGGCGGAAATACGCCGATGACTAGAGGGCAAGAAGTGTTGCATCTTTTCAAATGTGGAGAAAATAGGGCAGAAAAAAGAAGACGATATCCAATTTCATCTGGACGATGGAGGCGATTTCTCATCTATTGGTGGAAAAAATGACGAGAGCAGGCAATGAAACATAGCAGAGAAGCAGCAGGAGTCGGACTGGCTCGGTCTGTATTCCCAGAACTTCCGCCTGTTGTCAGAGAACAACCAGAGGTTTCGCGCTCGCGTCTCCGTGATCTGCTGCCCGATCTGCCTGCGGTCAAGCCGCGCATCCCTGAAGCCGTGTCTGCGGTGATGGGGCATGTGAAGGCGACCACACTGTCATTCTCCAACCTGCATCAATATGGCGATCTGTTCGTCAGCCTCCTGAAGGCGCGCAAGAAGACCTTCATCGACCGGCTTCACTGGAGCCTGCCCGAGGCCGAGGGGATGGAGTTCGACCAATATGACACGCCGCTCAGCCGCTGGATCGTGGTTCACGAATTCGGCGAGATCCTCGCCGGGATCCGCCTGACGCCGACGACGGCGCGTTGTGGCGTCTATTCCTATATGCTGCGCGATGCGCAGAAGGGGATGTTGGAAAGCATCCCCACCGATGTCCTGTTCTTCGAGGCCCCCGTCAATCCACGGATCTGGGAGGCCTCGCGCCTCTTCGTGTCCCCCGATGTGCCGGCGCATCGCCGTCTGGCCGTGCAGGCCGCATTGATGGGGCAGTTGAGCGAATCCGCCCGCAGCTATGGCGCAACCCATGTCATCGGGATCGTGCCAGCCGTCTGGTCGCGCTGGTTGCGCCGCCTTGACCTCAGCGCGGTGCCTGTCGGACCGAAGTTCTCGATCGACGACACGGTCAGCCAGGCCGCCCTTTTCACAGTGGCGCGCTACGTCAACTGATCAGGCGATTTGCCCGTTTGTGGCGATCATTCGAATCCTGCCTTGTTTGGATTGAAAGCGCTGCCTTCAATTCATCTCAATTCCGATGGGATGTCGTGCAGGCATGCCTGAAATGCGCGAACATTACCATTTGGCAGCCTTTTTGTGGTCATATTCCGCAATTATTCCTTGTTTGGAAGAGTTTGAGGGTTTCGATCCGGAATGTTCATCCTCTCTGGTAGAGTTTAGCGGGCTGAGCGGGTGTCAATTCAAGGCTTTCGCGGATGCCCAATCCGATGATGACTACCGGGAGATATCCCGGGGAAATGGTCCGGTGAGTATGGTTCAAGTGTAGCGATGTGACAGCGTGGTGAGTGTTCTTCGGTAGAGCACTGGCTGCGCCCCGAGGCCACTCTCGGGAAAAGGTGAGGGACCGAACCTTGATCGGTCGAAAATGCGGAGGTCCGTGAGGACATGGCGATAGTCGAGCAATTCTTGCCCAAGAAGGACGATTGGTATCCGATCGACCGGCTCGAACGGCAGCTGAAGGACTACATCAACGTCAGCGAGAATCTGATCTGGCAACGTCAGGCGATCTTTCTGGCGGCCACCTTGCTTGCCGCATTCTATTTCAGCCCCGTTGTATCCTTCTCGTCCTATGCGGCCGTGCTGTTCACCGAGGTGCTGGACCTCATCCTCGCACGCAATGTGAATCGGTGGACGGACCACGATCCCGCCAAGGCCCGCAAATTCCTGTGGTGGGTGATGGTCAATACGGTGGCCAGCGCCGTCGCCATCAGTCTGTTCGTGATTCTGATCACCTTGCAGCAGACCTCTGGCGGACATTTCACGCCGTTGTTTTTCCTGTTTGCGGCGTCGTTGTTCGCGGCAGTGAACAACCACCAGCTTCTGCCAGCGCTGTTCCTGCGGCTCAGCGTCTATGGTGCGACCTTCGTCTTCATCGCGACATGGGACATTATCCGCCTGAACCCGCCGATCGACTCGGACGTCTGGTTGCAGTTCTTCACGGTGGCTTTCGTGATGTATTTCATCGTCGATTGCTCGTTCGTCTTTCTCAAACTCTATCGGCGCGGTCTGGCGCAGATCGAGGAAATCACGCTGGAGCACGAAAAGACAAAGGCTGCGCTTGAGATCAAGTCGCAGTTTCTGTCGACAGTCAGCCACGAATTGCGCACGCCGCTCACGTCGATCAAGGGCACGCTTGATCTGGTCAACAGTGGCGTCATGGGGCCGGTCCCCGATCAGATGCAACCCGTTCTTGGTATCGCGGCCAAGAACAGCAAGCGCCTGGCCGATCTGATCAACGATCTGCTGGACCTTCAAAAGATCGAAGCCGGCGAGATGGCCTTCCGCTTCAACATGCTGAACGTGCGCGAACTGGTGGATGATTCGGTTACCCTGAGCCGGGGCTATGCCGAGCAGATGGATGTGTCGCTGTCAGTTACCCATGCGGATGAAGATATCTTCATCAACGGCGACGCGGGACGGCTGTCGCAGGTGATGGCCAACCTGATTTCGAACGCCTCCAAGTTCTCGCACAAGGGCGGCACTGTGGACATTTCGGTCAAGCGGGTGGATGGCCGGGTGCGGATCTACGTCAAGGACAAGGGCGTGGGAATTCCCGAGAACGCCAAGGAACGGGTGTTCGGTCGTTTCAGCCAGGTCGATTCCTCGGATCAGCGCCGTGTCGGCGGGACGGGGCTTGGGATGAATATCTCGAAAAAGATCATCGAACGCCATGATGGCCAGATCGACTATGAAAGCACACTCGGACATGGGACGACCTTCTTTATCGAGTTCGACATCGTCCCGCATACCCCCGTGGTCACCGGAACCCAGCCCGAGGAAGGACGTCGATGGAAAACAGCGTGACGCCCGAACACGAGCGGTAGGAGACCGGGACAGAAACGTCGTTTCTGGCGATTGCCGGGTTGATTTGAAGATTGATGTGACCGACTGTGTCGGTCCGCGATGGTCAGAGCGTGCGGTTTCGCGTAATCGGTTTGGTCCTGATCCGATCTCGCGGTGAACAAAGGTGACAGAGATGGAAAAACTGCAGCGTATCCTGCATGTCGATGATGCCGAAGACATCCGGATGATCATCAAGATCACCTTGGAGATGGTTGGCGGATTCCATGTCGATCAATTCTCCTCCGGGCAGGAGGCTGTGGACGGTGCGGTGGGTTGTGAGCCGCAACTTTTCCTTCTGGATTTCATGATGCCGGACATGGATGGCATGGAAACCTGGACTGCGCTTCGATCCCTGCCGGGTTTCGCGGATATCCCCGCGATTTTCGTGACTGCCAAGGCGGAAGAGAATTTTTCACAGAACATGTTGGACAAGGGCGCGCTTGCCGTGATTACCAAGCCCTTCGATCCGATGGAGCTCTGCGGCCAGATCGAGCAAGCCTGGATCGGCCATCAGGAACATGTGAAGGGCTAACCGGCCAGCGTCGTGACGATCTTGCTGGTGCGTTCCAGCGTGCGATGAACCGGGCATTTTTCAGCGATGTCCATCAACCGGCTGCGCTGATCCTCGGTCAGGTTTCCTTGCAGATGGATCTCGCGGCGAAAGCTGTCGATCTTGTCCCCCGAGCCGGCCTTGGCGTCCTGCGCGTGCATCTTGTCATGGCACACATCCACGCGCACATGGTCCAGAGGCCAGCCCTTGCGTCTGGCATACATGCGGATCGTCATCGAGGTGCAGGCCCCCAGACCCGCGGCGATAAATCCATAAGGAGACATGCCGCGATTGGTGCCGCCATAGGCCCGCGGCTCGTCCGCGCGGGCATGATGATACGGGCCGGCGGTCACATCCTGCAAAAACCCGTTGGGGTCGGCTTCGGAGACCCGGACGATACCTTCCGGCACACCGGGCGGCGGGGCGGGGGGACGCAGGTCCAGATAACGACTGGCCCAAGTTGCGATCACATCCGCTGCGTAATCGGCATCCGTGGCGCGGCTGATCAGATGATCCGCGTCATCCAGCGTGACGAAACTTTTCGGATGTTTGGCCGCCATGAAGATACGCGTCGCATTGTCGATGGCGACGATTTCGTCACGAGGCGCGTGCATCAACAGAAGGGCGGCCCGCAAGCGGGCCAGTTCGGGGGCGATGGAGGCTCCCTCCACATCGTCGAGAAAGGCCCGCGTGATGCGGAACGGGCGTCCACCCAGATCAACCTCGGCCTCGCCCTCGTCCCGGATACGGTCCAGCGAGTCATGGAAGTTATGGGTCACATGGTCCGGATCGAAGGGGGCACCCAGCGTGGCGACCGCCTTGATCCCCTTGATCTCGGGCGCGACCTTGAGCATGGCCGCACCACCCAGCGAATGGCCCACCAGCAGGCTTGGCGGCATGCCCTGATCCGCCAGCCAGGATGCCGCGGCGCGGATATCGGCAACGTTCGAGGTGAAGCCCGTATTGGAAAACTCTCCGCCGGAATGGCCCAACCCTGTAAAGTCGAAGCGCAGAACCGCCAGCCCCATCGTGGCCAGACGCTGCGAAATCCGGCGGGCGGCGGCGATGTCCTTGGAACAGGTGAAGCAATGGGCAAACAGCGCAGTCGCCAGATGCGGCCCTTCGGGCAGGTCCAGCCGCGCGGCCAATTGGCTGCCATCATGGCCGCTGAAAGTGATGTGTTCGCTGGGCATGTGCGGCGTCCTTTGTGCTTCGTTCAAGAGTGAGCGCGGGGACGCATGGGCGCAACCCATGTGTCATCGCCTTCACGCCAAGGTGACGCTACGCGATGGACAGGCGGGACGACGGGCCGCTCCGGCCGCCCATGTCCGAGGTGCCTTGCAGAGGCGTCGTTTTCCGGCTCAAATCGGGATCATGACCGCGATCCTTCAAACCCGCCTCAGCTATGACCCGACCACACCCCGGCCTTTGCCGGGGACCGCACCGATGGATCCTGCCGACTGGATCATCGTCGACGAGGCCTATGCCGCCCAGATGGAAACCCGCGCGCAGTTGTTGGCGCAGCGGCGTGACAAGGTTCTGGCCATGGACGCGAAGGCGCGACCTGCCGCTCTCGAATTGCTGGATGCCGTTATGAATGTGCTGGCGACACGTGCCGATTTTGCTGTGACGGATCAGCAGGTGCAGCGACCCGACGGCATGCGCGTCATATTGGACCGGAACGATCCGATGGGCACATTGGGCCATCTGGTGCAGCAGGATCTGTGCCTGATGGAAAAGCGCGGTGACGAACATGTCCTGACAGCCGCTGTCCTGTGCTTCCCGGCAAGCTGGACGCTGGCGGAAAAGTTCATGCGACCACTGACCGGCATCCATGTGCCCGTCGACAGCTATGACGACAGCATGGCCCGCCGCGTGCAGCGTCTTTTCGACGGGGTGCAGGTGGGACGCCCGCTCTGGCGGTTCAACGCGCTTTGGTATGTCGATCCGACCCTGCATCAGCCCCGGAGCGAGGCTGACCGACGGCCAGAGCGGGGCGCGCAGGACGCCAATTACCTTCGCACGGAACGTCAGAGCCTTCTGCGCTTGCCAAAGACCGGCGCGGTCGTGTTCGGCATTCACACCAGCGTGCTGGAGCGCGCGATCGTGCGGGCGTTGTGGCCGGCCGCCTAAAGCTTAGCCGTCGATCTGCCGCGCCATGATGGCGATGGCCTTCTGATAGACCCCCGCAGCGTTCCATTCCTGAATCACACGAAAATTCGGCTCGCCCTCCTGATAGCCCAATCCGGGCTGCCACCCTTTCTGGCGCAGGAAATTGGCCGTCGAAGCCAAAGAGTCGGTGATATTGTTCATGTCGATGCGCCCGTCGCCATTGGCGTCAACCGCATAGCGCAGCACATTGCCCGGCAGAAACTGGGTATGGCCCAGCTCCCCATGTTTCGCCCCCACCGCCTGTGGTGAAATCGTGCCGCGATCCACCAGTTGCAGCGCGGCGATCGTATGTTCGGTGAAGAAAGCCGACCGACGGCAGTCATAGGCCAGCGTGGCAATGGCGGACAGGACATTGCTGTCGCCCATGAAACTGCCAAAGGCGGTTTCCATCCCGTGGATCGCGATGATCACGCCTGCGGATACACCGTATTGCCTCTCCAACGCGTCATAGAAGGCCGCATCGCGCGCTTTGCGTTTCTTGCCTTGGGCCACGATCGTGCTGGCACCGCGCACCTCCATGAAACGCTCCAGCGTGAAGCCGAAACTTTTCTGATTGCGGTCCGCAGCGATGGTGCGGGTGGCGTAGGTGGTGCCGGCAAGGGCCGCCAAGCCCCTCTCCTTGACGCCTGACGCGGCCGCGATCGGGGCAAAGTCGCGTTTCCATGCCTCGAACCCCGCAGCGGTGTTGCCGCATTGCGCGGCCTCCAAAGGCCCTGCCAGAAGGCCGCAAAGGGTAAGTGAGCCAATGGAAATCCCAAGCGAAAAGCGCGTCATGTGAATGAACCCTGCATGAATATGGCGACATGATACCCAGCGCCAGCCTCAGGCGCAAATGAAACAAGCGCCCCGACGGGCAAATTGGGGCGCTTGACCTGCCTTCTGGGTGTGCGCTGTCCTAGAATGGCAGGCGGGTCAGGATGTCGCCGACAAAGGGCAGACCATTGATCGTGGCGATGACCTGTTGGCCCAGTCCCAAAGTGGTCAGACCCGTGAAAAGCCCGGTCAGTGCAAGCGCGGTCAGCGCCAGCCGAAGATCCTCACCCCGGATGAGGTTATACACCATCAGTGCGATCCCTACTGGAAGCGACAGCAGGCTGACAGCAAGTGACACGGCCCATGTTGCAAGGCGCGACGTTGTGCTGGGCTCTTCGGGGCGAAGTGTGGTGGTCGGTTCCTCGGTCACATGGGCTGCCTCGTCCTCGCGACGAAAGACCGCGCGCAGATAGGGCAGGCTGGTGCTGTCCTCGGTCGGTGCGGATGTCGTGGCGGCCACAGGATCAAGACGTGTCTGGCTGTCCAGCCGTTCGCAGGTGTCGTCGATGTCCGGGAAAAGCCGGGACACGCGGTTGGCCTGTGTTTGCGAAAAGGGCAGGACCGGGATGGGCCGTCTGCGGCGTGCCACTTCCGCTGTCGTGCCACGGTCCGCGGCGGACACGCGCCGGGGCGTGACTTTCTCCAGCACCGACAGGAAGGACGAGGTTTGCAGCATCATGTCGGGTTGCAGCCACTGCACGAAATCGGGGTCAAGCACCTGCGCCAGTTCCAGCGTCGCAAGGGCAAGGGCGGAATGCGCCGTGACGGTTGACCGCTCGGCCTCGCGCAGGCTGGGCAGGTCGGAGGGCAGCTTGATGATCGTGACCGTCAGGGTCAACGTTGCATCGGCCACACTCAGATCAGATGTCGTCTGCGGTTGGCGACCATGGCTCAGCGCAAGGTCCATCACCTGCATCCCGTCCGACTGGCCGTTCTGTCCGGGGTTCTGCAACTCGGTCATATGGAGTTCGAACTCGCCAAGGTGCATCTTGAGATGACCTTCGGACATGACCTCTGCCGTTCCCACGTCGAAACCGCGCGCGCTCAGCACACGTTCAAGCCGGGTGGCCAGAAAGGGAAGATCAAGAGGTCTCGAACCGAGAAAAACCAATCCAGAAGTGCACCGAGTGTTGTCCAGACGCATGGCAGCCTCCGCGTGGCGATATTCAGACGGTCACTTATGGTTAAGGAAATGGGGCATATTTTGTTCCAAATCCGCCAAGCCTGGGGCATGGCGTTAAAAAGTCGGATTTTGACCGCTTTGACCGCCACAGTTCTGCCCAGAACGACAAAGGGCGCCCCGAAAGGCGCCCTTTTCATGACTTTGGCTGGTTTCGCCGCGACTCGGTCGTCGGCGGGCTTAGCAGCTGTAGTAGTTCTTGAACTCGACCGGATGGGGGGTCATGTCGTACTCTTCGACTTCTTCCATCTTCAGGCCGATATAGGCCATGATCTGGTCTTTGGTGAACACGTCACCGGCCAGCAGATAGTCCATGTCCTTCTGCAGCTCCTCCAGCGCCTCGCGGAGCGATCCGCAGACGGTGGGGATGCCGGCCAGCTCTTCCGCGGGCAGGTCATAGAGGTTCTTGTCCATGGCTTCGCCCGGATCGATCTTGTTCTTGATCCCGTCAAGGCCAGCCATCAGCAGAGCCGAGAAAGCCAGATAGGGGTTCGCCGCCGGATCGGGGAAACGGGCTTCGACGCGCTTTGCCTTGGGGCTTTCCGTCCACGGGATACGCACGCAACCCGAGCGGTTGCGGGCCGAATAGGCGCGCAGAACGGGGGCTTCATAACCGGGCACCAGACGCTTGTAGCTGTTGGTGGTCGGGTTGGTGAAGGCGTTCAGCGACTTGGCATGCTTCAGGATTCCGCCGATGAAATACAGCGCCTCCTGGCTGAGGTCAGCATATTTGTCGCCTGCGAACAGCGGCTTGCCGTCCTTCCAGATCGACATGTTCACGTGCATCCCCGAACCGTTGTCGCCTTTGATCGGCTTCGGCATGAAGGTGGCCGAACGGCCATAGGCCAGCGCGACGTTATGGATGACATACTTGTATTTCTGGATGTTGTCGGCCTGCTCGGTCAGCCCACCGAAGATCAGACCAAGCTCGTGCTGCGAGGTCGCCACTTCGTGGTGATGCTTGTCGACCTTCATGCCCATACGCTTCATGGTGGACAGCATTTCCGAGCGGATGTCCTGACCGTCATCGGCCGGGTTGACCGGGAAATAGCCGCCCTTGTAGCCCGGACGGTGGCCGGTGTTCCCCATTTCGAACTCGGTGTCGGTGTTCCATGCGGCATGATCCGCATCGACCGAGAAGGACACTTTGTTCGGCGAAACCGAATAGCGCACGTCGTCAAAAAGGAAGAACTCAGCCTCAGGCCCGAAATAGGCGGTGTCGCCGATCCCGCTGGCTTTCAGATAGGCTTCTGCCTTCTCGGCGGTGCCGCGCGGGTCGCGGTCATAGGATTCGCCCGTGTCGGGTTCCACAACCGAGCAATGGATGCAGATGGTCTTTTCCGCATAGAAGGGGTCGATATAGACGCTGTCTGTATCGGGCATCAGTTTCATGTCCGAGGCTTCGATCGATTTCCAGCCGGCAATCGACGATCCGTCGAACATGAAGCCTTCTTCCAGAAAATCCTCGTCGACCAGATCGGCCACAACGGTCACGTGCTGCAGTCTGCCGCGCGGGTCGGTGAAGCGGATATCGACGTATTCGACATCCTCGTCCTTGATCAGTTTGAGAACTGCGTCCTTGCTCATTCCCTAATCCCTTTCAGTTTGTGGTGTAGATTACAGCGCGTCCGAACCGGATTCACCGGTGCGGATGCGAATGGCTTGTTCGACCGGGCTGACAAAGATCTTGCCATCACCGATCTTGTCGGTTTTCGCAGCGTCGATGATGGCCTCGATGGCGGCATCGACCAGATCGTCATCCAGCACAACCTCGATCTTGACCTTGGGCAGGAAGTCCACGACGTATTCGGCGCCGCGATACAGTTCCGTATGTCCCTTCTGGCGGCCGAAGCCCTTGACCTCGATCACGGAAAGACCCTGGACACCCGCGTCCTGAAGGGCTTCCTTGACCTCATCGAGCTTGAACGGCTTGATGATCGCTTCGATCTTTTTCATCCCGGGTCTCCTCGCCTATGTTCCTATGGCGTCAGACCATTTCTGCCGGGGCGGGACAATCGGGGGCTTGGTGCATTGTCGGGTAGCTGGATGCAATTTCCGAATGGTGATTAAAAAATAAGCAAAGTGCTGTTGTTTTGGGCGGAAAATAAACGGATTTGGGTGAAAAATGACCGAAATCGTCACAGCGGCGCAGATGCGCGCGCTTGAAAATGCGGCAATGGAGTCGGGCCGGGTCACCGGATCCGCGCTGATGGCGCGCGCGGGCGAGGGCGTGATCTCCGCCGCTCTGGAGGCCTGGCCAGAGCTTGCACATGCTCCGGGCCGGGCGCTGATCCTCTGCGGTCCGGGCAACAATGGCGGCGACGGATATGTCATCGCCCGGGGTCTTGCCCGGCGCGGCTGGAATGTGCGGGTCTGTGCGACCGGCCAACCAAAGGCAGGGGATGCCGCGTCCGCAGCAGCGGACTGGATCGCGGCGGGTGGCAAGATACTGGCGATGGATGATCTGGCCGACGCTTTCACCGCGTTGACCGATGGTGCCGGAGCGGCGCCGGTTCTGATCGTCGACGCCTTGCTCGGGATCGGGCAGTCGCGCAACAGCGCCGAGATGCTTGCGCCATACTGGCAGGCCGTCGATGTGGCCAAGGCGGCGGACCGCTCCCTGCGCCGCGTCAGTGTCGACCTGCCCACGGGATATGACTGCGACACGGGCCATCGGTTAAACCCGCGCCCGTTTGATGCGGATCTCGTGGTGACTTTCCATGCCCGCAAACCCGTGCATAAGGTGCTGGAAGAGCAACGGGTGCGCATCGTCGTCGTGCCCATCGGCCTGTAGGATGACCCATCCGCCCCTTTTTTCATGAGGCGTCCATGTCCCGAGCGTCCCGGATCTTCACCCTGACACCCGAGTTGCGGGACATGCTGCGCAAGGATGCGGCGGCGCACAAATATCATCACGGTCACGCGTTGATCCTGTCGGGCGGTGCAGGTCGCAGCGGTGCGGCACGGTTGGCGGCACGCGGGGCGCTGCGGGTCGGGGCAGGGCTGGTCACGCTGGCCGTGCCATCGGATGCGATGGCCGAAGTGGCCAGTCAGGTCACGGCCATCATGCTGCGCGAGGCCGGCACGCTTGCAGCGCTTGAGGCGCTTCTGGAAGATCCGCGGCTGAACGCGCTTTGTGTTGGGCCAGGGTGCGGGCATGGCGCGCTTGAGGCGGCGAAACTGGACGCGGTTCTGCAAGCGGCGCGACAAACCGTGCTCGATGCCGATGCGCTGACCCTTCTGGCAGGCGACAGGGCCCTGATGGCGAGGCTGCATCCTGCCTGTGTGATGACCCCGCATGCAGGCGAGTTCGCACGGGTCTTTCCCGACTTGGCCGTCAATCTGAACGATGGCGGCAACGCGCGGATCGAGGCCGTGCGCGCGGCCGCCCAGCGGGCGGGCTGCGTCGTGCTGTTGAAGGGTCCCGAAACCTTGGTGGCCAGTCCGGACGGCGCGGTGACCACGCATCCGGCCGCTCCGGATGGGTCGCTGGCCTGGTTGGCGACAGCCGGGTCGGGGGATGTGCTGGCTGGTGTCATCGTCGGGCTGATGGCGCGGGCGATATCCCCCCGGATGGCCGCGAATATCGGCGTCTGGCTTCATGGGCAGGCGGCCCGTCGCTTTGGCCCCGGTCTGATCGCCGAAGATCTGCCCGAGACATTGCCTGCCGTGTTTCGGGAGCTTGGGCTTTAGATACCGCGTACTTGGCACATCAAGCCGCGAGGCAATGGTCCTGTGACGGCAGGCAGAGCGTTTCCAGCCCATCGGCATATACAAGTTGCGGGGCATCGAAAACCATCCGCACGACTGTCATTTCGATCCCGCGCAAAAGGGTGCAGCCGTCCAGAGGGGTCAAGTCCCCGGACCTGATCAAGACAGAAGGCTGGCCGAACAGGACATGGGCCGCAGCACCTCGCAACAGCACGGTCTGATCGGCGGCCAGAACCGTGTCCGTTGCGGGACGTGTGTCCCCGAACGCCCCAGCCCTCGCCTGAAGGAAATCGCCCTGATACTGCCGAAACACCAGCCCCGTCAAAGCCACCAGCCCCGTATTGCGCGTGATGATCCTGTCACCCGGCCCCAGCAGTTCCACGGGAACGATACCATCAGCCGTCAGAATGCGGGTGCCTGCCACAATCCCGGGATACCCGGCGGTGTGATCCCGCTCTTGTCCACAGCGCTGCGCCGCGGGATGCTTGGAAGATGTGCTCACGCCTGTCCTGACCGTCGCAGCGTCTGTTTTCCAGCACAACATACGGAATGTGCGCAAGAAAGTCGCCCATTTATTTGCCGCCGGACGCCCGTAGAAAGTCAGGGGGGCGGCGCGCGGTCGCCATGTCCCGGAAAAGCCCGTCAGGAGCGTGTGAACGGCCCGATTTTTCCTCTCGCATCCCTCATCAGGGTTTGCTAGACAGCGCCGGAACCGCGGGCCGCCTCCATTCTCCGGATGGGGTTGCCTGCGTTTGGTTTTCGCGGGTGTGGCGAAATTGGTAGACGCACCAGATTTAGGTTCTGGCGCCGCAAGGCGTGGGGGTTCAAGTCCCTCCACCCGCACCAGAGATATGGAAAAGGACGAAAAGAATGCAGGTCACCGAGACCCTGAAAGACGGCCTCAAGCGTGAGTACGAGATCATCGTCACAGCCGCCGAGCTGGAAGCGAAGGTCAACGAGAAACTGGCCGAGGCTCAGCCCGAAGTGGAAATGAAGGGCTTTCGCAAGGGCAAGGTGCCGATGGCGCTGCTGAAAAAGCAGTTCGGTCCGCGCATTCTGGGCGAAGCGATGCAGGAAAGCGTCGATGGCGCCATGAGCCAGCACTTTGAGGACAGCGGCGATCGTCCGGCCCTTCAGCCGCAGGTCACGATGGTCGATGGTGAAAACTGGAAAGAGGGTCAGGACGTCAAGGTCAAGCTGGCCTATGAAGCCCTGCCCGAGATCCCCGAACTGGACGTGACCAGCGTCAAGCTGGAGCGTCTGGTGGCCAAGGCCGATGACGCCGCCGTCGATGAGGCGCTCGCCTCGCTGGCCGAAACGGTTCAGGATTTCGCTGACCGCAAGAAGGGCTCCAAAGCCAAGGACGGCGACCAGATCGTGTTCGACTTCGTTGGCAAGGTCGATGGTGAGGCGTTCGAGGGCGGTTCCGCCGAAGATTACCCGCTGGTGCTGGGCTCCGGCTCGTTCATCCCCGGTTTCGAAGAACAGCTTGTCGGCGTGAAGGCCGGCGAAGAAAAGGCCGTGACGGTCACCTTCCCCGCAGAATACGGCGCGGCCCATCTGGCCGGCAAGGAAGCCGTGTTCGATTGCACCGTCAAAGCGGTCAAGGAACCCAAGGCGGCAGCGATTGACGACGAGCTGGCCAAGAAATTCGGGGCCGAAGATCTGGCCGCTCTGAAAGGTCAGATCGCCGAGCGTCTTGAGGCCGAATATGCCGGTGCGGCCCGCGCGGTGATCAAGCGCGGTCTGCTGGACGCGCTGGACGGTCTGGTCAAGTTCGACCTGCCGCCGAGCCTTGTCGAGGCCGAGGCGAGCCAGATCGCGCATCAGCTGTGGCACGAGGAAAACCCCGATGTGCACGATCACAACCACGACAAGATTGAGCCCACGGACGAACACAAGAAACTGGCCGAGCGCCGCGTGCGTCTGGGCTTGCTGCTGGCTGAAACCGGCCGCAAGGCCGAGATCGAAGTGACCGATGCCGAAATGACTCAGGCGGTCATGGCGCAGGCGCGTCAATATCCGGGGCAGGAGCGTCAGTTCTTCGAATTCATCCAGCAGAACGCCCAGATGCAGCAGCAACTGCGCGCGCCGATCTTTGAAGACAAAGTCGTCGATCATATTCTGGCGCAGGCCAATGTGACCGAGAAAGAGATCAGCAAGGACGAGTTGCAAAAGGCCGTCGAGGCGCTGGACGAGGAGTGATCCTGTTCCGCCGTAAAGGGGTCGCAAGACTCCGCAGAGGTCAGATCTGATCAGAGGGGCCACCTTTCGGGGTGGCCCTTTTTCATTGCGTGCGTCAGGGCGCGCAAAAAACGGGTGACCGCAGAACAAGGTGAACGCACAGCAGGCGGTCCGCAAAACACAGCGCCGGACATGAAAAAACCGCGCAGGGTGGGCCTGCGCGGTTCTAAGGCAAGGTGTCTTTCGACAGACTGGGCTTAGCGGCCCATATCCTCGCCGTCTTCGTTCGCCGCGCCGATTTCGTCGAACAGTTCCGAGATCTCGAATTCAGCTTCGGCTTCCGCCTCGGCTGCGAGTTCACGGATCGACTTGCCTGCGGCTTGCAGTTCGGCCTCTTCAGGCGAACGCGCGACGTTGAGGTGAATGGTCACCTCGACCTCGGGGTGCAGGGTGACGGACACGTCATGCAGGCCCAGTTCCTTGATCGGACGTGTCAGCACGATCTGCTTGCGGTCGACGGTGAAGCCGCCGGTCGCAGCTGCATCGGCCGCATCGCGGGGCGTGACCGAGCCGTAGAGCGCGCCGCCATCCGAGGCGGAGCGAATCACGACGAAGGTCTGCCCGCCCAGGCGTTCGCCCAGGGCTTCGGCTTCTTTGCGGGTCTCAAGGTTCTGCGCTTCGAGTTGCACCTTGCGGGCCTCGAAGTCAGCAATGTTGCGCTCGGACGCGGACAGCGCCTTGCCCTGCGGCAGCAGGTAGTTGCGTGCAAAGCCGGGCTTGACGTTGACGACGTCGCCCATCTGGCCCAGCTTGGCCACGCGCTCAAGAAGGATAACTTGCATCTGCTTTTCTCCTTACTTCACGGCATAGGGCAGCAGGGCCAGGAACCGGGCGCGCTTGATGGCGCGCGACAGCTCGCGCTGCTTCTTGGCCGAAACGGCGGTGATGCGGGACGGCACGATCTTGCCACGCTCAGAGATATAGCGCTGCAGCAGACGGGTGTCCTTGTAGTCGATGGCAGGAGCATTGTCGCCCGAGAAGGGGCAGACCTTGCGGCGGCGGAAAAACGGTTTGGTAGCCATGGTTAGCGTCCTTTATCCTGGCGTCAGATCAACGGCGTTCGCGGCGTTCGCCGCCACGGTCACCGCGGTCGGGGCGGTCGCCACGATCGGGACGGTCGCCGCGGTCCGGACGGTCACCACGGTCGGGCCGGTCGCCACGGTCGCGGTCGTCACGCTTCTGCATCTGCACCGAGGGGCCTGCGACATGTTCATCGACCTTGATGGTCAGAACGCGCATGACATCATCATGCAGGCGCATCAGACGCTCCATCTCCTGCACGGCGGCAGCCGGTGCATCGGTGCGCAGCAGGGCATAGTGACCCTTGCGGTTCTTGTTGATCTTGTAGGCCATCGTCTTGACGCCCCAGTACTCGTGATCAACGACGGTGCCGCCGTTGTCAGCCAGGACTGTGCCGAAATGTTCGATAAGACCCTCGGCCTGCGTGTTCGACAGGTCCTGACGGGAAATGAAGACATGCTCGTAAAGCGGCATGTGCACTCCTTGCTTTTCAGGCGCATTTCATAGGAGGGTCAATCCTTCCGCGACCCATCCACGAGAGACTGCGCGGTTCAACAAAACTGCGGAAGGAGTGGGGCCTATACGACGGTTTCCGCGTCGTGGCAAGCAGGCAAGCCGTTTATCGGCATTGAAGGCCTGCATACAGTGGGACGGGGAAAGAACCGTGTCCCCGGTCGCGCAAATGGGGCGCAATGCGCCGGAAACAGTCCAGAATTGTCCGGGATTGCGCCACACGCACGCCGTTTTCGCGCGCCAGCCTGTCCTCATCATGAGGAGGATCTCGGATGGTTGCGTTTTCAGATGTTTCATCTCCGGTGTCAAACGCCGCGCCGCGCGCCGGCTGGGGGAAAAGACACCGCAGGTCTGGACTGCAAGCGCTTGCAGGTGTGGCCCGGTTCACGGGCGTTGTCCTGATGCTGGCATCGGTCGGTATCTGGATCCTGTCCGGGCCGCTTTGGGACGCCGAAATGATGCTGCTTCGGTTGGCCGTATCGGCCCTGTTCATGTGCATCGGTCTGATGTTGCTGCATGCCGGACGCGGTCATCTGCGGGACGAGGTGCATCTGGACATCCGCGCGCAGGAACTGCGTCACATCCAGCGTGGCCGTGACGGCATCGCGCGGGTCCAGCGCCGCTTCGCCCTCGCCGAACTGGGCGAGATCACAGTCTCTGACGATCAGTTGATCCTGAAGTCCCGCACAGGCGAGGTCGTGATGGAACTGTCGGGTCTTGCGCGCGAGCAACTTCATCTGATCGATCGGAAATTACGTAATTTCTAAGCGGTTTTGCCGCTTTTCTGTCCGCAGCTTGGCCTGTTTCGAGGTGCGGACGAACAGTCCATTGTTCATCTTCTCACATGATCTGTGGTTTCCTGTGGAGTTGCCGCATCGCAGAAAGCGCGCAACTTGGGCCTATCTGAAACATGGTCCAACAGGAGAGACCCATCATGAAAAACACCTTTGCCGCTTTCGGCCTTGCCGTCGCCCTTTCCGCCGCCCCCGCATTTGCCGCGCCCGAAAAATACGTTCTGGACGCCAGCCACAGCCAGATCCTCTTCTCTTACAACCATCTGGGCTACTCCACGACCTGGGGCATGTTCTCGGGTTTCGAGGGTGAGATCATGTTCGATCAGGAAGACCCGGCCAATTCCAGCGTGACCGTGTCGATGCCCGTCATGTCGATGATGACCGGCTGGGAAGGCCGCTTCGAACATTTCATGTCGGGTGACTTCTTCGGTGCCACTGAGGACGAGATGGTGACCTTCACCTCGACCGGGATCGAAGTGACCGGTGACGACACCGCGCTGATCACCGGCGACCTGACCCTGAACGGCGTGACCAAATCGGTCGTGCTGGATGCCAAACTGAATCAGGCCGGTGATCACCCGATGGAGAACAAGCCCTGGGCCGGTTTCAATGCCACGACAACCCTGCTGCGCAGCGACTATAATGTCGGCGCTTTCGCCCCCTTCGTCAGCGATGAAGTGACCGTTCAGATCTCGATCGAGGCCATGAAGGCCGAGTAAGCCTGACATATCGTAAAAAATACCAAGGCCGCCGGAGTGATCCGGCGGCCTTGTTCATTCGCGGCGGACGCGGTGGGGTCAGTCGCCGGTTGGCAACCGTTGCGCTTTCAGTTGCACCGTCACCGTCACACCGAAGCCCAGCGTTCCCTCCTCGGTCACGCTTGCGCCGATACCGAAGTCGCGACGGTCAAGCGACAATTCCCCGATCATCGACGCCGTGTCACCGCTGCTCACCAGATCAAAGGGCAGCCGCACCGGCACCGCATTGCCCTTGAGGGTCAAAAGGCCGTCCGCGACGAAGCTGCCGCCCGCCCGCAGGATTCTGGCCTCGAACACCGCGCGCGGATGCGAGGCTTCGTCGAAGAAATCCGCCCCCATGGCCTGACCCGTGACCGTGCCGAGGCTGAGCGAGGAAATGGCAACCTCGACCCGGACGGCGCCATTCACGTCCTGCGTGGGATCATCCGCGAAGGTGATCTGTGCCGTCCAGTCGGCAAAGCTGCCCTCGACCTTTGCGCCCATCTGACGGATCGCAAGCGCCAGCGTGCCTTCCTGCACCTGCCAGTCGCCCGGGAAGGCGGTTTGCGCGGCAACCGGCGCGGGGCTGTCCGGCAGGGCGATCAGGGCAGGGGCCGCGCCTGCGCCAAGGATTCCCAGCCAGATCACACCAGCCGCCACCAGCGGCACCGCATGACCGGGCTGCGCGGGGCTTGGGTTCTGCCGCACCGTGGCGCGTGGCAGCATACGGCGCAGCGTGTCGTCGCGGTCGATCCAGTGATGCTTCAACGCTCCGGCCACATGCAGAAGGATCGACAGGATCAGCACGCGGGAGGCCAGGAAATGCACAGTCTCGGCGGCCTGTGCCACGGTGGCGCTTTGCGGCACGAAGGGAAGGGTTTGCCCCAGCGGCCACCAGATCGGGGCGAATCCGGTTGTCGCCGCGTGATGCACCCAACCCGACAGTGGGGTCACCAGCATTGCACCGTAAAGCAGCCAATGGATCGTGCCCGCCAAGGTCGCTTCGGCCCGCCGTCCGCCATGCAAAAGACCGGGGCGGGGTTGTGTCATCGCCCAGACGATACGGCCAAGCGCGGTCAGGAAAGCCGCAATCCCGATGGTCTTGTGCAACGAGAACAGCAGCGTCGTCCGCGCGACAAGATCGGTCTCGCCCGCTTCGATCCGGTGGGCCAGATCGGTGGCAATCAGGCCCAGCGGAATGGCGGACAGGATCAGAAAAGCGGTCAGCCAATGGAACATCTTGGTGACGCTGCCATAGCGTGCGGTGCTGTTGCTGCGGGACATGAGGGCGGTCCTTCTGGAAGACATGTTTCGTGCCTATCTAGAACCGCAAGCCAGAGCGGCCAATCTGCCCCGCCGCACATGGGACGTGCAAGGATGCGCGCTCGGGCGTTGCGAAGACGCGCCGGGCGCGGTATTCCGGCAAAACCTTATGAAAAGCGCGCGGGACAAAGATCTTTGGCGCGGCAGGACGGAGACAACAGGATGAGCAGGGCTTTCGTATTTCCCGGTCAGGGCGCGCAAACCATCGGCATGGGCCGCGATCTGGCACAGGCCTATCCTGCGGCCCGTGCCGTCTTCGACGAGGTGGACGACGCCTTGGGCGAGAAACTGTCCACCCTGATCTGGGAGGGCGAGCAGGACGCGCTGACCTTGACCCAGAACGCCCAACCCGCCTTGATGGCGACCTCGATCGCGGCGATGCGCGCGCTCGAGTCCGAGGGTGTGAAGGTTACCGATGCCGCCTTCGTCGCCGGTCACTCTTTGGGCGAATATTCCGCGCTGGCCGCGGCCGGAGCCCTGAGCGTCGCCGATGCCGCGCGCTTGCTGCGCACCCGTGGCCGCGCCATGCAGGAGGCCGTGCCCGTGGGCGTCGGCGCCATGGCCGCCCTGCTGGGCCTCGACTTCGCCGCCGCCCGCGCCGTCGCCGAAGAGGCCGCACAGGGGCAGGTCTGTCAGGCTGCCAATGACAATGACCCTGCGCAGGTGGTGGTCTCAGGCCACAAGGCAGCGGTCGAACGTGCCGTCGAGATTGCACGCGCCAAGGGCGCCAAGCGCGCCGTGATCCTGCCTGTCAGCGCGCCTTTCCATTGCGCCTTGATGCAGCCTGCCGCCGAAGTGATGCGCGCTGCCCTCGCCGATGTGACGGTCAACACACCCGCCGTGCCGCTTGTCGCCAATGTGCGGGCCGAAGCGGTCAGCGATCCTGACCTTATCCGCGCCCTTCTGGTCGAACAGGTCACAGGCTCGGTCCGCTGGCGCGAAAGCGTGCTGTGGATGGCCGAGGCCGGTGTGACCGAAGCTTGGGAAGTGGGCGCGGGCAAGGCACTGTCGGGCATGATCCGCCGGATCGTGCGCGAGATGGAATGCCGGGCCATCGGCACTCCGGAAGATGTGGCCGCAGCCATTGCTGCCCCAAACTGAGGAATAGACATGTTTGATCTGACAGGAAAATGCGCGCTGATCACCGGCGCATCAGGCGGGATCGGCGGGGCCATCGCCCATGCGCTGCACGGGGCAGGGGCCACGGTCGCTCTGTCCGGCACCCGCTTGGAACCCCTCGAGGCGCTGGCCGCCGAACTGGGCAGCCGCGCCCATGTGCTACCCTGCAACCTCTCGGATGCCGAAGCCGTCGAGGCGCTGCCGAAACAGGCCGTCGAGGTGATGGGCGCCGTCGATATCTTGGTCAACAACGCAGGCATCACCCGCGATCAGCTTTTCATGCGGATGTCCGATGATGAATGGCAAAGCGTGCTGGACGTGAACCTCACCTCAACCATGCGGCTGTGCCGTGGCGTCATGCGCCCGATGATGAAGGCCCGCTGGGGCCGGATCATCAATATCTCCTCCATCGTGGGGGCCACGGGCAATCCGGGGCAGGCGAACTATGCCGCCTCCAAGGCCGGGATGGTGGGCATGACGAAATCCATCGCCTATGAGGTCGCCAGCCGTGGAATCACCGCCAATGCCGTGGCACCGGGCTTCATCGCCACCGCCATGACCGACAAGCTGACCGACGAACAGAAAGCCGCCATCAACGTCAAGATCCCGGCCGCCCGCATGGGCACGCCACAGGAAATCGCGGCCGCCGTCCTCTATCTCGCCAGCCCCGAGGCGGGGTATGTCACGGGCACCACGCTGCATGTGAACGGCGGCATGGCCATGCTGTGACAGGCAAGGGCGGGCTGCCGTTGCACCGCGCGGCCTTGCCTTGGTGAAAGCGTTTGCCAATGGCGCACCATGTGCTATAGGCCACGCAGATTTGCCGGGGGGGCCGAAGGTGGCACCCTTGGACGTCCTGCTTGCGGGATGACGAGCCGCCCGATACACAGGGCATCACGAAGTGCCGAGCCTGCGGGCAAGGGCAGAAAATGGGCAGACAGCCCGAACGGTATGAGGACTTGGACATGAGCGATATCGCAGACCGCGTGAAGAAGATCGTGGTGGAACATCTGGGTGTGGACGAGGACAAGGTGGTCGAGAACGCTTCGTTCATCGATGACCTGGGTGCGGACAGCCTGGACACGGTCGAACTGGTGATGGCGTTCGAAGAGGAATTCGGGATCGAGATCCCCGATGATGCAGCAGAAACGATCCAGTCCTTCGGCGACGCAGTGAAGTTCATCACTGAAGCCTCCTGAGGCGCGCATCATTTCCGATGTCGGAGAAACCCCCGTCCATCGGACGGGGGTTTTTTCATGACTCGCGGATTTTGGGGTTTGACCGGCGGTCGGTGGTATCCGATCCTGCGGGCTGCGATCCGCGCAGGCCGGTGTCGGAAAGTGCCCGCTCTTGCCCATGAGGGGGCAGGCGCGCTATGAGCACGACAGAACATGAACGAAGGGGTACGTCATGCGTCGAGTGGTTGTAACGGGACTGGGGTTGGTCACGCCTTTGGCGTGCGGAGTAGAGGAGACCTGGTCGCGTCTGCTGGCCGGAGAGTCCGGCGCGGGTCCGATCACCCGCTTTGATGCCAGCAATGTGCTGACGACCTATGCTTGCGAAGTCCCCTTCGGCGACGGCACGGACGGCACCTTCAATCCCGATGACTGGATGGAACCGAAAGAGCGGCGCAAGGTCGATGATTTCATCCTCTATGGCATGGCCGCCGCGACGCAGGCGGTCGAGGATTCGGGCTGGAAGCCGGAAGCCGAGGAAGACCGCCTCCGCACCGGCGTCATGCTGGGCTCCGGTATCGGCGGCTTGCAGTCGATCGAACAGACCACTCTGCTGATCAAGGAAAAAGGCGCACGCCGCGTCTCGCCCTTCTTCATTCCGGGTGCGCTGATCAACCTGATCTCGGGGCAGGTCAGCATCCGCTATGGTTTCAAGGGGCCGAACCATGCGGTCGTGACCGCCTGTTCCACAGGCGCCCATGCCATCGGCGATGCCGCGCGCCTGATCCAGTGGGGCGATGCCGAAGTGATGATCGCGGGCGGGGCCGAGGCGGCGATCTGCGAGATCGGGATTGCCGGCTTCAACGCCTGCAAGGCGCTCAGCACCAAACGCGGCGACAATCCCAAGGCTGCCAGCCGCCCCTATGACGCCGACCGCGACGGATTCGTCATGGGCGAGGGCGCGGGCGTTGTTGTGCTGGAAGAATACGAGCACGCCAAGGCGCGCGGTGCCAAGATCTATGCCGAGGTTCTGGGATACGGTCTCTCGGGCGACGCCTATCACATCACCGCCCCGGCCGAAGATGGCGATGGCGGGTTCCGCTCGATGCAGGCGGCGCTGGATCGTGCCGGCCTCAAGGCGACGGATATCGACTACATCAACGCCCATGGCACCAGCACCATGGCCGATGTCATCGAACTGGCCGCGGTCGAACGTTTGCTGGGCGATCACGCAAGCAGCGTGACCATGTCCTCGACCAAATCCGCAACCGGGCATCTGCTGGGGGCTGCGGGCGCCATCGAGGCGATCTTCTCGATCCTCGCGATCCGCGATCAGGTGGCCCCGCCCACGATCAATCTGGATAGCCCGGCGGTGGAAACCGCCATAGATCTGGCCCCGAATGCCAAACGCGCGCGCAAAATCGACGTGGCGCTGTCCAACTCCTTTGGGTTTGGCGGCACCAATGCCAGCGTGATCTTCGGGAAGGTGGGCTGATGTGGCGTCACATCGCCTCGAATGCGGTCACCTTTCTGATCGTGGCAGTCTTTCTGGCTGCGGGTGTCATCCTCTGGGGGCAGCGCGAATATACGTCTGAGGGACCGCTGGATCAGGCCGTCTGCTTGCAGGTCGAGCGCGGCTCCTCAATGGCGCGCGTCAGCCGCTCGCTGGAAGAGCAGGGCGCAATCACGAATGCACGCGTCTTCCGGTTGGGTGCCGATTACTCCGACAAGGCCGATTTGTTGAAGGCCGGAAGCTTCCTGATCCCGCCGAAAACCCCCATGACCGATATCGTGGACATCATCACGCGCGGCGGGCCCAGCACCTGCGGCACCGAAGTGGTCTACCGCATCGGCGTCAACAGCTCCTCCGTCGTGGTGCGGGAACTTGATCCGGCCACCTCGCGTTATGTAGAGCAGGTCAGCTTCGATCCCGCCAACGAGGTCGCACCCGGCGACTATACGCAGGTCCGGGAACGGGCGGACACGCGCTACCGTGTGGCGTTGGCCGAGGGTGTCACCAGCTGGCAGGTGGTCGATGCGCTCTCGCGCCTTGATGTTCTGGCAGGCGAGGTGGCCGAGGTCCCCGCCGAAGGCACGCTGGCACCCGACAGCTACGAGGTCACACCGGGCGAGGAGCGTGCAGCCCTTCTGTCCCGGATGGCGGCTGCACAGGATGCCATTCTCGCCGAAGCATGGGCCAACCGGGTCGAAGGTTTGCCGCTTGAATCCCCGGAAGAGGCCCTGATCCTGGCTTCGATCATCGAGAAGGAAACCGGCGTTCCCGAAGAGCGGCGTCAGGTCGCCTCCGTTTTCGTAAACCGGCTGAATCGCGGGATGCGGCTGCAGACCGACCCCACGGTGATCTATGGCATCACCAAGGGCGAGGGTGTGCTGGGACGCGGCCTGCGCCAAAGCGAGTTGCGCGGCAACACACCCTGGAACACCTATGTGATCGAAGGTCTGCCCCCGACGCCCATCGCCAACCCCGGGCGGGCCAGCATCGAAGCCGCGCTTGATCCCGATGACACGCCTTTCGTGTTCTTCGTGGCCGATGGCACAGGCGGGCATGCCTTTGCCGAAACACTGGAAGAGCATAACCGCAACGTGGCTGCCTGGCGCCGGATCGAGGCCGAGCGCGAGGCCCAGGGCACCGAGGAGGAACAGTCCGACTGACCCGCGCGCGTTAGGAATTTGTTAATGAAAACGCGCGGTTGTCAGATTGTGACTGTCCTGAAAACTTGACATTGCGCACGGTCTAGCGTATAGGTTGTGCAAGCTGGAAGACGTGAACCAACGGCGCCGGGGTTTCCCCGGACGCCGTTTTTTCATGTCTTGCGGACGGGGCAATCAAGGATGAGGCAGAGCGAGACCAATGTCAGACATACCCCCGCGCGCGGGTCCGGATGAGGCACCGCCCGACCGGGATGCCGCGCTGCAAGTCACGATCCGCATCGTCGATCTTCAACTGAGGATCATGAAATCGGAACTCATCGAAATTCAGGAAAGGGTGGCCGAGGGCGATCAGAGCGCGATCCGAGAGGGCGCGCGCCTGTTGTCCGACATCCGTTACTGGCTCAAGCAAGCCCATGACGTGGAGACAGAAATTGAAACATATCGCAAGGCAACTGCAGGTATCGCCCATGAATATGCCATCGACTTTGACGCAGCCCGATCTCAGGTCCGGTGCCGACTGGATCGCCTGCGAGACTGCCGAGGTCCAAAAATCGTTCCTTGACGACCTGACCGAAGGGGAATTGCTGGCCTTGCCCTTCATGTTCGACTTCTGGGCGATGCCGCACCAACTGCCCCCCGAAGGCACCTGGCGGTCCTGGGTGATCATGGGCGGGCGCGGGGCGGGTAAGACGCGCGCAGGCGCCGAATGGGTGCGCGCGCAGGTCGAAGGTTCGCGCCCCAACGACTCCGGCCGGTGCCGCCGCATCGCGCTGGTGGGCGAAACACTGGATCAGGTGCGCGAGGTGATGGTCTTTGGAGACAGCGGCATTCTGGCCTGCTCACCCCCGGATCGCCGCCCGGAATGGCATGCAACCCGACGGATGCTGATCTGGCCCAACGGCGCGACGGCACAGGCGTTCTCGGCACATGACCCCGAATCCCTGCGCGGCCCCCAGTTCGACGGCGCATGGGTCGATGAACTGGCCAAGTGGAAGAAAGGCCACGACACCTGGGACATGCTGCAATTCGCCCTGCGTTTGGGGGATGATCCCCGCGTCTGCGTGACGACGACACCGCGCAATGTCGGAGTGCTCAAGGATCTGCTCAAGATGTCCAGCACCGTCGTCACCCATGCCCCGACCGAGGCCAATGCCGCCAATCTGGCCACCTCCTTTCTCGAAGAGGTCCGAATCCGCTATGCCGGGTCGCGGCTCTCACGGCAGGAACTGGACGGAATCCTTGTCGAGGATGCCGAGGGCGCGCTCTGGACCGGTGCCCTGCTGGAGGGCGCGCGGGTCAGCACGCTGCCGGAGATGGACCGGATCGTCGTGGCAATCGACCCCGCGACAACTTCAAGCGAAGGGTCGGACGCCTGCGGGATCATGGTCGTGGGGGCCGTCACCCGCGGGCCGGTGCAGGATTGGCAGGCCTTTGTCCTCGAGGATGCCAGCACCACAGGGCTGGGGCCCTTTCAATGGGCCGGTCACGCCCTTGCCGCAATGCGGCGCTGGGATGCGGACAGGCTGGTGGTCGAGGTCAACCAGGGCGGCGACATGATCGAAGCCCTTGTCCGGCAGATCGACCCGCTGGTGCCATTTCGCAAACTGCATGCCTCGCGCAGCAAAGGGGCGCGGGCTGAACCTGTGGCCGCGCTCTATGAGCAGGGCCGGGTCTTCCATCACGGGGATCTGGGGGATCTGGAAGATCAGATGTGTGCCATGACGGCGCAGGGCTATGCGGGCAAGGGTAGTCCCGACCGGCTGGACGCGTTGGTCTGGGCTTTGCACGAGCTGATCATTGCCCCCTCGGCGAAATGGCAGCAGCCAAGGGTGCGCGCGCTCTGATCCGGAATTGTTAAGCATTTCGTCAGATTGTCCGCACATGGGTTCGGACGGCCCTTGCCCCGGTGCGTCGGCATCCGGGGCAGGGACCAGACCGACCCCACCAGAACAGCGGGCCGGTTCAAGGAGCACGACATGGTTTTTCAGTTTCTCAAGCGCGGCGCGGCCGAAATGGCCCCCGCGCAGAAGGCCAGCGCCGCAGGTCCGGTTCTGGCCTTCCAAGGCGCGGGCCGCGTGGTCTGGAGCCCGCGCGACACTGCTTCGCTGACAAGGGCCGGCTATACCGGCAACCCGGTCGGCTTTCGCTGCGTCAAGATGCTGGCCGAAGCAGCGGCGGCCCTGCCGCTGGTCTTGCAGGGCGCGGGACAGCGCTTTGAGACCCATCCCGTCCTCGTCCTACTGGGCAACCCCAACCCCGCACAGGGACGGGCCGAATTGCTGGAGGCGCTCTATGCACAGCTCTTGCTGACCGGAAACGGTTATGTGGAACTTGTCACCGATGAGGTCGGCGCCTTCTCGGAACTCCATGTGCTGCGATCCGACAGGATGAGCCTGATCCCCGGCGCGGACGGCTGGCCGGTCGCCTATGACTATACCGTTGGCGGGCGCAAGCATCGCTTCGCGGTGAACACGCCGCTGGCCCCCATCTGCCACGTCAAAAGCTTCCACCCGCAGGACGATCATTACGGCTTTTCGCCCATGCAGGCGGCGGCGCAGGCGGTGGACGTGCATAACGCGGCCAGTCGCTGGTCCAAGGCGCTACTGGACAATGCGGCGCGACCATCCGGGGCCATCGTCTATCGCGGCGCCGAAGGGCAGGGCAGTCTGAGCAACGACCAATATGACCGCCTTGTCTCCGAAATGGAAAGCCATCATCAGGGCGCGCGCAACGCGGGCCGGCCGATGCTGCTGGAAGGGGGGCTGGACTGGAAACCGATGGGCTTTTCCCCCTCGGACATGGAATTTCAACAAACCAAGGAAAGCGCCGCGCGCGAAATCGCGCTGGCCTTCGGTGTGCCGCCGATGTTGCTGGGCATTCCGGGCGATGCGACCTTTGCGAACTACCAGGAGGCGAACCGCGCGCTCTATCGGTTGACCGTGCTGCCCATGGCGACGCGTGTCGTGGCAAGCCTCGCCGAATGGCTGTCACGCTTCACCGGCGAAACCCTTGAGCTGCGCCCCGATCTGGATCAGGTGCCTGCGCTGGCTTTCGAACGGGAGTCGCAATGGCGCCGCGTGGCCGAGGCGGCCTTCCTCACGGATGCGGAAAAGCGCGCGATGCTTGGTCTGCCCGCGCTTGCCATGGATGACCCGGATACAGCGGGGACCGCAGCATGAGCGATCCACGCGCCACCCCGCGTGATGCGGGGCGCTACGGGTTCGAAGCCTTCGACTGCGCCCCGGCCTTGCGGCTGGAAGCCCATGAACGCGTCTCGACCCTTCATTTCGAAGGCTTGAATCGTCGCGCCGAAAAGCTGGAGGCGCTGGTCGAGAAGCTGGAAAAACGCTTGTGGCTGGCCGTCTACGGCGTGGTCGCCGTGGTTCTGGCACAGGCGTTTCAGTCGATTTTGTTCGCGGTGCCGCACGGGGTGCTGCCATGAGAGGAGTGGCGATGGAGACCGGACTTGAACACAAGTTCTGCCGTCCCGAAGCGGGGCTGCGGCTGACCGAAGATGGCACTGGCCCGGTGATCGAGGGGTATGCAAGCCTGTTTGGCGCGCCCGACAGGGGCGGCGATGTGGTCGCCCCCGGTGCCTATGCCGCCAGCCTCAAGGCCATGACG
This sequence comes from Seohaeicola sp. 4SK31, assembly GCF_028802875.1. Classification (NCBI taxonomy): domain Bacteria; kingdom Pseudomonadati; phylum Pseudomonadota; class Alphaproteobacteria; order Rhodobacterales; family Roseobacteraceae; genus Seohaeicola; species Seohaeicola sp. 4SK31. The sequence goes on along the minus strand of NZ_JARAMP010000002.1, from coordinate 192,305 downwards.
GCCGAAGGGAGACGGGTCCGGATGCTCTGGCAGCACGATCCCGCGCAACCCATCGGCATCTGGGACGAGGTTGTCGAGGATGCGCGCGGGCTGCGCGTCAAGGGGCGACTGCTCGATGGCGTGACACGCGGGCGCGAAGCTGCGGCATTGATTGCCGCCGGTGCGATCGAGGGGCTGTCCATCGGCTATCGCACGATCCGCGCCACCACGACAGACAAGGGCCACAGGCTGCTGACCGAACTGGAGCTGTGGGAAGTCTCGCTTGTCACCTTCCCGATGCTGCCTGCAGCGCGCGTCTCGGCCAAGGCGGGTCCAGAGCCGGACGCCACGTTGCGCGACCTGACCGCCCTGTTTGAAACCGGGCGCGCCATGCTGACCCGCGACAGGCCGACCGGGGACTGATCCGCCCGCATCATCCAACCACAGGAGAATGACACCATGACATCCGAGAGAACGTCTCGGGCCGGGGAAGGTCTGTCCGATGACCTGTCACCCACCCGTGACCTGAAGACCGCTGTGGCGGGATTCATGAATGATCTGAAAGGCTTTCGGGCCGATATTCACACCCGACTTCAACAGCAGGAAGAGCGACTGACCATGCTTGATCACAAATCCTACTCCCCGCGCCCGCAGACAGCGCGTCCCCACCTTTCTGTCCAGGCCGAAACCGAGGCCCCGCATCAGAAGGCCTTCGCCGCCTATCTGCGCTCGGGCGACGATGATGGTCTGCGCGGGCTGGTGCTGGAGGGCAAGGCGATGAACACCGCCGTGGCGGGCGATGGCGGCTACCTCGTCGATCCCGAAACCGCGCAGCGCATCCGCTCGGTCCTGACGGCAGGGGCATCGCTCCGCGCCATCGCCAATGTCGTGCAGGTCGAGGCGACCTCCTATGACGTGCTGGTCGATCATTCCGATATCGGCCATGGCTGGGCCACGGAAACCGGCAGCACCACGGAAACCGGCACGCCGGTCATCGACCGCATCACGATCCCGCTGCACGAACTCAGCGCCCTGCCCAAAGCCAGCCAACGCCTGCTCGACGACAGCGCCTTCGATCTGGAAGGCTGGCTCGCGGGCCGCATCGCCGACCGTTTCGCCCGCGCCGAGGCGGCGGCCTTCGTCAGCGGCAACGGCATCGACAAGCCGCGCGGCTTCCTGACCCATGCCACGGTGGATAACGACGTCTGGACCTGGGGCAACCTGGGCACCGTGCCCACGGGCGCGGACGGGGCCTTTGACGGGGCCGATGCCATCGTCGATCTGGTCTATGCACTGGGGGCCGCCTACCGCGCGAATGCGGTCTTCGTGATGAACTCGAAAACCGCGGGCGCAGTGCGCAAGATGAAGGACAATGATGGCCGCTTCCTGTGGTCCGACGGTCTTGCCGCCGCCGAACCCGCCCGCCTTCTGGGGTATCCGGTCCTGATTGCCGAGGATATGCCCGATATCACCAGCGGTGCCCATGCCATCGCCTTCGGCGATTTCGGCGCGGGCTACACCATCGCCGAACGCCCCGACCTGCGCGTGCTGCGCGACCCGTTCAGCGCCAAGCCGCATGTCCTCTTCTACGCCACCAAGCGCGTGGGCGGCGATATCAGCGACTTCGCCGCGATCAAGCTGTTGCGTTTCGCCACCGCCTGACGCCCGCCATCGGAAGGCCGACCCACCGGCCTTCCTCCGCGCGCGTCACGACTTTGACTGCGGTGTCCTGCTGCTCCCCGTCCGGGCGCTGCAGGTGGCGCGCGCACCCTTGCCCTGTCGGGCATGGGACGCGGCAAAGGGCCGACAAGCCCGACAAATCGGAGACATTCCATGATGTTGACAGAAGACACCTCGCAGCCCGCGCCCCCGCTGCCCCTGGCAGCCTTCAAGGCGCATCTGCATCTGGGCACGGGGTTCAGCGAATCCGGGTTGCAGGACGACCTGCTCGAAGGCTTCCTGCGCGCAGCCCTCGCCGCGATCGAGGCGCGGATCGGCAAGGTGCTGTTGGAGCGTGCCTTCACGCTGGAGCTGGCGCGGTGGGCCGATCCTGGCGCCCAACCCTTGCCGGTGGCACCGGTGGTCGAGATCACGTCCCTGGTCCTGCGCGATGCGGCGGGCGTGGCAACGCCGATGCCCCCTCTGCGCTGGCGGCTGGAGCCGGACATGCAGCGCCCCTGCCTGAGGGCGACAGGCGGTGTTCTGCCCGCGATCCCCGCAGGCGGCCGCGCGGTCCTGCACATCCGGGCAGGCATGTCCTCGGATTGGGCGGGCCTGCCTGCTGATCTGGCCCAGGCTGTGCTGATGCTGGCCGCGCATTTCTATGAATACCGGCAGGAAACCGGCCTTGGCAGCGGTTGTATGCCCTTTGGTGTCACCAGCCTGATCGAACGCTACCGCGCCCTGCGCGTGACGCTGGGCGGTTCTGCATCCCATGGTGCCGCATGAGACTGCCCCATCTGCGCCGCCGCCTTCTGCTGGAGGAACCCGAACGCCTGCCGGACGGGGCCGGAGGCTTCGTCCAGAACTGGCTGACACTGGGCGAGGTCTGGGCCGAGATGACACCCTTGCAGGGACGCGAGGTCGCCACGGGCGGAACGGTCCTGTCGCAAAGCGGCCATCGCATCGTGATCCGCGCCGCGCCCGACGGCACGTCCATGCGGCCCCGCCCGGACCAACGCCTGCGCGAAGGCGCGCGCATCTTCACCATTCTGGCCGTCACCGAACGCGACCCCGGTGGCCGCTTCCTGACCTGCATCACCCGCGAGGAGGTCTCCCCATGACCTATGCCGCCGCTGCCGCCCTGCAAGAGGCCGTCTTTGCCCATCTCGCCGCCGATCCGGACGTGACCGCGCTCCTTGGCGGGGCGATCCATGACGCCTTGCCCGCCGGGCCATTGCCGCCGCTCTATCTCAGCCTTGGGCCAGAAGTGGCGCGCGACCGCTCGGATGCAACAGCGCAGGGGGCCGAGCATGAAATCACCCTCTCGGTCGTGGCCGATGCGGCGGGATTCCATCTGGCCAAGACCGCCGCCGCCGCGGTCTGCGACGCGCTGCTGGATCCCGATCTGGTGCTGGCGCGCGGACGCCTCGTCGGGATGCATTTCATCCGCGCCACCGCCAAGCGCGACAGCGGAGGGCGGCGTCGGATCGACCTGACCTTCCGCGCGCGTCTCGACGACATCTGAAACTCAATCACAGCAAAAGGGGGACGCCATGGGTGCCCAGAACGGCAAGGATCTTTTGGTCAAGGTGGATCTGACGGGCGATGGTCAATTCGCCACGCTGGCGGGGCTGCGCGCCACGCGGGTCAGTTTCAACGCGGAAAGCGTCGATGTGACCACATTGGAAAGCCAGGGTGGCTGGCGCGAACTGCTGGCCGGCGCGGGCGTCAAATCCGCCGCCATCAGCGGATCGGGCGTCTTCCGCGACGCCGCCAGTGATGAACGCGCCCGCCAGATCTTCTTTGACGGCGAAACCCCGCTCTTCCAGATCGTGATCCCCGATTTCGGCATCGTCGAAGGCGCGTTCCAGCTGACCAGCATCGACTACGCGGGCTCCCACAATGGCGAGGCGACCTATGATGTCTCCCTCGCCTCGGCCGGTGCGCTCGTGTTCACGGCGCTCTGATATGGCCAATCCTTGGGCCGGTGAGGTGGATCTTATCATCGACGGGCAGCGCCATGTCCTGAAACTGACACTGGGTGCCTTGGCCGAGCTTGAGGCGGGCTTGGGCGATGACAGCCTTGTCGCCCTCGTCACCCGCTTCGAAAGCGGCAGATACTCCAGCCGCGACGTGCTCGCGCTGATCGTGGCAGGGCTGCGGGGCGGAGGATGGCAGGGCAGGCCCGTCGATCTGATCGCTGCCGATATCGCAGGCGGCCCCGTGTCTGCCGCACAGGCGGCTGCGCAACTTCTGGTGCGCGCCTTCACCCTGCCGGATGCGGGGGGACGGTATGAGCCATCTTGACTGGCCCGGCCTGATGCGCGCCGGCCTGCGCGGCCTGCGCCTCAGCCCTGCGCAGTTCTGGGCACTGACCCCGGCAGAAATCGCCCTGATGCTGGGGCAGGGGGCCGCGCCGGCCCCCTTGGGCCGCGATGGTCTGGACCGTCTGATGCAGGCCTTCCCCGACCCTTTGAGAGGACAGACCCATGACTGACTTCGACACCGCCGCCACCCTGCAAGAGCAGGTCAAGGCGCTGGACACCAGCTTCGGCGCCGCCGCAACGGTTGCAGGCGCCTTTGACGGCGAATTGCAACGCATGCGCCGTGCGCTTGCCGATACGGGCCGCGACATGGCCACGCTGGAACGCGGCTTTTCGGGCGGGTTGCGCCGCGCCTTCGATGGCGTGGCCTTCGACGGGATGAAACTGTCCGATGCGCTGAAAACCGTGGCGACCAGCATGGTCAACACCACCTATCAATCCGCCCTGCGCCCGGTGACAGATCACGTCGGCGGCTTGCTCTCCAAGGGTATGGGCGCACTCGTGGGCGGCGTCCTGCCCTTCGCCAAGGGCGGCAGCTTCGCCCAGGGCCGCGTCATGCCCTTCGCGGCGGGCGGTATCGTCACCGGCCCCACCACCTTTCCCATGCGTGGCGGCATGGGGCTGATGGGCGAGGCGGGACCCGAGGCGATCATGCCCCTTGCGCGCGGCCCCGACGGCAAACTCGGCGTGCGCGGCGGCGGAGGCGGCGCGGTCAACGTCGTCATCAACATCCAGACCCCCGATGTCGCGGGGTTTGAACGCTCGCAATCCCAGATCGCCGCCCAGATGGTCCGAATCCTGGGGCAGGGCCAGCGCAACCGCTAACCAAAGGATCACGGTCATGAGTTTTCACGAGGTGCGGTTTCCCGCGAACCTGAGTTTCGGATCATTGGGCGGGCCAGAGCGGCGCACCGACATCGTGACCCTTGCCAACGGGCATGAGGAACGCAACACCCCATGGGCCCATTCCCGCCGCCGCTATGATGCGGGCGTGGGCCTGCGGTCGTTGGACGATGTCGAACGCCTCATCGCGTTTTTCGAGGCGCGCCGCGCCCAGATGTTCGGCTTCCGCTGGAAGGATTGGGCCGACTTCCGCTCCTGCCTGCCATCGCAACAGACAGGCCCCGACGATCAGGTCATCGCCCGCGCAGACGGCACGACCCGGGTGTTCCAACTGATCAAGACCTACCGCTCCGGCGACCAAAGCTACGCCCGCCCCATCGCCAAACCTGTCCTCGGCACCGTCACCATGGGGATCGAGGGCACCCGCCTCTATGAAGGCGTCGATTTCGAGGTCGATCTGACCACCGGTCTTGTCACCCTGACCGAGGCACCGACGGCAGGGCTGGAAATCACCGCAGGCTTTGAATTCGACGTGCCCGTGCGCTTCGACACCGACCGTATCTCGACCAGCGTCGCCAGCTTCAAGGCGGGCGAGGTGCCGCGCGTCCCCGTGCTGGAGATCCGCCTATGACCAGCCTCATGGACCATCTGGCCACCGGCCTCACCACGCTTTGCCACGCATGGGCCCTCACGCGCGCCGATGGCATGGTGCTCGGCTTCACCGACCATGACCTTGACCTGACCTTCGACGCGATCACCTTCCGCGCCGACAGCGGCCTTGCCGCCCGCGCGCTGCAACAGGCCACTGGCCTCTCGGTCGACAATACCGAAGCGCTGGGGGTCCTCAGCGACGCCGCCATCTCCGAGGCCGATATCGAGGCAGGACGTTTCGACGGCGCAGAGGTGCGTTGCTGGCGCGTGAACTGGGCCGATCCGAGCCAGCGCCAACTGCGCTTTCGCGGTTCCATCGGCGAGATGCGCCGCACCGGTGCCGCCTTCACCGCCGAATTGCGCGGCCTGACCGAGGCGCTCAACCGCCCCTTGGGGCGCATCTATCAGAAACCCTGCACCGCCGTTCTGGGCGACGCATCCTGCCGGGTCGATCTGACAGGTCCGGATCACGCGCTGAGCTTGGAAGTGGTCACCGTCGCGGATGGCCGCATCCTGCATCTGGCGGGCAGCGGCACACAGCCCGCAGGTTGGTTCCGGCGCGGTCGCCTTCAGGTGCAGGACGGCGCGGCCTCCGGGCTCTGGAGCACCATCAAGCAGGACAGACCGCAGGATGGGTTGCGCCTGATCGAACTGTGGGAGCCCCTGCGCGCCGCCATCGCCCCCGGAGATCAGGTCACGTTGATTTCAGGCTGCGACAAACGTTTCGCGACCTGCCGCGTGAAATTCGGAAATCTGGTCAATTTTCAGGGCTTCCCCGACCTGCCCGGCGACGGCTGGATGCTGCGCGATCCCGCCACCGGCCCCCTGCGCGGTGGCAGCAGACGATGACGTCGCACAGCCTTATCGTCACCGCCGCGCGGCGTTGGATCGGCACGCCCTACCGCCATCAGGCGTCCTTGCAGGGCGTGGGCTGCGACTGTCTCGGCCTCATTCGGGGGATCTGGCGCGACTGTATCGGACCCGAACCCGAACCCTTGCCCCCCTACAGCCCTGACTGGGCGGAACCGCAGGGGCAGGAATGGCTCTGGCAAGCCCTTGCCCGCCACTGCGTCACGCCCGCCACGGACCCGCAACCGGGCGAGGTGCTGCTCTTCCGCATGCGCGCGGGATCTGTCGCCAAGCATCTTGGCATCCTGTCCGACACGCCACAGGGGGCCGGGCTCATCCATGCCTATTCCGGTCACGGGGTGGTCGAAAGCGCGCTGGGGCCAGCATGGCAACGGCGCATCGCGGCACGGTTCGCATTTCCAGAAAGGGGCCGGTGATGGCTACGATACTTCTCTCCGCTGCAGGCGCCGCCATCGGCGGCTCGATCGGGGGCACAGCACTGGGCCTGTCCATGGTCGCCGTCGGGCGGCTCGCCGGCGCCACGCTGGGCCGCGCCATCGACCAGCGCCTTCTGGGCACCGGCGCGCAGGCGGTCGAAACAGGCCGCGTCGACCGTTTCCGCCTGACCGGCTCGGGCGAGGGCGAGGCCATCGCACAGGTCTATGGCCGGATGCGGATCGGCGGGCATGTGATCTGGGCGTCGGATTTCAACGAAAGCGTCGCCGTCACCCGCTCGGGCGGGGGAAAGGGCAAACCCCGCGTCACCCAGACCAGCTACAGCTACTCCATCAGCCTGGCCATCGCGCTGTGCGAAGGCGTGATCGCAGGCGTGCCGCGCGTCTGGGCAGACGGGACCGAACTCCCGATCCGCGACCTGAACATGCGCGTCTATCCCGGCGATGCCGATCAACGCCCCGACCCAAGAATGGAAGCGGTCGAGGGCGCGGGCCAGGTGCCTGCCTATCGCGGCACCGCCTATGTCGTGTTCGAGGATCTGGCGCTCGATCGCTTCGGCAACCGTGTGCCGCAATTCGAATTCGAAGTCCTCCGCCCCGATCCGCGCGGCGCAGGCCACACCGATCCGGACCCCGCCCATCTGGTGCGGGCCGTGGCGATGATGCCCGGCAGCGGCGAATACGCGCTGGCCGATACACCCGTCAGCTATGCCTACGGACCGGGGCAGGGCCGCAGCGCCAATATCAATTCCCCCTCCGGCCAGCCCGATATCGTCACCTCCATCGACCGCCTGCGGATCGAGGCCCCGCATTGCCGTGCCACATCCCTCATCGTCAGCTGGTTCGGCGACGACCTGCGCTGCGCGGAATGCACGATCCGGCCTAAGGTCGAGCAAGCGCAATTCGACGGGGCCGAAATGCCGTGGCGCGTCAGCACCCTGACCCGCACACAAGCCCAGACCATCGTGCAACTGAACGACCGCCCCGTCTATGGCGGCACGCCCACCGATGCCTCGGTGATCGGCGCGATCCGCCGCTTGCAGGCCGAAGGGCAGGCGGTCATGGTCTATCCCTTCATCCTGATGGATCAACTGGCAGGCAATACCCGCCCCGATCCGTATTCCGACGCCACCAGCCAGCCCGTCCTGCCCTGGCGCGGTCGCATCACGGCCTCACGCGCACCGGGCCGCGACGGCTCACCTGATGGCACAGCCGCCATGAACGCCGAAATCGCCGCCTTCTTCGGCACCGCCCAGGCCGCGCATTTCACGGTCGCACCGGGACAGGTCAGCTATCATGGCCCCGACGAATGGCGCTATAACCGCTTCATCCTGCACCACGCCGCCCTTTGCGCCGCTGCGGGTGGGGTGGACAGCTTCTGCATCGGCTCGGAAATGCGCGGTCTGACACACCTCCGCGGCCCCGCCCACAGCTTTCCCGCCGTCACCGCGCTCCGCGCACTCGCCGCTCAAGTCCGCGCGATCCTCGGGCCGGGCGTGAAGATCGGCTATGCCGCCGACTGGTCGGAATATTTCGGCTACCAGCCGGGGAATGGCGACCGCTTCTTCCACCTCGACCCGCTCTGGGCCGATCCGAACATCAACTTCATCGGCATCGACAATTACATGCCGCTCTCCGACTGGCGCGACGGGCGTGACCATGCCGACGCCGCATGGCGCAGCATCTACGACCCCGCCTATCTGCGCGCCAATATCGAAGGCGGCGAGGGCTTCGACTGGTTCTATCACTCCCCCGAGGCCCGCGCCGCCCAGATCCGCACCCCCATCACCGATGACGCGCATGACGAGCCATGGATCTGGCGCTACAAGGACATCCGCAACTGGTGGTCCAACAGCCACCACGAACGTGTGGACGGCCAGCGCAGCGCCACACCCACCGCATGGGTGCCGCAGTCCAAACCGATCTGGTTCACGGAACTGGGCTGCCCCGCCGTGGACAAGGGCACCAATCAGCCCAATGTATTTCTCGACCCGAAATCATCCGAGTCCTTCGCGCCCCATCACTCCAGCGGCCAGCAGGACGAGGTGATCCAGATGCAATACCTGCGCGCCATGCTGGGCCATTGGCGGGCACCGGAAAACAATCCCGTCTCGCCCCTCTATGGTGGCCCGATGCTGGACATGTCCCGCGCCTTCGTCTGGGCATGGGATGCGCGGCCCTTTCCTTTCTTTCCCGCCAACGCCCGCCTCTGGGCGGATTCCGCGAACTACGCGCGCGGCCATTGGGTGACCGGGCGGCTTGCGTCCCGCTCTCTCGCCTCGGTCGTGGATGAGATCTGCGCCCGCGCGGGCCTTAGCGACCCCGACACCAGCCGGTTGCACGGCATCGTGCGCGGCTATGTGCTGGCGCAGGTCGCCGACGCCCGCGCCGCCCTGCAACCCCTGATGCTCGCCTATGGCTTCGACGCCGTCGAACGGGATGGCCGCCTGCGCTTTCTCATGCGCCGCGATGGCGTGGCCCAAACCATCGCCCCCGACACAGTGGCGGATCTGCCCGACAGCCCGCCCCATCCGCAACACAGCCGCGATGCGCAAGCCGAGATGACAGGACGCATCCGCCTGCGCTTCGTGCAGGCCGATCCCGCCTATACCGCCGTCGCCGAAGAGGCGATCCTGCCGGACGAGGCGACCCATGCCGTCGCAGCCTCGGAAATCCCGCTGCTGCTGACCCGCACCGAGGGCCGCCAGATCGCCGAACGCTGGCTGGCCGAGGCGCGACTGGCCCGCGACAGCCTGCGTCTGGCCCTCCCACCCTCGCAACAGCATCTGGGGGCAGGGGACCTGCTGACCCTGCAAGGCGACGCCACCGGCGCGCAATATCGCATCGACCGGGTCGAAAGCGGCCCCGCCCAGTTGATCGAGGCGCTGCGTGTCCACCCCGCCACGAACCTGCCCGCCGGGCTGGAGGATGAGGCCACCCCCGTGCCCGCCTTCATCCCCCCGATGCCGGTCTTTGCCCTGTTTCTGGACCTGCCGCTGATGACCGGGGACGAGGTTCCCCATGCGCCGTATATCGCCGTCACCGCCGACCCATGGCCGGGGGCGGCGGCCCTTTATGCCTCGCCCACCGGGCAGGGCTTTACGCTCAACCGTGTGATCCAGCGCCGCTCTGTCATCGGCGTGACGCAAACCCCGCTCGCCGCCGGCCAACCCGGCCTGCTGGACCGGCGCGCCACGGTGACAGTGCGCGTGACAGCGGGGCAGCTTTCCTCCATCGACCTGCCCACGCTGCTGGCGGGCGGCAACCTTGCCGCGATCGGTGATGGCACGTCCGACCGCTGGGAACTGCTGCAATTCGCCTCTGCGACGCTGACCGCCCCCGACACCTATACCCTCTCGCTTCTCCTGCGCGGCCAGCTTGGCACCGATGCCATCATGCCCGGCTCATGGCCCGCAGGCAGCTATCTGGTCCTGCTCGACGGCACCCCGGAACAGATCGACCTGCCCAGTTCTGCGCGCGGCCTGACCCGCCACTACCGCATCGGCCCGGCGCAACAGGGCTATGACGATCCCTCCTTCACCGCGCTGGAACAGGCGTTCAATGGCACCGGCCTCAAACCCCTTGCACCCGTCCACCTGCGTGCCATCCCGGATGCGGACGGCACCCTGCATGTCACCTGGACCCGCCGCAGCCGCATCGACGCCGACAGTTGGGACAGCCCCGATATCCCGCTGGGCGAGGACACCGAAAGCTACCTGCTCCGCATCCTCCAAGGCACCACTTTGCGCCGCGAGGAGACGATCAACAGCCCTCACTGGACCTATACCACCGCCATGCGGCAGGCCGACGCCCTGCAGGGCGCATACCGGATCGAGGTCGCGCAACGCTCCGCCCGCACCGGTCCCGGCTTCCGCGCCAGCCTGACCATCGCGGCCTGATGCGCCCCGTCATGCATGGCGACCTGACAGCGCTGGCGCGCCATCTGCTGACCCTTGCCGCCCCGCAACGCCCCACCGCCTGCGCGCAACTCATCGCGCAGGCCGATGCCGCCGACCGCTACCGCAAACGTTTTGGTCGGGCGCATCCCCGCTGGGGCAATGGCACGCTGATGGCGCGGGCCCGTGTCCTGCCGTTACCGCCCGAACCACGCCTTCAGGACGTAGAGTATGCCCGCTGCCTGATCCTTGTCCTGACGGCACTCACGCGGCGCGGCCCGGCATCCCGCAACGGGCCGGTCGGATGAATCTGGCCGCTCTCACAGCTTTGCGTTTGGCCTCCCCCCGCGACTTGGTTTATCATGACGATGAAGAGGACAAAGCCATGCCGAAAATCCAGACGAAACTTGCGCAGATCGACCCGGTCTGGAACCGCATCCTGACCGAAGCGGAACAGGCCGTGAAGGACGAACCCATGCTGGGCGGTCTGATCCATTCCAGCGTGCTGCATCACGGCTCCATCGAATGTGCACTCGCCTATCGCACCGCCCTGAAACTGGCCTCGGGCGAGATGTCCGAACAACTGATCCGTGAAATCTGCGACGAGGCTTATGGCGCCGATCCCGCTCTGGCTCTGGCCGCGCGCGCCGACATCATGGCCGTCTACGACCGCGACCCGGCTTGCCACCGCTTCCTGCAACCGCTCCTGTTCTTCAAGGGCTTTCAGGCCGTGCAGGCCTACCGCGTGGCCCATTGGCTCTGGACGACCGGGCGGCAGGATCTGGCCTATTTCTTCCAGATGCGCGTGTCGGAAACCTTCGGCGTCGATATCCACCCCGCCGCCCGCATCGGCAAGGGGATCATGATCGACCATGCCCATTCCATCGTGATCGGCGAAACTGCCGTGGTGGGCGACAATGTCTCGATGCTGCATTCCGTCACTCTCGGCGGCACCGGCAAGGAAGAGGAAGACCGTCACCCCAAGATCGGCGAAGGTGTGCTGATCGGGGCAGGGGCCAAGGTGCTGGGCAATATCCATATCGGCCATTGCTCGCGCATCGCCGCCGGCTCTGTCGTGCTGCATGACGTGCCGCCTAAAACCACCGTCGCTGGCGTCCCCGCCAAGGTCGTGGGCGAGGCGGGCTGCGCTACGCCGTCGATCACCATGGATCAGTTGCTGCGCGACAGTCTCTAGGCAACCTCGGGCCGCGGGCCATCGCGCCCGCGCGCTTACTCGGCAATGTTCAACGCAAGAACCTGCCCCTCGAACCGGTTTGCGGTCGGACGGGCCGGCGTCATCGCGCGCGTCCAGCGGCCCGGATGGCGCGCCTGCAACCGCGCGGCCCATGCGCTGACCTCGGGGATCGCTTCGGCCCATTGCCCACCGGCAAAAAAGCTTTCGGCAGGGGCCCCCTCGGCAAACAGGATGTGATGGCGCGGCAGCAGGATGTGGAAATACTCCACCGCCTCGCAAGGCGCGCGCAGAACGGTCACGTCATTCACCAGATGCACCGACGGCACCAGAACCTCGGCCTCGCCGCTGTGCAACTCTGCCAGCGGATCGCGGATCAGCATCCGGTGCTGCGGTGACACGCGCAGATCGGCACTGTTGCCCAGCGTTCCCTTGCGGATCAGCACCGGCGCATCATCCCCCAGACCCGAGGCCATGCGGCTGCCGACCCAGACAACCCGCTGCGGCCCGGCATCCAGCGTCTCGACCATGTCGCCCGCGCGCAGGTCCTCGACCCGGACCCGCCCGGCGGGTGTGTCGATATGCGTTCCACGCGCAAAGCAGGGCACCCCGTTGATCGTGATGGTGATCGTCTGCGTATCCGTCCCGTTCGAGGACAGCAGCACCACGAACGTATCCGTCAGCGTCTCGCCCGCATCCAGCGCATCCACGGCCGGATTGCTGTCATTCAGGACATAACTCCATGTCCCGTTGCTGTTGATCGTGGCCGTTCCATAAAGCGGCGCTTGCGAGATGCTCCAGACATCGCTGTTCGTATTGCCCGAGTCGTCCAGATCGCCCGTGGCAGGCAAGCCCGACTTCTCGGTTACGCTCCCACTTGTCGTGCCCACGATATTCGGTGCAGCTCCGCCCATCGGTCAACCCTCTTCCTGTTGAAGAATTCCGTGAAACTGCCTGACCCCATAGGAGTTGACTTCAACGGTCGATGTGCCGGGCTGGCGGCTCCATTGCACGATCCGGTATCTGTCACCCGCGGCATTGTGCCATAACGTGCGCACTCGCGTCAGGTCCGGGTTCTGGGTCAGCATCGGCACGATCTGGTCCACATGGCCGAAAGGGGCCACGAAATCGACCAGCCAGACCGAACTGCCACTGGTCCAGTGCTCCGGCTCCAGAGGAAGATGATCCAGCGCAAAGGCCCGCTCGGCTGCCGGGGACAACCCGGCCCATGTGATGAAGGCGCGTGGAAAGCCGTTCGACCGGAATATCTTGTAATGCCCCAGACGCAACGGCGGCTCGAAATAATGCATGGCCCGCGCCAGCGGTTGCTCGCGGTGGTAATTCGTCAATCCGGCCAGAAAGGTCATCGCCCCGTAATCGGCCAGCTTGTCATGCGGAATGTCGAACCAATCCACCGGAAAACTCTCCGAGGAGGTCGAGGCCCCTGGCCCTTGATTCCGCATCTCTGCGAAATGACGCAATGTCTTGCGGAAGAACCGCTCGTTCTCTGGTTCCAGCATGTCCCGTTCAACGCGCAATACCGTGATGCGGGTTCATCCCGTCTTGTCGGTTGCGCACCTGCCTCAGTGCAATCTTTCGATGAAATGTAATAAACAACCCCGCTCAAATCAACGAAAAGGCCGGACCCCTGCAAGGTCCGGCCTGTCCTGTTGTATTTGGGTTGCCTGGCAGATCCGGGATCAGGCCAGCATGGCCATGGGATTCTCCAGATTATCCTTGATCGCCTGCAACAACTCCGCGCCCAGTGCGCCGTCGATCACCCGGTGATCCACCGAGAGGGTGACCGACATCACGGTCGCCACGGCCAGCGCGCCATCCTTGCCGACGACGGGTTTCTTGACGCCCGCGCCCACGGCCAGAATGGCCCCATGCGGCGGGTTGATCACGGCGTCGAAATTGTCGATCCCGAACATGCCAAGGTTTGAGATCGCAAAACTGCCGCCCTGATATTCATGCGGAGCCAGCTTCTTCGACTTGGCCCGGGCCGCCAGATCCTTCATCTCGGCGCTGAGCGCCGACAGCGACTTCATCTCGGCATCCTTCAGCACAGGCGTGAACAGACCGCCCTCGATCGCCACGGCCACCGCCACGTCTGAGGGTTTCAGCTGCAACACCCGGTCGCCCGCCCAGACCGCATTCGCCGCAGGCACCTGCTTCAACGCCAACGCACAGGCCTTGATGATGAAATCATTGACACTCAGCTTGACGCCGCGCCCTTCCAGTTGCGCGTTCAACTGCCCGCGAAAGGCCATCAGCGCATCCAGATGAATGTCACGCCGCAGATAGAAATGCGGGATCGTCTGCTTGGCCTCGGTCAGGCGGGCGGCGATGGTCTTGCGCATCCCGTCCAGCTTGATCTCGGTATAGGCGCGACCCTCGTACATCTTGAGAACCGTATCCGTCGACGGACCCGTGGGCATCGCGGCAGGCGCGCCAGCCTTGGCCGAGGCCGGGGCCGCAGCCTCGGTGGTCGCCGCCGCAGGTTTCGCCTGCGGGCTGGCTCCTTCAACATCGGCCTTCACGATCCGCCCATGCGGACCCGACCCGGTCACGCCGGACAGATCAATCCCTTTGTCCGCCGCAATCCGCCGCGCCAAGGGCGAGGCAAAGACCCGTCCGCCATCCGCGGCCTTCGGGGCAGGGGGCGCCGCCTTGGCCTCGGATGACGCCGGCTCATCCTTGGGCGCGGCCTCCGCCTTGGACGCAGCCTCCGACTTGGGGGCCGTCGCCTTGGCGTCAGAGGCGCTCTCGCCATCCTCCAGCAACAGCGCGATGGGCGAATTGACTTTCACCCCTTCTGTCCCCTCGGCAACCAGCAGCTTGCCGATCACGCCCTCGTCCACGGCCTCGAACTCCATCGTGGCCTTGTCCGTCTCGATCTCGGCCAACAGGTCGCCCGCAGACACGGTGTCGCCCTCCTTGACCAGCCATTTCGCCAGCGTGCCCTCTTCCATCGTGGGCGACAGCGCGGGCATCAGAATTTCAACAGGCATCGCGTGTCTCCTTAGCGGTAGGTCACTTTTTTCACGGCTGCGACAACCTCGTCGGTGGTCACCAGCGCCAGCTTTTCCAGATTGGCCGCATAGGGCATCGGCACGTCCTTGCCGGTGCAGTTGATCACAGGCGCGTCCAGATAATCGAAGGCGTTTTCCATGATATAGGCCGACAGGTGGTTCCCGATCGAGGCCACGGGGAAACCCTCCTCGACAGTCACACAGCGGTTGGTTTTCATGACGGACGCAATCAGCGTGTCATAGTCCAGCGGGCGCAGCGTCCGCAGGTCGATCACCTCGGCGCTGATCCCGTCCTTCTCCAACCGCTCCGCCGCTTCCAGCGCATAGGTCATGCCGATCCCGAAGCTGACGATGGTGACATCCGTCCCCTCGCGCCAGATCTTGGCCTTCCCGAACGGCACGGTGTAATCCTCCAGAACCGGCACATCGAAGCTGCGGCCATAGAGGATCTCATTCTCAAGGAAGATCACCGGGTTGGGATCGCGGATCGCGGTTTTCATCAGCCCTTTATAGTCGGATGCCGAATAGGGCATCACCACCTTGAGCCCCGGAATCTGTGCATACCATGCCGCATAATCCTGAGAGTGCTGCGCGCCCACACGCGCCGCCGCACCATTGGGGCCACGGAACACCATCGGCGCACCCATCTGACCGCCCGACATATACAGCGTCTTGGCCGCAGAGTTGATGATCTGGTCAATCGCCTGCATGGCGAAGTTGAAGGTCATGAACTCCACGATGGGCCGCAACCCTCCAAAAGCCGCGCCGACCGCGATGCCCGTAAAGCCATGCTCGGTAATCGGCGTGTCGATCACGCGCTTGGGGCCGAACTCGTCCAGCATGCCTTGGCTGATCTTGTAGGCGCCCTGATATTCGGCCACTTCCTCGCCCATCAGGAAGACATTGGGATCGCGCCGCATCTCTTCGGCCATCCCGTCGCGCAGGGCCTCGCGCACGGTCTGCTTGCGCGTCTCCGTGCCTTCGGGCCAGTCGGGCTGCATCTTCGCAGCCTTCGGTGCCGCCGGGGCCGGGGCAGGGGCCGCCGCCTTGGGCGCCTCCGTTTTCGGGGCCTCGGCCTTCGCCGCAGCCTTCGGCGCCGCATCGGACGCGCTCTCGCCATCCTCCAGCAGCGTGGCGATGGCCGCGTTGACCTTCACGCCCTCGGTGCCCTCGGCCACCAGCAACTTGCCGATCACGCCTTCATCCACCGCCTCGAATTCCATCGTGGCCTTGTCGGTTTCGATCTCGGCCAGAATGTCCCCGGCCTTCACAGTATCGCCTTCCTTGACCAGCCATTTGGCCAGCGTGCCCTCTTCCATCGTGGGCGACAGGGCGGGCATCAGGATTTCAGTTGCCATTGGTATAGTCTCCCTTACGCGCTCTGCGGCACTTCATCGGCATAGATATCGGTCCAAAGCTCGCTCAGCGCGGGCTCCGGGCTTTCCTTCGCGAACTCGGCGCTCGCGTTCACGATGTCCTTGATCTCCTTGTCGATCGCTTTCAGATCGTCCTCGGTCGCATGTTTGCCCGACAACAGAAGATCGCGCACATGCTCGATCGCATCCTTCTCGTCGCGCATCTTCTGCACCTCCTCGCGGGTCCGGTACTTCGCCGGGTCCGACATGGAATGGCCGCGATAGCGATAGGTTTTCACCTCAAGGATATAGGGACCATCACCGGCCCGGCAGTGCGCCACGGCCTTCTCGCCCGCCGCCTTGACCGCCAGCACATCCATGCCATCGACCGCCTCGCCGGGAATACCGAAGGCATGCCCGCGCTCATAGATCTCTGCCGACGAGGTCGAACGCTGTTGCGACGTCCCCATCGCATATTGATTGTTCTCGATCACGAAAATCACCGGCAGCTTCCACAGCGCCGCCATGTTGAACGTCTCGTAAACCTGCCCCTGGTTCGCGGCCCCGTCGCCGAAATAGGCGAATGTCACGCGCTTGTTGTCCAGATACTTGTCCGCAAAGGCCAGACCCGCACCCAAGGGCACCTGCGCCCCCACGATCCCGTGCCCGCCATAGAAATGCTTCTCCTTCGAGAACATGTGCATCGACCCGCCCTTGCCCTTGGAGTAGCCCCCCTCGCGCCCGGTCAGTTCCGCCATGACCCCGTTCGGGTCCATCCCGCAGGCCAGCATATGGCCGTGATCGCGGTAGGATGTGATGCGCTTGTCGCCTTCCTCGGCTGCCGCCTCCAGACCTACGACCACCGCTTCCTGCCCGATATAGAGATGGCAGAACCCGCCGATCAGACCCATGCCGTAAAGCTGCCCCGCCTTCTCCTCGAATCGCCGGATCAGCAGCATGTCGCGGTAAAAGCCTTTCAGCTCGTCGGCGGAAACGTTTGAAACCTTTTGGCTTTTTCTGGTGGCCATGCGGCATCCCCCTCCTGCGTATCAGATAGTTTAGCGTTAAACTATTTAATACAGGATTCAACCCCGTGATGCGAGTGCAAACTTCGCGCCCTGTGTCCGCGCAGGGTCAAGGCTTGGAAAGGGGGGTAAAGGTCCCTTATGCGGCGGGGCAGGTCTTATCTGACGACGATCTCATCCGCGCGCAGCAGGCCCAGCACATCGCGCGCCTGCTGGTCCAGCAGGTCCAGATCCAGATAGTCGTCCGACAGCCGGCGCGTCAGGTTCTCCATCCGCGCCACGCGCGCCTCAAGCACGGCCAGCTCCTGACGCAGCTTTTCGGCATCGGCGGTCACTTCGGCGCGGCGGAACAACCCATAATTGCCCTGCACCGCGGCAAAGGTGAAATAGGCGCCAAGGCTGAACGCCACAGCGAAAAAGATCACGACGCCAAATGCCGGACGGGTGCGGGATGTCATTGCTCTGCCTTTGCCTGCGCCTGTCTCGACGCTTTCCCGAACCATGCCACAGGTGATTCGTCTTGTGAATCCCCTTTCGGTTGAAAAACACGAAAAAACACTGAAAATAAGCACAAAATTCGCCCTGCGGCACAGACCGCTGCGTCTTATTGCGTCAAATCTCCAAGGACAGCACCGGCCTCAGCCATTCCCCTCAAGCGCGGCGACACCGGGCAGGGTCTTGCCCTCCATCCATTCAAGGAAGGCCCCTCCCGCCGTGCTGATATAGGTGAAGTCATCCGCCGCATCCGCTGCATGCAGCGCGGCCACCGTATCGCCGCCACCTGCGACGGTGATCAGCTTGCCCGCCTGCGTCAGCGCCGCTGCATGGCGGGCCGTCACCATCGTCGCCTCATCGAAAGGTGCAATCTCGAACGCGCCCAGCGGCCCGTTCCAGATCAGCGTCTGCAGCCCGTCGAACGCCGCCGTGATGGCCGCGATGGACAGCGGCCCTGCATCCAGCACCATCTGATCCGCCTCCAGCACCGTATCAGCGCCCAGCGGCATCACCTCAAAGGGCACACCCGCCCCGAATGTGCGCGCCACCTTGCCATCCACGGGCAGGATGATCTTGCATCCCGTGCGCGCCGCCTTGGCCAGAATGTCCCGCGCGGTCTCCTCGAACTCGGCCTCGCGCAGCGACGCGCCCAGTTGCGCGCCCTGTGCGGCAAGGAAGGTATTGGCCATGCCCCCGCCGATGATCAGCACATCCAGCTTCTCGACAAGGTTTTCCAGCAACTCGATCTTGGTCGAGACTTTCGCCCCGCCCACGACCGCCCCCACGGGCCGCTTGGGCTTGCTCAGCGCTGCTTCCAGCGCCCGCAACTCCGCCTCCATCTGCCGCCCGGCGCAGGCCGGCATCAGATGCGCCAGCCCTTCCGTCGAGGCATGGGCGCGATGCGCTGCCGAAAACGCGTCATTGCAATAGATCTGCGCCAGTTCGGCCAGTTGTGCGGCAAAGGCGGGGTCATTCGCCTCCTCGCCGGGATGGAAGCGGATATTCTCCAGCAGCACCACGTCATTCGTGGCGGCCTCCGCCCCGTCGAAGGTCTCGACAAATGTCACATGCCGCGCCAGCACATTCTCCAGCGCGGGGATCGTGACGCGCAGGCTCATATCCAGCACCACCTTGCCCTTGGGCCGCCCGAAATGCGCCACCAGCAGCACGCGTCCGCCCCGGCTCAGGATGTCGCGCACGGTGGGGGCGATCTTCTCGATCCGCGTGGCATCCGTGACCTTGCCCTTTTCGACCGGCACGTTGATGTCCACGCGCACCAGAACCCGCTTGCCGTCCAGGTCCATGTCATCCAGGGTCTTCCAGGTCATTCCATCGCTCCTCGGGATCAGCCCGCGCACCTCTTGGCGTGAAGACGCGCTTGCGTCAACACCCCGCTTGGCAATTGCGCCCAAGGGCCTTAGGTATCTGCCCAGAACCAGACAGAGGAGGCCCAGATGCCCGAGATCAAAGACCCCGAGAACACCATCCTCATCGAGCTGAAGGGCGGCACCGTCACGATCGAGCTGATGCCCGACGTGGCCCCCCAGCACTGCGCCCGGATGAAGGAACTGGCCCGTTCCGGTCAATATGACAACGTCTGCTTCCACCGCGTGATCGAGGGCTTCATGGCCCAGACCGGCGATGTGGAACATGGCGACATGGAAGACGGCTTCAACATCCGCCGCGCGGGCACAGGCGGCTCCGACCTGCCCGACGTGCCGGCAGAATTCTCACGCCTGCCGCATGACCGTGGCACGCTGGGGGCGGCCCGCAGCCAGAACCCCAACTCGGCCAACAGCCAGTTCTTCATCAATTTCAAGGACAACCATTTCCTGAACGGCCAGTATACGGTCTATGGCCGTGTCATCGACGGGATGGAGCATGTCGACGCCATCACCCGCGGCGAGCCGCCCGCGAACCCCGATCGCATGATCAGCGTCAAGGTGGCCGCCGATGTATAAGGCGATTGCAGCGACACTGATGTGTCTGGCCGGTCCCGCACTGGCCACCGGCATCCAGATCGAAGTCGAGGGCGAGGCCAACGGCACCATCACCATCGACCTTCTGGAAGATGTGGCCCCCGAACATGCTGCCCAGATCGCCGCCATCGCGGCCGAGGGCGGCTATGACGGCGTCGTCTTTCACCGCGTGATCGAAGGGTTCATGGCCCAGACCGGCGATGTCGAATTCGGCAAGCTGGGGGGCAACATGTCCCGCGCTGGCATGGGCGGCTCTGCCCGTCCCGACCTCAAGGCCGAATTCTCGGACATCCCCTTCGACCGCGGCGTCGTCGGCATGGCGCGCAGCCAGAACCCGAACTCCGCCAACAGCCAGTTCTTCATCATGTTCGACGAGGGTTATTTCCTGAACGGCCAATACACCGTCGTCGGTCGTGTCACCGAAGGGATGGAGGTCGTTGACGCGATCAAGCGTGGCACCGGTCAGAACGGCATGGTCACTGGGCAGCCCGACATCATGAAAACGGTCACCGTAACCGAGTGATCATCTGATCCATATGTCACTCAAACGGGGCCTTGCGGCCCCGTTTTTCATGGCGCTGTCTTTCCCGGTTGCATCCGGGTGCGGGGGCTTTGTCGCGACCCCGGCTGTTGTGGTCGCGCCGTCATCCATCCCAAAGGCGTCAGCCGCGCCTCCATGTCCGGCGCCTCACGCTGCCAGCGCCGCCTGTTCTTGGGCAAACGCCAACAACTGCCCCAGCGCCTCCACGAAAACCTCATCCGCCACGGTCATCGCCACGCGGATATGGCCCGCCGCCGCTGCTCCGAAACTTTCCCCGGGCATCACCGCGATCCCGTGCCGCTCCAGCAGCGCCATTGCAAAGGCCTCGCCGCTCATTCCGGTGCCGCGGATATCCAGCATCAGATACATCGCCCCCTGAGGAGGCTGCACCCGCACGATATTCTGCCGCCCCAATACCTCCAGCGCCATGTCACGGCGGCGCAGGAACGGTGCCGCCACCGCCGTTTCCAGTCCATCCCCCTGCGCCAATGCGAACAGAGCCGCCTCTTGCACGAAACCCGGCACGCCATAGGTCGTATGCGTTGCCAGATCCGCCAGCCGCATGATCGCGGCTTCCGGCCCCAAGATCCAGCCGATCCGGCTGCCCGTCATCGCATGCGACTTCGACATCGACCCGATCACCAATGTCCGTTCGGCCATGCCGGGCAGGGCGCGCGGGCTTAGATGGTCCCCGTCCCAGACCTGCGTGTCATAGACCTCGTCCGAGATCAGCCACAGATCGTGCTCCTGCACCACCCGCGCAATGCCCTCCAGCGTGGCGGGGGAATAGACCCCGCCCGTCGGATTGTTGGGGCTGTTGACCAGCAGCGAACGCGGTCGATGCGCCGCCCGCACGGCCGCATCCAGATCACCGGCCCGGGGCTGGAATCCATCCTCCGGTCTTGCGCCGACCGCCCGCGGCACGAGGCCCAGCGCGCGCAGCACACCCGGATAGGTCACATAGGCCGGATCGACATAGAGCGCCGTATCGCCCGGATCGGCACATGCGTGATGCGTCGCGAACAGCCCGGCCTGTCCCCCCGGCGTGATCAGCACATTTTCGCGGGCCGTCGGCACGCCTGTGCGCGCCTGAACCCGGGCCGCCACGGCGTCGCGCAGGGCGGGAATGCCGGGAATGCTGGCATATCCCGTATGCCCCGCCAGCGCCGCCCCGTGCATCGCGTCCAGAATGCTGCGATCGGTGCGGATATCATGCTCGCCAATGGTCAGCTCGATCACCTCGCGCCCCGCAGCCTTCATGGCCCGTGCGCGGTAGAAAACGCCCCAGCCATCATCCCCATCCCCCAAAAGCGTGGTGATCCGCTGTGACAATTGCATGGCGACCCTCTCTCATTGCTTGCCGCCAGTGGCCACATCCGGCCGCGCCATGTCAATTCAGCGATTGTGGCGGCGCGGATCAACGGATATGATACTGCCATGAACGCCCGTGCCATCATGACCATTTGCTGCATTACCGCCTGAACCTTCCGGCGGCGCGTTCTTCTATTCCCAACCCGAGTTGAAGTTGCTAAGCCCGCCGCGGACCCGCGTGTGAGGACCCGATGACGATCATCAAGCTGCACAACACCAAGACCCGCCGGAAAGAGGTGTTCACCCCGCTGAACCCCGACAATGTGCGCATGTATGTCTGCGGCCCCACCGTCTATGACCGCGCGCATCTGGGCAATGCCCGCCCCGTGGTGGTGTTCGACCTGCTCTACCGCCTTCTGCGCCACGTCCATGGGGCGGATCATGTCACCTATGTGCGCAACTTCACCGATGTGGACGACAAGATCAACGCCAAGGCCGCCCAGACGGGCCGCAGCATCGGTGACATCACCGCGGAAACCATCCGCTGGTATCTCGACGACATGGGCGCCTTGGGCGCGCTCGAACCCGACCACATGCCCCGCGCCACCGCCTATATCGGCGCGATGATCGCCATGATCGAGGACCTGATCGCCAAGGGTCATGCCTATGCGGCTGGGGGTCATGTGCTCTTCGCCGTGGACAGCTACAGCCGCTACGGCGCGCTTTCGGGCCGCACGGTCGAGGACATGATCGCGGGTGCCCGCGTCGAAGTCGCCCCCTACAAACGCAACCCGATGGATTTCGTCCTCTGGAAGCCGTCCACCGATGATCTGCCCGGATGGGACAGCCCATGGGGCAGGGGCCGCCCCGGCTGGCATATCGAATGCTCGGCCATGGCGCAGGAACTGCTGGGGGCCAGCTTCGACATCCACGGCGGCGGCATCGACCTGGCCTTCCCGCATCACGAGAATGAAATCGCCCAAAGCTGCTGCGCCCATCCCGAGGGCGGTTTTGCGACCGTCTGGATGCATAACGAGATGCTGCTGGTCGAGGGCAAGAAGATGTCCAAGTCCCTTGGCAATTTCTTCACCGTCCGCGACCTGCTGGACCAGGGCATCCCCGGCGAGGTGATCCGCTACGTCTTTCTGATGACGCATTATCGCAAGCCGATGGACTGGACGGCGGACAAGGCGGCACAGGCCCAGAAGACCCTTGAACATTGGCGCAGCGTAACGCGCGATCTGCATCCGACACCTCTTTCCCAATTCGCGCCTGACCCCGCACTTGTCGCGGCGCTTGCGAATGATCTGAACACCCATTCTGCCCTCGCAAGAGTGAACGAATTGAGAACAGAGCCGCAAAAACTTCTGGATAACGCGCGATTTCTGGGGTTCCTGTCGGATGGATATCGGCAAGCGATATCGGTTCAAGGCATTGAAACGACGGGAAATACGGCGATGCCTGAGTCCAGCGACATGCTCTCGTCACTTGCGCAGAAATTGAATGATCTGCGCGCCGTCGCGATGCAATCCAAAGACTTTGCTGACGTCGACCGCCTCAAAGCCGCACTTCTTGACGCCGGAATCGAGGTTCGCATGTCCAAAGACGGCGTTGAACTTGTGCCCGGTCCCGGCTTCGATCCTGCCAAACTGGAGGGGCTTTGATGCCAAAAGACCGCCTCTACCTCTACGACACCACCCTGCGTGACGGGCAGCAGACGCAGGGTGTGCAATTCTCGACCGCTGAAAAGCTGACCATCGCCGGGATGCTGGACGCGCTTGGCGTGGATTACATCGAGGGCGGCTGGCCCGGTGCCAACCCCACCGACAGCGCCTTTTTCGAAGCCGCCCCTCGCACGCGGGCCACATTGACCGCCTTCGGGATGACCAAGCGGGCAGGGCGCTCGGCCGCCAATGATGACGTTCTGGCCGCCGTGATGAACGCAGGGACCAGCGCCGTCTGTCTGGTCGGCAAGGCCCATGATTTCCACGTCACCACAGCGCTGGGGATCACACTCGAAGAGAATGCAGAAAACATCTCCGCCTCGGTCAGTCATCTGGTGGCGCAGGGCCGCGAGGCGCTGTTCGATGCCGAACATTTCTTCGATGGCTACCGCGCCAACCCCGATTACGCCCTCACCGTCCTGAAAGCCGCGCTCGACGCGGGCGCACGCTGGATCGTGCTCTGCGACACCAACGGCGGCTGCCTGCCCGAAGAGATCGGCCGTATCACGGCTGAGGTCATCGCCGCTGGCATCCCCGGCGACCGTCTGGGCATCCACACCCATAATGACACTGAAACCGCTGTGGCGGGCACGCTGGCCGCCATCGACGCAGGCGCGCGGCAGGTGCAGGGCACGCTCAACGGTCTGGGCGAGCGTTGCGGCAATGCGAACCTCACCACGATCATCCCGACACTGCTGCTCAAGGAACCCTATGCCAGCCTGTATGAAACGGGCGTGACCCTTGAGGCCCTCTCGGGCCTCACCCGCGCCAGCCGCCGTCTGGACGATATCCTGAACCGCGTGCCGATGCGGCAGGCGCCTTACGTCGGCGCTTCCGCCTTTGCCCACAAGGCCGGGCTGCATGCCAGCGCGATCCTCAAGGACCCCGCGACCTACGAACATATCGACCCCGCCGTTGTGGGCAATACCCGCATCATCCCCATGTCCAATCAGGCAGGCCAATCCAATCTGCGCCGCCGTCTGGCCGAGGCGGGGCTGGACGTTGCCCCCGACAGCCCGGTGCTGGGCCGCATCCTCGAAGTGGTGAAAGCGCGCGAGGAACAGGGCTATGCCTATGACACCGCCCAAGCCAGTTTCGAACTGCTGGCCCGCGCCGAGATGGGCCAGGCCCCAGCCTTCTTCGAGGTCAAGCGCTACCGCGTCACGGTCGAGCGTCGCAAGAACAAGTATGACCGCATGGTCAGCCTCTCTGAGGCGGTCGTCGTGGTGAAAGTGGACGGCGAAAAGAAACTCTCGGTCAGCGAGTCGATGGATGAGGCGGGATCAGACCGTGGTCCGGTGAACGCGCTGGCCAAGGCACTCGGTAAAGACTTGGGCCAATATAGCGAGGCCATCGCCGATATGCGTCTGGTCGATTTCAAGGTCCGCATCACGCAAGGCGGCACCGAGGCCGTGACCCGCGTCATCATCGACAGCGAGGACGGGCAGGGCCGCCGCTGGTCCACCGTGGGCGTCAGCCCCAACATCGTTGACGCCAGCTTCGAGGCGCTCTTGGATGCGATCAACTGGAAACTGCTGCGTGAAGCCACCGAGACAGCCGGGGCTCGCGCATGATCACCGCAGATACGGCCGCCTGCGCGCAGATCGTCGAGCGCGGCGACCCCGACCGTTTCGCCGCGACCATGGCGGCACCTGTCGCGATGCGCCGGATCCTGTTTCCGATCTACGCCTTCAACCTTGAAATCGCCCGCGCCCCTTGGATGAGCAACGAACCCCTGATCGCGGAAATGCGCCTGCAATGGTGGCATGATGTGCTGGAGGAGATCGCCTCGGGCGGGCCCGTCCGCCGGCACGAGGTCGCCACCCCGCTGGCGCAGGTTCTGGACCCTGATGGCGCGTGCCTGCTGATGGGCTGCGTGGCGGCGCGCCGTCGCGAGGCGCAGCGCCTGCCGATGGCCAGCGCCGATGATCTGGCCGAATACGTCGCCGAAACAGGCGGAACGCTGATGTGGGCCACCGCCCGTGCGCTTGGCTGCACGGATGAGGTGCGCGCCCGCGATCGTGGCGCGGCAGCGGGGCTGGCCAATTACCTTTTGGGCGTGCCGATGTTTCTGGCCCGCGGCATCAACCCCTTGCCCGAAATGACCACCGCGCAGTTCAGCGATCTGGTCACGTCCCATCTGGACAGGCTGAAGCGACGGGGTGCCCGTCCCAACCTGCCGCAGCGCATCGCGGAACTTGCAGCATGGCGCGCCAAAGCGATCCTTAGCCGCGCCCTGCGCGATCCCGCCGCAATTCCCGAGGGACGCTTGGCCGAACCCGAGGCGCTGCGCCGCCTCACCCTGCTGCGCGCGCGCCTCTTTTAGACAGTCACGCCTCTTTCGGCTGCATCGCCAGCCAGATCAACGCGCCCGTGGCCAGCACCAGAAACGGCAGCATGGCCATATTGACGGCCATCCAGCCCTCCTGCGCGGTCCCGCCCGAGCAGTTCATCAGACTGCCCGATGACAGCGAGGCCATCGTCACCCCGCCGAAGACGATCAGGTCGTTCATGCCTTGCACCCGGCCGCGCTCATGCGGGGCATGGTTCGCGGCCAGCATCGTGGTCGCCCCGATAAAGCCGAAGTTCCAGCCTATCCCCAGCAGGATCAGCGCCACGAAGAAATGCTCCAGCTCGACCCCCATCAGGGCCACGCCGCCGGCCCCCGCAAGGATCACAAGGCCAAGCCCCACGATCCGCTCCACCCCGAAACGGGCAATCAGATGGCCCGTGAAGAACGAGGGCGCATACATCGCCAGAACATGCGCCGTCACCACATTGGCCGCGTCATTGGTCTGAAACCCGCAGCCCACCACCGCCAGCGGCGAAGAGGTCATGACAAGGTTCATCAGCGCATAGGACACGGTGGCGCAGATGACGGCCACGGCCACGGCGGGTGTCTTGAGCAGGTCCATCCGGCTGCGCCCCTTGGGCGCGTCATGGGCAGGTGGCTTGGGCGTGGGAATGTCCAGAAAGAAGAACAGCCCCGACCCGATCACATTGACCGCGATGACCGCCAGATAGGTGCCGAGGAAGGGGATGACCATCGACTCGGCGGTAACTTTCACCAGTTGCGGGCCGATCACCGCACTCAGCAGGCCCCCCGCCATGACATAGGAAATCGCCTTGGGCCGGAAGGCATCAGACGCCGTATCAGCGGCGGCAAAGCGGTAAAACCCTTGCCCCGACATGTAGATACCGGTGATGAAACTGCCCAGCAGGAAAATCGGAAAGGATGCCACATACAGCCCATAAGCCCCGATGGCCCCGCCAATCGCCCCCGCCGTGGTCCCGATCAGGAACCCCGTGCGGCGGCCATATTTCTGCATGATGGCGGAAACGGGCGTCGCGGCCAGCATTGACCCCAGCACGATGAGCGAGATGGGCAACGTCGCCCAGCACAGATTCGTCGCCAGAGACTGTCCCGCCAACCCGCCGATGGTAAAGATCATCGGCATCTGCGCGCCAAGAATGGCCTGCGCCATCACAAGGATCATCACGTTGCGCTTGGCGCGGGCGTCGTCGGGGATATATGCAGTTTCGCTCATGCGAAAGTGCTAGACCGCGCGCGCGGCGCTCGCAAGGGCGATAATCCTGCCGCAATGCAGCAAGCTGCGCTGTCAGCTGGCCGCCATGGCCGGACGCAAAGCGGGCGACAGGCCCACCGCCAGCGCCTGCCAGTCCAGCCCGTGGCGCAAACGCACGCCCTCGCCGATGCATAGGATCGCAGGCGGCTCCAGCCCGGAGGCGGCGATATCCGCCTCCATCCCGCCCAGCGTCGTATCCAGCACGCGCTGCTGCGGCGTAGTGGCGGACACGACCACGGCGGCAGGCTCGTCGGGGCTGCGCCCTGCGGCGATCAGCTTGGCCGCGATCTGGCCCACATGTTTCATGCCCATATAGATCACGATCATCTGGCTGCCCTGCGCAATCGCAGTCCAGTCCACGCTGACGGGTGTCTCGCCCGTGGCGTCATGGCCGGTCACGAAGGTCACCGCCTGATTGACCTCGCGATGCGTCACGGGAATACCCGCATAGGCCAGCCCGCCGATCCCGGCCGTGATGCCCGGAATGATCCGCGTGGCGATACCCGCCGCGATCAGCACCCGCGCCTCCTCGCCCCCGCGCCCAAAGACGAACGGATCGCCCCCTTTCAGACGCAGCACACGCTTGCCTTGACTGGCCAGCGCCACCAGCCTGTCGGTGATATCCTCCTGCACCGCCGAAGGCTTGCCGCCCCGCTTGCCCGCATATTCCAGCACAGCCTGCGGTGCCCAATCAAGGATCTGCTGGCTGACCAGCGCGTCATAGACAACCACATCCGCCTGCCTGAGCGCGTTGAGCGCGTGCAGCGTCAGAAGACCGGGATCGCCGGGGCCTGCGCCGCACAACCAGACAGAACCGGGGCTCATCACCGGCCATTGGGCATTGGGAAGGGGGAACATGTTGCTCATAAGCGGAATATCGTTCCGGTAAGATGTGATTCAAAGCGGAAAATTCCGAAAATCAGGGTAAGAACGGGCCACTGACCAGAACATCTTCCCACTCCCAGGGCGAGCGATCTCCTCTGGTTCTGCCGTGCCCAGCCAAGGCAAACATTGTGCCAGAGGGGCACATCCCGGCGGGATGGCCGGTCTTTTCGCCGATCCGGGGAAAGTCGGCCCGCTTCACCGGGCCGGGCTGGCCTTTCAGGGCTGCTGGGATAGGGTTTGTCCCATGCATACCGCCGCCGCACCACTTGATTCGCCCGTCGATCACCGCTCATGACCCAGCGCATCATCCTCACCGATGCCTGCGTGGCCGAAGGCGTGGACTGGCTCTGCGCCACTGACCCTGCCATGGCGCGGGCCTATGCGGCCACCGGCCCCTTGCCGCTGCGCCGCCGCCCGGATGGCTTCGCCCAACTCCTCAGCGCCATCGTCAGCCAGCAGGTCAGCGTCGCCTCGGCCCGCGCGATCTGGGGCCGGTTGGAGGCCGCAGGGCTCACGACGCCCGAGTCCGTGGCACAGCATAGCGAAGACGAATTGCGCGCCCTCGGCCTCAGCCGCCAGAAAGCCGCCTATGCCCATGCCTTGGCGGCGGCGGGGATCGACTATGCCGCGCTCCGAGACGCGCCCACCGACGAGGTTGTGTCCACGCTGGTCGCGGTCAAAGGCATCGGCATCTGGACCGCCGAAATCTATGCCATGTTCAGCCTTGGCCATGCGGATGTCTTCGCGCCGGGCGATCTGGCGCTGCAGGAAGGGGCACGGATGCTCTACAACCTGCCCGACCGCCCGCGCGAATCCGCGCTCCGACAGATGGCGACCGGATGGAGCCCGTGGCGCTCGGTTGCGGCGCGGATGCTTTGGGCCTACTACCATGTGCAAAAGCAGAAGGAAGGGATCGCATGACTCGGGGTTTGAACGCACAGCGCCGCGCGCCATTGTCGGGCGAGACACGCTCGGTCGTGGTGTTCCTGCATGGCTATGGGGCCAATGGGGCCGATCTTCTGGGTTTGGCCGATCCATTGGGCGAACATCTGCCGGACACGCTGTTCGTGGCCCCTGACGCGCCCGAAGCCTGCGCTGGTGCGCCCTTCGGCTTCCAGTGGTTCCCGATCCCTTGGATCGACGGCTCCTCCGAGGAAGAGGCGGCCCGCGGCATGCAGGCAGCGGTCGAGGATCTGAACGCCTTTCTCGATGGGATTCTGGTGGACGAGGATCTGTTGCCCGAACAGATGGTCCTCCTTGGCTTTTCCCAAGGCTCGATGATGTCGCTGCATGTGGCTCCGCGCCGCGAAGACCCGGTGGCGGGCGTGATCGCCTTTTCAGGCCGTCTGCTTCAGCCCGAGGTCCTGCCCGACGAGGTGGTCAGCCGCATGCCCATCCTGCTGGTGCATGGCGACGCCGATGATGTGGTCCCCGTTCAATCGCTGCCGCAAGCCGCGCAAGCCCTGCAGGATGCAGGCTTCACCGAAGTCTTCGCCCATATCATGAAGGGCACCGCCCACGGCATCGCGCCGGACGGCCTGTCCGTCGCACTGGCCTTCATGCGCGACAAGCTCAGCCTTTAGGCGCCTCAGGCACCCTCGAACCACAGACCGGGCTCGGCCATTTCCAGCGAATTGCCGGACGGATCGCGGAAATAGATCGACTTTGCACCGTTCGGCCATGTGACCTCGGACTCGATCTGAACGCCTGCGGCTGTCAGAGCATCGCGCCAGACCGTCAGGTCGTCGCGCGCAACGGCAAAGCAGGCATGCCCCGGCCCGGTCGCGCCATGCGGTGGAACCTGAGGGGCAGGCGGGTCCGCCATGGGGCCGGAGGTTGCGATCGGATCGAACAACAACAGCATCGCCTGACCCAGACGATAAAAGACGTGGCGACCTTCCACCTCGGTCAGAATCTCCAGTTTCAGCACATCGCCATAGAACTGGCGCGCCTTGACAAGGTCATCGACATAGAGCGCGGTTTCCAGAATGGCCGACAGCGGCGGGGGCGGGGCGTCATGGCGTGTTATCTCTGTCATGCCTTAAAAATAGGCATTCAATGGCCTCCCTCCAAGGGGGGCGGCGCGCCTCCGCAGGGAACAAGCGTCATATGACTGTCGCATCGGCGCACTAATGCATTTGGCATGGCTACTGCATGTCGTGGGGCTTGCCGGATACGCACCACGATATATAGTCTGACATTGACGGGGCGGGTGCACCCGCTCTGGAGCCAGAGACCGGCAGACAGGGCAGGGGAGCTTTGCGCCAGATGAGTGTAGATTTCAGAACAGAATTCGTCAGGGAACCGGCGGTGCTCAGGCATTACCCCGCGCTTGTGCTGAACGCGGATTACCGGCCCTTGTCCTACTACCCGCTGTCGCTCTGGCCCTGGCAAGAGGCGGTCAAGGCTGCCTGGCTGGACCGCGTGGATATCGTGGCCGAATATGACCATGTGGTCCGAAGCCCCAGCACCGTCTTCCGGCTTCCGTCGGTGGTGGTGCTGAAAGATTACGTCAAACCCCAGAAGCGCGTGGCCTTCACGCGCTTCAATCTTTTTCTGCGGGACGAATTCAGCTGCCAGTATTGCGGGGCCAAGGGCGATCTGACCTTCGACCATGTGGTGCCGCGTGCGGCGGGGGGGATCACAAGCTGGCAGAATGTGGTGGCCGCCTGCGCCCCCTGCAATCTGCGCAAGGGGGCCAAGTCCCTGCGCCATGCGGGCATGCATCTGCGCAAACCGCCACGCGCCCCCGCCGCCGAGGAGCTGCGGAACATGGGGCGCAAATTTCCGCCCAACCACCTGCACGAAAGCTGGATGGATTACCTTTACTGGGATGCCGAGCTGGAAGCGTACTGACCTGATGCCCGGACAGAAAAAAGGCGCCGACTGCGATGCAGCGGCGCCTTTTGCCTGCCTGTGCGGCAGATCAGCTTGTGCTGTCGGGGCCGGTGGCCTTGGCGGCGGGCGCGGTGCCCTTGGGGGTCAGCGGATCGTCCTGACGCTGCACCGATCCTTCGAAATGCGCGCCGGACTCAATCGCGATCGTCTTGTGGATGATGTCACCCTCGACCCGCGCGGTCGAGGTCAGCCGCACCTTCAGACCACGGACACGGCCCACGATACGGCCATTGATGACCACATCATCGGCCACAACCTCGCCCTTGATGGTCGCGCTTTCACCGATGGTCAGCAGATGCGCGCGGATATCGCCATCGACCGAGCCTTCCACCTGAATGTCGCCGGTCGTCTTGAGGTTGCCGGTGATATGCAGGTCCGAAGACAGCACCGAGGCTGGCGGCTTGGGCTTGGGCGCGCTGGCCTTGAATTCATTCGGCGTGGTGGCCGCAGTTTCCGGCATCGTCGGTTTCGGTGCTTCGGGTGCCTTGGGACCCGGCTCGTTGATTTTGCTCTTAGAAAACATCGTTTGCAGCCTTGATATAGATCATTGGATTGACGGCCTGTCCGCCCACGCGCACTTCGTAATGCAGATGGGGTCCGGTCACACGTCCAGAGGATCCCATATCACCGATACGATCCCCGCGCGATACCCTTTGTCCGACGTTCACGTTAATTTTGGACAGATGGGCAAAGCGGGTCTCGATCCCGAACTCGTGCTGGATCTTGACCAGACGGCCATAACCCGACTGCCAGCCCGCGTGAATCACGGTGCCATCGGCGGTGGCGAACAGCGGCGTGCCCACGGGGCCCGCGAAATCGACACCTTCATGCATCCGCCGTCCGCCGGTCTTGGGGTCGCGCCGCACACCGAAGCCGCTGGTAAAGCGGAAGCCCGATCTCACCGGCGTCGCAAAAGGGGCCTTCTGCGCGGCAATCCGGTAGATGTTCAACTGATCCAACTGGTTCAGGATCCGGTTCGCACGTTCCGCATCAGGGGCTATTCCCGCGTCGCCGCTGGTGGAAAAGCTCAAAGGGGTCAACGGACCTCCCTGGCCGGAATATCCGCGACGGACCTGGTTGATGATCGTGTCGGTGTTCAGCCCGGCCGAGCGGAACATCTTGTCCAGCGGCTTGACCGACACGGTCATCGCCTCTTCCAGTTGCCGGAAGATCTGGTCGTTCTGATCCTGCATCAGGCGGATCTCGAAGGCCATCTCGTCGGCCCGCAGCAAAGCATCCTCCGCGTCGGCGCGCACGATGTCGCGCTCTGCGGCGGTTTCAGCCAGAGCATCCGACAGAAAGTCGATCGCCTCGCCCGCAGCCCGGCCCGAAGCCATGACTTCGCCGTTGCCATCGGCACCATTGGTCACCTGCTCTTTCAGCGCGGCCAGTTCCAGACGGGCGGCTTCGCGCTCGCGCATGGTGCGCTGCAAGGTGCTCTGGATCACTTCGATCCCTGTCTCCATCTCGCGGCGGCGCGTTTCGGATTGCAGCAGTTGCGACTGCATCACGGAAATCTGTTCAAGTGCGGAGTTGAACCGTTCCTGCGCGGCCAGCGCCTCGGCGGCGCGCGCATCGCGCTCGGAGGACAGGATGTTCAGCCGCGTTTCATAGGTGCGCTGGTCACGCTTGGCCTGTTCGCGGAAATTGCCCGATCCGATGCTGTCCATCAGCAGGATCGCTGTCGCGATGATGGCCCAGGCCACGACAAGCGCCGCGCCCGAGAAGGCGATCATCTGGGTTCCCGGCTTCAGCCGGATAAAGCGTGTATCTGTGTCTGATCGCAGAAACAGCCGTCGTTCCGGAAACCAACGCTCAAGTGTGGCATCGATCCGGATTGCCAGTCGTGTTCTCACCAATCTGTCCCTTGTCCCATCCCCTGGAAGAGCGGCCGTTCATCCCCAACGCCACCCCTGCACAGGTGGTAAACAGGGTGGGGCCGTGGGGCAAGACGTTTGCGGCAAGAATGCGGATGTATCGGGCAGATGCTCGAAATTGGGCAAAAACCCGCCGACTCCGCGCGGAATTTGTCCTATGCGGCCGGTGTTTCTTCGGTCAAAGGCCAATAAAAATCAGGGGGCAGACCGGCCTCGGCGCGCTTTTCCTCGTTGAAGGGCGGTTTCAGAAGCCCGTGGAAATAGCGCCGGACAAGGGTATGGAAAACCTCCTTGGGATCCAGATCGTGCCGTCCGCAGAGAAAGTGGAACCATTTCGAGCCATAGGCGACATGGCCGACCTCCTCGGCATAGATGACGTTCAGCGCCTCCACGGTCTGCTGGTCGCCCGCTTTCTCGAACAGCGCGATCATACCGGGCGTCACGTCCAGCCCCCGCGCCTCCAGCACCATGGGCACCACGGCCAGACGGCCCATGAAATCCGCCGCCGTGTCCGATGCCGCACGCCACATCCCCGCATGGGCAGGCATCGCACCATAATGGCTGCCCTGCGCTTCAAGACAGTCGCATAACAGATTGAAATGTTTCGATTCCTCGTCCGCCGCCTTGACCCAGTCATCGTAGAATCCCAAGGGCATCGGCACATCCGCGAAACGCGCGATGATGTCCCAGTGCAGATCGACCGCGTTCAACTCGATATGCGCCACCGCATGCAGCATGGCGATGCGGCCCTGCGGGCTGCCGGGCCTGCGGCGGGGCACATCACGCGGATCAAGCAGTTCCGGCTGTGCAGGCCGCGCCGGATGGTCCGGCGGGGTTGCGTGCCCGATGGTCAGCGGAGCGCCCGCCGCCCGCGCCGCCCGCCATGCCGCGGCATGGGCATGGGACAGGGCGGTCTTGGCGCGCCCATCGGCCGTTGTCAGCACCTCGACCGCCATCTGCGCCAGCGTCTTGTCGCTCATCCGCCCTGTCCCTTTTCCCTTTTCCGCCGTCAGAGCGCCTTTGCCGCCGCCAGCACCTCTTCGGCATGGCCGGGCACCTTGACCTTGGACCAGACCTTGGCAATACGGCCTGATCCGTCGATCAGAAAGGTGCTGCGTTCGATTCCGAAGAACTTCTTGCCATACATGGATTTCTCCTTCCAGACGCCATAGTCCTCGCAGACGGTGCTGTCGGCATCCGACAGCAGGGGCGCCCGCAGACCATGCTTGTCGCGGAACTTGTCATGGCTGGTGATGTCTTCCTTGGAGATGCCGAAAACCTGCACGCCCGCAGCGGTGAACTGGTCCAGCAAAGCCGAGAAGTCCTTGTTCTCGGTCGTGCAGCCCGGTGTATCGTCGCGCGGATAGAAGAACAGGACAACGGGGGCCGGACGCAGGGCCGAAAGGGTGACGGTGCCGCCCCCATCACGGGGCAGAGTGAAATCCGGAGCTTGTGCGGAGACGTCGGGCATCATGTATCCTCGGGTTGGTGAAAATGTGAGTTTCATATTAGGCCGTGACAGGCGACAATAAAGACAGGTGAGCGGAAGTTTCACCGTAAAATGGCGGACCTGTGCGACAGAACAGGACCGTTGGGGCGTTGAAGATCATACCCAGACGCGTGCTGCCGGGCCTTTCGGGCCTGAACGCCGCCTTGCAGGACAGACAGGCAGACCGGAGCGGGATGACATCAGGGGAACCAGACAAGCCTACCGACACCGTGGCGCGCCCCGAAGGCGATGCGCCGGCGGGCGCCGCAGGCAAGCCCGCACGTCCGACGCGCAAAGAGCGTGCCCGACAGGGGTTGCGCGGCTCGATGCTGCGGTCGGTGCTGGGCACGATCACCGTCCTGGGTCTGCTTTTCGGCCTCGTCGCCGGTCTGTTGCTCTGGTCCGTCGGGCGACCCATCGCGGCGCCGGACTGGATGCGCGACCGGATCGAGGCGCGGATCGCCGAGGCGCTGCCGGGGATGGAAATCGCCTTCAGTGACCTTGTGCTGATCGTCGATGAAGGCTGGGCCCCCCGGATTCGCCTGCGCGATGTGGCGCTGCGCGAAGTGGGCGGACCGCCGATGATGACGCTGGGCGATCTGGAAGCGGGGGTGTCCGGCGAGGCGCTCTTGCGCGGGCGGCTCGAACCGGGGCGCGTGATCCTGTCCGGCGCGCGGCTGACCCTGCGCCGGATGGCGGACGGGACCTTCGATCTGGCCTTCGGCGATGCGCTGCCACCGGTCGAACAGGCCCCTAACCCCGCCGCCTTGCTCGAAGGCCTTGACCGTCTGCTGAACCAGCCGCGCTTTGCCGGGCTGACCGTGATCGACGCCGACAACCTTGGCCTGCGCTATGAAGATGCCCGCACGGGTCGGGCCTGGCAGGTGGATGGCGGCCGGGTCGAATTGCGCCGCAACGGAGACGATCTGACCCTGCGCGGGGATGTCTCGCTCTTGTCCGGCTACGACTATGCAACCTCGCTCAGCCTCAACTATACCGGACAGATCGGCACATCCGCCGCCCAGATCGGCCTGAATTTCGAGGATATGACCGCGGCGGACCTGGCCAGCCAGTCCGGTGCGCTGGCCTGGCTTGGCGTCCTGCGCGCGCCCATCTCGGGTGCCATGCGGGTCTCGGTCGCCGCGGATGGCAGCCTGGGGCCGCTCAGCGTGGCGTTGCAGATCGGAAAAGGCGTCGTGCAGCCCGACGATCAGGCGGCCCCGATCCCCTTCGACTCCGCGCGCACCTATCTGACCTATACACCCCAAAGCGGGCAGCTTCAGTTCGACGACCTGTCCGTGCGCAGCAAGTGGATCACCGCCCGGGCCGAGGGGCGCGCCACCATCGCCGAGCTTGAGGATGGCTGGCCCTCGACGCTGCTGGGGCAGTTCCGCATTCTGGATATCACCGCCAGTCCGGCCGATCTCTATGATACACCCGTCCAGCTGGAAGAGGCGCTGGTGGACCTGCGGCTGAAACTGGACCCGTTCGAACTGACGCTGGGCCAGATGACCCTGTTCGACCGGGGGCAGCGCCTGTTGCTGGATGGCCGCGTCGGCGTCGGCAGCACCGGCTGGACCGTGGCGGTGAATGGCAGCATGGATGCGGTGCTGCCCGAGCGCATCCTTCAGCTTTGGCCCGAACGGCTTGTGCCGAAAACGCGCAACTGGGTGGCGGACAACGTCCACAGCGCGCGGCTGCATGATGTGCAACTGGGCTATCGCCGCGTGCCGGGCACGCCTGATCAGGTGTATCTGGGCTTCGGCTTCGATCAGGCCAACGTGACCTATGCCCGCGACATGCCGCTGCTGACGCAAGCCGCGGGGCAGGCCACATTGACCGGGCGGCGCTTTGTGGTCAGCGCCACCGAAGGCACCGTGACGCCGCCGCAAGGGGGGCAACTGGATGTGGCCGGCACCAGCTTCATCATCCCGGATGTGTCCCGGCGTCCGACCCCGGCACAGGTGCGTCTGGCCGCATCCGGCAGCATCACGGGCGTTCTGGCGATGCTGGACAGCCCGAACCTGCGGTTTCTGGAAAAGGCGGGTCGCCCCGTCGATCTGGCCAAGGGCTTTGCCGAGGTGACCGCCCTGATCGACATGCCCTTGCAACGCCCCATGCCGCTTGACGCCTTGCGCTTTGCGGCAAGCGCCCGGCTGCGGGATGTGGAAAGCGACGCGATCATGCCCGGTCGCATCCTGCGCGCCGCCGCGATGGAGGTGAAGGCCGACACCAACAGCCTGAGCATCGGCGGAGAGGGGCGGCTGGGCGATGTGCCCTTCGACGCGGTCTGGAGCACGGCGCTGCGCGACAATACCCGCGGCCAGAGCGAGGTGAACGGCACCGTGACCCTGTCGCAGGCTTTTGCCGACGAGTTCGATCTGAACCTGCCGCCCGGCACATTCAGCGGGGCCGGACAGGGGCAGATCCGTCTGGACCTCGAACGCGACCGCGCCCCGGCCTTCCGATTGACCTCGGACATGGCAGGGCTGGGCCTGTCGGTGCCCGCGCTTGGCTGGTCCCTGCCGCGTGCCACGGCGGGCACGCTGGAAGTTGCGGGGACATTGGGCAACCCGGTCGCCATCAGCCGCATCGCCATAGACGCGCCCGGCCTGACCCTGACCGGCGCGCTGGACCTGACCGCCGACGGCCAACTGGCCACCGCGCGTCTGGACCGGGTGCAGGCGGCAGGCTGGCTCGACGGTCCGGTGACCCTGACCGGGCGCGGGGCGGGCCGCGGACCAGCCATCGCGGTCACTGGCGGGCAGGTCGATCTGCGGCGCAGCACCTTGTCCACATCCGCGGGAAGCGGGCAGACCAGCGGTCCGCTCAGCCTTGCGCTGGACCGGTTGGTGATCTCGGACGGGATCGCCCTGACCGGTTTCCGCGGCGAGTTCGGAACCACGAACGGACTGGACGGAACCTTCAGCGCGCAGGTGAACGGGCAGGCACCGGTTGTGGGCCGCGTGGTGCCGATGAATGGCCGCAGCGCTGTCCGGATCCAGTCTGACAATGCCGGACAGGTCTTTGCCGCAGCCGGCCTGCTGCGACAGGCGCGAGAGGGGGCGATGGACCTGACGTTGCGCCCGACCGGCGGACCGGGAACCTATGACGGCATGCTGACCGTGCGAAATGTGCGGCTGCGCGACGCTCCGGCGCTGGCGGCGCTGATCAATGCCGTCAGCGTGGTGGGCTTGTTGGAACAGATGAACGGCGCGGGTCTGCATTTTGCCGATGTCGAGGCGGATTTCCTGCTCACACCCGAGCAGGTGGTATTGCGCAGCAGTTCGGCGACCGGTGCCTCTCTGGGCGTGTCCATGGATGGTTATTACAATCTGGCGCGCAAGGAGATGGATTTTCAGGGCGTGTTTTCGCCCGTGTTCATGCTCAACGGGATCGGCTCGCTGCTGACCCGCAAGGGCGAGGGGCTGATCGGTTTTACCTATCAGTTGGGCGGCACGCCCGATGCGCCACGGGTGCAGCTCAATCCGCTCTCGGCGCTGGCCCCCGGCATGCTGCGTGAGATATTCCGTCGTCCGGCACCTGAACCCCGCGCCGGTGCGGACGGCTGATCAGCCCGGCGGTTGCAGCAGGCGCCTGCAATCTCTATCTGGGCGCGGAACAGTCCATTCACCGGGGATACTGATGCATCTGTCCGATTTCGATTTCGACCTGCCGGACGCGCTGATCGCCACGCGCCCGGTCAAGCCGCGCAGCGCCGCAAGGCTTCTGGTGGCCGAGGGCGACACGATCCACGATGCCCATGTGCGCGACCTGACCTCATGGCTGCGGCCCGGCGACCGGCTGATCCTGAACGATACCCGTGTCATTCCCGCGCGGCTGACCGGTCTGCGCCACCGTAGCGGCGCTGCGGGTGACACAGCCGCAAGGATCGAAGTGACCCTGCTCGAGCCGCGCGCAGGCGGGTTGTGGTCGGCCTTGATCAAGCCGCTGAAGAAACTGCACACAGGCGAAAGGATCGTGTTCTCGGACACGCTCTCCGCCACGCTGGAGGGGCGAGAGGAAGGGCAAGGCATCCTGTCCTTCAATCTGACCGGCCATGATTTCGACGCGGCTTTGGCCGAGGCCGGGGCGATGCCCCTGCCGCCCTATATTGCGGCGCGGCGCGCGGCGGATGCGCAGGACAAGGAAGATTATCAGACAGTCTGGGCGCGTCGTGCCGGGGCGGTGGCCGCGCCGACCGCATCGCTGCATTTTGACGAGCCTCTGTTGAAGGCACTCTCGGACATGGGCGTTCAATTCAGCCATGTCACGCTGCATGTGGGCGCGGGCACCTTCCTGCCGGTCAAGGTGGATGACGTGACCACCCACCGCATGCACGCAGAATGGGGCGAGGTCAGCGAGGCCGCCGCCGCCGAGATTGCCGCGACACAGGCGGCGGGAGGGCGCATCATCCCCGTAGGCACGACCGCCCTGCGCCTGATCGAAACCGCCGCCCGCGCGACAGGCCAGATCGCGCCCTGGTCCGGAGATACCGACATCTTCATCTATCCGGGCTTCACCTTTCGCGTGACCGATGCGCTGATGACCAATTTTCATCTGCCCAAATCGACGCTGATGATGCTGGTCTCGGCCCTGATGGGGCAAGAGCGGGTCCGGCGGATCTACGCTCATGCCATTGCGGAAGGCTACAGGTTTTTCTCCTACGGCGATGCCTCGCTGTTGATCCCGCCGCGCTGAGATGTGAGGGAGGGGCCGAACACGGGGCAGGCGACATCAATGAGTCGTTTTTGTCCGTGACAGGCGGGGCAAGCCCCCGTTAGCCTGATGTTACAATCCCGTGGCACGAGGTGCGGCGCTGCCAAGGAGGACCCAATGCTGAAATTTCTGTCCAATGCATGGGCGCTTCTTCTGGGGCTTCTGCTCCTGATGATCGGCAATGGTCTGCAAGGCACCCTCCTGGGCGTGCGCGGCGAGATCGAGGGGTTTTCCACCTTCGAGATGTCGCTGATCATGTCCGCCTATTTCGTCGGTTTCCTTGGCGGGTCAAAGCTTGCCCCCGAAATGATCCGCCGCGTCGGCCATGTCCGCGTCTTCGCCGCCCTCGGATCGCTGATTTCCGCCGTGCTGATCCTCTATCCCAGCCTGCCGAACCCCTGGGTCTGGATGGCCTGCCGCGTGGTCATCGGCTTTTGCTTCTGCGGCGTCTATGTCACCGCCGAAAGCTGGCTGAACAACGCTGCCACGAACGAGACGCGCGGGCAGGCCCTGTCGATGTATATGCTGGTGCAGGTGGGCGGCATCATGATCGCGCAAGGTCTGCTGCTGGTGGCCGATCCGGGCGGGTTCATCCTCTTCGTGATCCCGTCGGTGCTGGTGTCGATCGCCTTCGCGCCGATCCTGCTATCGGTCACGCCGACCCCGGCCTTCGAGACGACCAAACCCATGACCCTGCGCGCGCTCTTCAAGGTCTCGCCTCTGGGCTGCACGGGGATGTTCCTGCTCGGCGGCGTCTTTGCCGCGCAATTCGGCATGGCGGCCGTCTATGGCGCGCGCACCGGCCTCAGCATCCCCGAGATTTCGCTCTTCGTGACAGCCTTCTATCTGGGCGCCACGGTGCTGCAATTCCCGCTGGGCTGGCTGTCGGACCGGATGGACCGCCGCATGCTGATCCTGATGGCCTCGGCCATGGGCGGGGCAGGGGCGCTGCTGGGCATGATGGCCGGAACATCCTTCCCCGTGCTGCTGGTCGCCGCCTTCCTTGTGGGGGGCACATCCAATCCGCTCTACTCGCTGCTCATCGCCTATACGAACGATTTTCTGGACCGAGACGACATGGCCTCGGCCTCGGGCGGGATGCTGTTCATCAACGGCCTCGGGGCCATCACCGGCCCGCTGATCACCGGTTGGATGATGGGCGTCTTTGGATCGCCGGGGTACTTCCTGATCATCGCCATCCTGATGATCGCGCTGTCGGCCTATGCCGCCTACCGCATGACCCAGCGCCGCGCCCCGCCGGTGTCGGAAACCGCGACCTATGCGCCGATCTCGCCAACGGCGACGTCGGTGGCGATGGATGTGGCCCGCGAACATGCGATCAGCACCGCCGATGCCGAACAAGAGCGCGCAAAAACAGCGTGATAGCGCAACCATCCGCCAACGACCGCACGCATCCGATTGTATGTCGGCCTTGTCGCAAATATTGACTGGTCAGTCCGGTTGAAGTTTTTGTAACCTTTTACTAAGTGGCGGCCACAGGCGAGGAGTGTGTCCATGGTCAATCCCGATGAGGTTCTGTCATTCTGGCTGGATGAGGTCAGTCCGCAGGACTGGTATGCCACCGAAGATGCGCTGGATCAGCGGATCCGGGACAGGTTCCTGACAACCTGGCAAGAGGCGACCGAGGGCGGGCTGGGTCTCTGGCTGACCTATCCCAGCGGGGCCTTGGCCTATATCATCCTGACCGATCAGTTCCCGCGCAATATGTTCCGCGGGTCTGGACAGGCCTTCGCGACCGATCGCAGCGCGCTGGCCGCGGCCAAGGCGGCCATCGACCGCAAATGGGATCTCAAGATCGCCGAACCCGCGCGGCAGTTCTTTTACCTGCCGCTGATGCATTCCGAAAACCTCTGCGACCAGGAACGCTGCGTGCGCCTGATGCACGAGCGGATGCCGGAAACCGGCGCGTCGAACCTGCTGCATGCCAAGGCGCATCGCGAAGTGATCCGCCTCTTCGGGCGTTTCCCCTATCGCAACGCGGCGCTGGACCGTCCGTCAACCGCGCCCGAACGGGCCTATGTCGATCAGGGCGGCTACGGCGAAACTGTGCGGCAACTGCAGGCCGGCTGATCCCTTTCACACCCTTGCGACGACGCGGCCGCGCAGGTGGATATGCCGCGTTGAAGCGTTGCAGAAATTAGTTTAACGTCAAACTAATTTTGGAATCGGAGGGGCGCATGTCAGCCAAAGCATTTGATCTGATCGTGATCGGGGCCGGACCCGGCGGTTATGTGGCGGCGATCCGCGCGGCGCAACTGGGCCTGAAGGTGGTGATCGTCGAGCGTGAAAACCTGGGCGGCATCTGCCTCAACTGGGGCTGCATCCCGACCAAGGCGATGCTGCGCTCGTCCGAAGTCTTCCACCTGATGCACCGCGCCAAGGAATTCGGCCTCAGCGCGGACAACATCTCCTACGATCTGGATGCCGTGGTCAAACGCTCGCGCGGGGTCGCCAAACAGCTGTCCTCGGGCATCGGGCACCTGATGAAGAAGAACAAGATCACCGTGGTCATGGGCGAGGCGACGATCCCCGCCAAGGGCCGCGTCACGGTCAAGACCGACAAGGGCAGCGAAGACCTGACCGCGCCCAATATCGTGCTGGCCACCGGCGCGCGCGCCCGCGAACTGCCGGGACTCGAGGCCGACGGCGATCTGGTCTGGGCCTATCGCCACGCGCTGGTCCCGCCCCGCATGCCGAAGAAACTGCTGGTGATCGGATCAGGCGCCATCGGCATCGAATTCGCCAGCTTCTACAACACGCTCGGCGCCGAAACGACCGTGGTCGAGGTGATGGACCGCATCCTGCCTGTCGAGGATGAGGAAATCGCCGCCTTCGCGCGCAAATCCTTCCAGAAACAGGGCATGACGATCCTCGAGAAAT
The DNA here is from genome assembly GCF_028802875.1 of Seohaeicola sp. 4SK31. Classification (NCBI taxonomy): domain Bacteria; kingdom Pseudomonadati; phylum Pseudomonadota; class Alphaproteobacteria; order Rhodobacterales; family Roseobacteraceae; genus Seohaeicola; species Seohaeicola sp. 4SK31. Next base: position 150,633 of record NZ_JARAMP010000002.1, on the reverse strand, counting down.
CCACCGTCAAGCAACTCGACCGCGCCAAGGGCGCTGTCACCGCCCATATCGAAAAAGACGGCAAGGTCGAGAAGATCACCTTCGACACCGTCATCTCCGCCGTGGGCATCGTCGGCAATACCGAAGGTCTGGGGCTCGAGGAACTGGGGGTCAAGATCGACCGCACCCATGTGGTCACGGATGCCTATTGCCGCACTGGCGTGGACGGTCTCTACGCCATCGGCGACATCGCTGGCGCGCCCTGGCTCGCGCACAAGGCCAGCCACGAGGGTGTCATGGTCGCCGAACTCATCGCGGGCGGCCATCCGCATCCCGTCAAACCCGAAAGCATTGCAGGTTGCACCTATTGCCACCCGCAAATCGCCAGCGTCGGCCTGACCGAAGCCAAGGCCAAAGCCGCAGGCCATGACATCAAGGTGGGCCGCTTCCCCTTCATCGGCAACGGCAAGGCGATTGCCCTGGGCGAGGCGGAAGGCATGATCAAAACCATCTTCGACGCCAAGACGGGCGAACTTCTGGGCGCGCATATGGTGGGGGCCGAAGTGACCGAACTGATCCAGGGCTATGTCATCGGACGGACGCTGGAGACAACCGAAGAGGACCTGATGAACACGGTCTTCCCACATCCCACCCTGTCCGAGATGATGCACGAATCCGTTCTGGACGCTTACGGCCGCGCGCTGCACTACTGAAACCCTGCCGCAGTCCCATGAAAAAAGGCACCCCGTGGGGTGCCTTTTGATTTCGGGATGGCCGCGATCCGCCTCAGCGCTGGACCTGACCGCCCGCGCTCATCCAGTCGCGCAAGCCGCCAAGATTGTGTGTCTCGGCATAGCCCAGTTTTTGCAGGATGTTCATCGCCATCCCCGACCGCGCGCCCGACGCGCAATAGATCGCGATCGGCTTGTCCCCGGTCAGGCGTTTGTCGAAATCGGGATGGCGCGGATCCGCCATCGTCGGCAACCGCATGAGCGGGATATGCACAGCACCCTTCGCTTTGCCGGTCTGCGCGACCTCTGCATGATCCCGCACATCAAGCAGCAGGATCTCTCCCGCCGCGACACGGGAAACCGCATCGGATAGGGGCAGGGCAGGAGCCGTCTGACGTTTGAAACCGAACATGGGGAAATCCTCTGATAATGCTGTCGTGGCGGTATGTGGGGGGCAACGCGGCCCCGTCAAGACAGGATAACCAATAAATTCCAAAAGTGGAATATAAAAACAACCGTTCTGCATGGTTTTCGCCCGGACGCACAGCAAACGGGCAGAACCCACATCACAAAGGCATGTTGACGCTGGCAGGAAAATGCGATGTTCTTGACTTGTTCTTAACTAAGCATTGGAGACTCGGCACGGCTCCACTATCTATGCAGGGCTGAACGGGGGCACATATGGCTGATCTCAAGAAAATCGAAGTGCGCGGCGCGCGCGAACACAACCTCAAGAACATCGACGTGGACATTCCGCGCGATCAACTGGTGGTGATCACGGGCCTGTCGGGGTCTGGCAAATCCAGCCTTGCCTTCGACACCATCTATGCCGAAGGGCAGCGCCGCTACGTCGAAAGCCTTTCGGCCTATGCCCGCCAGTTTCTGGACATGATGCAGAAGCCCGATGTGGATCACATCAGCGGCCTCTCGCCCGCGATCTCCATCGAGCAAAAGACCACCTCCAAGAACCCGCGCTCGACCGTCGGCACCGTCACCGAAATCTACGATTACATGCGCCTTCTCTTCGCGCGCGTCGGCACCCCCTACAGCCCCGCCACCGGCCTGCCGATCGAGGCGCAGCAGGTTCAGGACATGGTGGACCGCGTCATGGCCATGCCCGAAGACACCCGCGCCTATCTGCTCGCCCCCATCATCCGCGACCGCAAGGGCGAATACCGCAAGGAATTCCTTGAACTGCGCAAGCAGGGCTTCCAGCGCGTCAAGGTCGATGGCCAATTCTACGAACTGGACGAACCGCCCACGCTGGACAAGAAATTCCGCCACGATATCGACGTGGTGGTGGACCGACTGGTCGTCCGCCCCGGTCTCGAAACCCGTCTCGCAGACAGCTTCCGCACGGCCCTCGATCTGGCCGATGGCATCGCCGTTCTGGAAACCGCCCCATCCGAGGGCGAGCCCGACCGTATGACCTTCTCCGAGAAATTCGCCTGCCCCGTCAGCGGCTTCACCATCCCCGAAATCGAGCCGCGCCTCTTCTCCTTCAACGCGCCCTTCGGCGCTTGCCCGGCTTGCGACGGCTTGGGGGTGGAACTCTTCTTCGACGAACGTCTTGTCGTGCCCGATCAGAACCTCAGGATCAGCGACGGCGCGCTGGCCCCGTGGCGCAAGGGCAAAAGCCCCTATTTCACCCAGACCATCGACGCCATCGCCAAGCATTACGAATTCGACAAGACCGCCAAGTGGAAGGACCTGCCCGAACATGTGCAGCAAGTCTTCCTGCACGGCTCGGCGGGCGAGGAGATCAGCTTCCGCTATGACGAAGGCGGCCGCGTCTATCAGGTGTCCCGCGTGTTCGAAGGCGTCATTCCCAATATGGAACGCCGCTACCGTGAAACCGACAGCGCCTGGATCCGCGAGGAGTTCGAGCGTTACCAGAACAACCGCGCCTGTGGCGTCTGCAACGGTTTCCGCCTGCGCCCCGAGGCGCTGGCGGTGCGCATAGCGGGCCTGCATGTCGGTCAGGTCGTGCAGATGTCCATCCGCGAGGCGTTCGACTGGTGCAAGACCGTCCCCGACCATCTGACCGATCAGAAAAACGAAATCGCCCGCGCCATCCTCAAGGAAATCCGCGAACGTCTGGGATTCCTGAACAATGTGGGCCTCGAATACCTCACGCTCAGCCGCAACGCAGGCACGCTTTCGGGCGGTGAAAGCCAGCGGATCAGGCTGGCCAGCCAGATCGGCAGCGGCCTCACGGGCGTGCTCTATGTGCTGGACGAACCCTCCATCGGCCTGCACCAGCGCGACAATGACCGCCTGCTCGGCACGCTGAAGAACCTGCGCGATCAGGGCAATACCGTGATCGTCGTCGAACATGACGAAGAGGCGATCCGGCTTGCCGATTACGTTTTCGACATCGGCCCCGGCGCAGGGGTGCACGGGGGGCGCGTCGTCGCCCACGGCACACCGGAACAGATCATTGCCGATCCGGCCAGCCTGACCGGGCAATACCTGTCTGGCGCGCGCAGCATTCCTGTCCCCGCCACGCGGCGCAAGGGCAACAACAAGAAGATCACCGTCGTCAAGGCCAGCGGCAACAACCTCCAAGACGTGACCGTGGATTTCCCGCTGGCGAAATTCGTCTGCGTCACAGGCGTGTCAGGCGGCGGCAAATCCACCCTGACGATTGAAACCCTGTTCAAGACCGCCTCGATGAAGTTGAACGGCGCGCGCCAGACACCCGCACCATGCGAGACGATCAAGGGGCTGGAGCAGCTCGACAAGGTCATCGACATCGACCAGCGCCCCATCGGCCGCACCCCGCGCTCGAACCCCGCCACCTACACAGGCGCTTTCACCCCGATCCGTGACTGGTTCGCGGGCCTGCCCGAAGCCAAGGCGCGCGGCTACAAGCCCGGCCGCTTCAGCTTCAACGTCAAGGGCGGGCGCTGCGAGGCGTGCCAGGGCGACGGTGTCATCAAGATCGAGATGCACTTCCTGCCGGACGTCTATGTCACCTGCGAAACCTGCAAAGGCGCGCGCTACAACCGCGAGACGCTGGAGGTCAAGTTCAAGGGCAAAAGCATCGCCGATGTGCTTGATATGACTGTGGAAGATGCGCAAACCTTCTTTCAGGCGGTGCCGTCCATCCGCGAGAAGATGGACGCGCTGATGCGCGTGGGTCTGGGCTATATCAAGGTGGGCCAGCAGGCGACGACCTTGTCGGGCGGCGAAGCGCAGCGGGTCAAACTGTCCAAGGAACTGGCCAAACGCTCCACGGGCCGCACGCTCTATATCCTCGACGAGCCGACCACGGGCCTGCATTTCGAAGATGTGCGGAAACTTCTCGAAGTGCTGCACGAACTGGTCGATCAGGGGAACACGGTGATCGTGATCGAACATAACCTCGATGTGGTGAAAACCGCCGACTGGATCATCGACATCGGCCCCGAAGGCGGCGACGGGGGTGGTGAACTTGTCGCGGTCGGCACGCCGGAAGACGTGGCCGAAGAACCGCGCAGCCATACCGGACGCTATCTCAAGCCGATGCTGACCGGGCGTCGCGTCGCGGCGGAGTAGATCGGATGCGGCTGGGCCTTGCACTGGGATCAGGCGGGGCGCGGGGCTGGGCGCATGTGGGCGTCTTGCTGGGCCTGCGCGATCTGGGTGTGCAGCCCGATGTCGTGGCGGGATCCTCGATGGGGGCACTGATCGGCGCCGTCTGGGCCGCTGACCGGCTGGACGAAATGGAAGCCTGGGCCCGCGCGCAGACCCGCGCCGATATCCTGAAGCACATGGATTTCAGCTTTACCGGCGGTGGGCTGATGCGCGGCAGCGCCGTGATGCGCGTGTTGACGGATCTGGGCGTGCCGGACAGTTTCGGGGCGCTGACCCGACCGCTGATCGTGGTGGCGACCGACCTTGCCAGCGGGCGTGAGGTCTGGTTGCAGCAGGGATCGGTCTATGATGCGGTGCGCGGGTCCGTGTCGATCCCCGGCGTTGTCAGCCCGCACTGGCACGAGGGGAAATGGCTTCTGGACGGGGGACTGACCAATCCCGTGCCCGCTTCGGCCTGTCGCGCGCTGGGGGCGGATGTGACCATCGCCGTCAACCCCAATGCCAAGCCCGAGAACGCGCTCTGGTCGCGTCCACCGACGCCGGACAGCCTGTGGGATCAGATCGCCCAGAACGAGGTCGTCTCAAGGATCGTGGGCCCGTTGCAGAAGATCATCCCCGTCGGCGCGGAGCCGTCCGAGAAACCTCCGCTGCCACCCAGCTATGCCGAGGTTGTCTCGGTGGCGATCGACATCATGGCGGAATTCGTGCGCAAGGCGCGCGCCGCCAGCGACTCGCCCCATCTGACGCTCAGCCTTGATCTGGGGCGGATCGGTCTGCTGGACATGCACCGCGCGGGCGAGGCCATAGACGAGGGACGTGCCCTCGTCTCAGCCCACGAAGCCCAGATCCTCGCCCTGTGCCCGTCAGCCTGACGGGCAGGGTCGTCAGTTCAGCAGATCGCTGATCGCACCGACAAGGTTCAAGATCTCACGCGTCTCGCGGTCAACAAGCACCACATAGCCATCCCGTTCGTAATAGGTCCGGCGCGGGTCCAGACCATAGCGCGAGGGCGTCCGCACAAGGATGAACCCGTCCGGCAAGCGATCACCCACGCGGTAGTCGCCGCGATAGGCTTTCTTGGCTTGACCGGGTGGCACGCAAGACGGGTTCTTCTTGGCCAAGCCGGGCGGGCATCCCGCAGCGGAAACCGGGACAAGCCCGAAGCTTTGTGTGCCGCGGGCCATATGTGGAGCGTCGGCCATTGCGCTTGCGGGCAAAGACAGCGCAAGCGCCACGTTCAACAGAGTCAGGTGGCGGGTCATGGCATCTCTCCTTTTGCAGAAGATATAGTCACTCGCCGCTGCCAGCCAAACCCTGGCCCGCGTCCCTGCGCGGTTTCTCGCGCAGGGGCAGGGATGTGTGTCGCCTACTTCTTCGCCGGGCAGGTGTTGATTCCCAGCAGCGAATAGGGCGGGCACCAGCCGATCAGGCCAGTGGCCAGAGGGATGATCCCCAACAGATAAAGCCAGCTATAGGCCCCATCCTGATTGAACGCATATCCGACCAGCAGGGCCAGCCCCAGCACGATCCGGGCGATGCGGTCGATACCGCCGACATTTCTTGTCATGACGTCCTCCATTGGTTGGTCATGACATAACGCTACCCCGAGTCGCGGCCTCCTGTCTGTGACACCGTCACATGTCGGCCTGCGCCAGATCCGACAGGGCCGCGCGGTCGATCACCTCGACCTGCCCCCGCGCGGTGCGCACCCATCCCTTGCGCGCCCATGCCTCAAGGCGCCGGCTCACCACCTCGCGCGCGGTGCCGGCCTGCGCGGCCAGTTCCTGATGCGTGGCCATGACGGGACCCTCCGCAGACAGATGCAGCAGACGCGCGGCCAACCGACATTCGGCGCGGGTGAAGGCCACCGTTTCCACCAGCTTCAGCATCGAGGCCATGCGATCGGCAAACGCCCCGAAAACCAGCCCGCGAAACGGGGCAGAGCGGTCCAGCAGATCCAGAAACACCGTCCGGGGAATAAGCACCAGCCGCGTGGCCCGCGCCGTCTCGGCGTCGGCGGAATAGGCAGCCTCGGACAGCAAACCAAAGGTCGTCTGCACGCAGCTTTGCCCCGGCTCGACCGAATAAAGCAGCATCTCGCGCCCCGACGCCCCCGTCAGCGACACATCCACACGCCCCGACAGAACCACGGCATAGCCCTGCGCCGCGTCACCGGGGCGAAAGATCACCGCGCCTGCGGGCAAGTCCATGGGGCGCAACTGCGCCAGCCGGTCACGGTCGCGCGGCTCAAGCCCGGCAAGGGCAGGGGCCTCCGCCAGCCAGCTCAACTGCGCCCGCGCTTCTCGAACCGGGGCAGCATGGCGCTGAAATCCATCCCGCGGCCCCCCTCGGCCTCGACGAACTGCTCATAGAGCGCCGCCGCCGCCTTGCCCATCGGGGTGTCCGCATCCGCACTCTCCGCCGCCTGCTGCGACAGGCGCAGATCCTTGAGCATCAGCTCCGCCGCGAAACCGGGCTTGTAATCGTTGTCCGCAGGGCTTTTCGGCCCCACACCCGGTGCCGGGCAATAGGCATTCATCGTCCAGCTATACCCCGAGGAGGTCGAGACCACGTCGAACATCTTCTGCCGGTCCAGCCCCAGCTTGTCGGCCAGCGCGAAGGCCTCGCAGGTGGCGATCATGGTCACGCCCAAAATCATGTTGTTGCAGATCTTGGCCGCCTGTCCCGCCCCCGCCGCGCCGCAATGCACGGCCTTCTGGCCCATCACATCAAACAGCGGCTTGGCCTTGGCAAAGGCCGCGTCCGAGCCACCCGCCATGAAGGTCAACGTGCCCGCCGTTGCCCCGCCCGTGCCGCCCGATACAGGCGCATCCACGGCCAGCAAACCTGCCGCTTCGGCCTGATCGGCCACGGCGCGGGCACTGTCCACTTCCACGGTCGAACAATCGACCAGCGCCGCGCCCTTGGTCATCGCAGGGATCACCTCGGCCGCGACAGACCGCAGGATCGCGCCATTGGGCAGCATGGTGATCACCACATCCGCCCCCGTGGCCGCCGCCGCGGCAGAGGCGGCAGGCGTCACGCCCTCAACGGTCACACCAGCCGTGTCGAACCCCGTCACCTCGTGCCCCGCCTTGACCAGATTGGCCGCCATCGGCGCGCCCATATTGCCAAGCCCGATAAATCCGATCTTCATGTCATGGTCCTTTCAGAGGCTGAGAGCATCCTCGCCCAGCGGTGCCAGCATCTCTGACACGGCCGTTGCAGGCAAGGTATCTATGTCGTGTTTCCAGACCGGCTTGCGGTCCTTGTCGATGATCGCCGCGCGGATTCCTTCGATGAAGTCACCCTGTTCCATCGCCCGCCATGTGACCCTGTATTCCAGATCAAGGGCATCACGGATCGTGGCTCCCCCCGCGCGCAGACGCGCCAGCATCTCCAGCGTGCAGGCCATCGCTAGAGGCGAGTTGCGCTGCACCGCCTTCAACGTCTCCGTGGCGAAGGCGCTGTCATCGCCACGCAGGGCCGCGATCACCTCGGGCAATGTGCTGCCCGCAAACAGGGTGTCGATCTGCGGCATCAGGGCGCTCAGCGGCCCTTGTGGGGCCTGTTCGCTGACCCGCGCGGCGGCATCGGCGTCACCCGTCTCACACAGCGTGGCAATCAGGTCAGCCCAACGGTCCTGCGGCACGAAATGATCCGCAAAACCCGACATGATCGCGTCACCCGCCTCCATCCGCGCCGCCGTCAGGCCCAGATAGGCCCCCAGCCGCCCCGGTGCCTGCGCCAGCAGCAGCGATCCGCCCACATCCGGCACAAGGCCGATGCCACATTCCGGCATGGCGATGCGGCTCGTCTCACCCACGATCCGGTGGCTTGCGTGACAGCCGACCCCCACGCCGCCGCCCATGGTGAAACCCTGCATCAGACTGACGACGGGTTTGGGATATTCGGCCAGCTTGGCGTTCAGACGGTATTCATCCGCCCAGAAGCGCCGCCCATAGGCGAAATCGCCAGCCTTGCCGCTGGCATAGAGGTCGGCGATATCGCCGCCCGCGCAAAAGGCTTTCTCACCCGCAGCATCCAGAACGATCAGGGACAGGGCCGCATCGTCGCGCCACGCATCCAGCGCCGCCTCGATCGCCAGAACCATGTCATAGGTCAGCGCGTTCAGCGCCGCAGGCCGGTTCAGCGTGATCCGTCCCGCGCGCCCCTCAACCCGGATGGCAATGTCGCTCATCTGTCGGCCAGCATCTGGCGTGCCACGATCACCCGCATGATCTCGTTCGTGCCTTCCAGAATTTCATGCACGCGCAGATCGCGCACCAGTTTCTCGATCCCGTAATCGGCCAGATAGCCGTATCCGCCATGCAGTTGCAGGCACTGGTTCACGATGCGACTGCCCGCCTCGGTCACGAATTTCTTGGCCATGGCGCAGAATTTCGTCGCATCCGGGGCGCCCTGATCCAGCTTCCACGCCGCTTGGCGCAAGAAGGTGCGCGCGGCTTGCAACTCGATCTCCATATCGGCCAGCCGGAATTGCAACGCCTGAAACTGGTCGATGGATTTGCCAAAGGCTTTCCGCTCGCCCATATAGGCCAGCGTCATATCCAGCGCCTGCTGAGCCGCCCCCAATGAACAGGCCGCGATATTCAGCCGCCCGCCATCCAGACCCTTCATGGCATAGGTGAAACCCTTGCCTTCCTCGCCGACAAGGTTCTCGGCGGGCACCGCGCAATCGTCGAACTGCACCTGCCGCGTGGGCTGGCTGCGCCATCCCATCTTGTCCTCCAGCCCGCCAAAGCTCAGGCCCTTCGCGCCATCCTCGACGATCACCGTGGACACGCCCTTCGGCCCATCCTCGCCCGTGCGCACCATCACCACATAAGCGTCGGAATAGCCCCCGCCCGAGATGAAAGCCTTGGTCCCGTTCAGCACATAGCCGTCATTGGTCCGCACCGCCCGCGTCTTGAGCGCAGCCGCGTCCGACCCCGAACCGGGTTCGGTCAGGCAATAGGACAGCACCGTCTCCATGCTCAAGACCTGCGGCATGTAGCGCGCCTTCAGATCGTCCGACCCAAAGGAATCCAGCATCCGCGCGCACATGTTGTGGATCGACAGAAACGCCGCCACCGAAGGGCAGGCCATGCTCAACGCCTCAAACACCAGCGTCGCGTCCAGCCGTGACAGCCCCGCGCCACCGGATTCTTCGGACACATAAAGCCCGCCAAACCCCAGCGCACCGACTTCAGGCCATAGCTCTTTGGGAATAATCCCCGCCGCTTCCCATTCCCGCGCATGGGGGGCAATCTGCGCCTGCCCGAAATCCCGCGCCATGTCGAAGATGGCACTCTGTTCCTCGCTCAGTGCGAAATCCATGGTCTCTCCTCCTCCCGAGGTCGAATTGAACGCATGTTTAATTCTGAACTGTTGCAGCAGTTTTGCAAAGCCGGAACGGACACGCCACCCCGCTTCATCTTGCCTCAAATACTCAAACCCGGCTGCCCACAGAAAAACGGCCCCCCGTGTCACGCACGAGGGGCCGCAGCGCCGATCAATCCATCGGCTTGAAGTTGAAGGCCGCCCCGTCCTTGATGCCGGACGGCCAGCGCGAGGTGATGGTCTTGGTCCGCGTGTAGAACTTGAACGCATCCGGCCCGTGCTGGTTCAGGTCACCAAAGGCCGATTTCTTCCAGCCGCCAAAGGTGTGATAGGCCAGCGGCACCGGGATCGGCACGTTCACCCCGATCATGCCCACATTGACACGGTTCGCGAAATCCCGCGCCGCGTCACCGTCACGGGTGAAAATCGCGGTGCCGTTGCCATATTCATGATCCATCGCCAGACCCAGCGCCTCCTCATAGGACTGCGCCCGCACCACCGACAGAACCGGACCGAAGATTTCCTTCTTGTAGATGTCCATGTCCTTGGTGACCCGGTCGAACAGATGCGGACCCACGAAGAAGCCATTCTCATAGCCCTGCAGGTTGAAGCCACGCCCGTCGATGACCAGCTCGGCACCCTGTGCCACACCGGATTCCACCAGTTTCAGGATATTCGCCTTGGCCGCCGCCGTCACGACGGGGCCGTAATCCACGTCCTTGCCCGCCGTATAAGGCCCGACCTTCAGCGCCTCGATCCGCGGCACCAGCTTTTCCACCAGACGATCCGCCGTCTCGTCACCCACGGGGACGGCCACCGAAATCGCCATGCAGCGCTCGCCAGCCGCGCCATAACCCGCGCCGATCAGCGCATCCGCCGCCTGATCCATATCGGCATCGGGCATGATGATCATGTGGTTCTTGGCGCCACCAAAGCACTGCACACGCTTGCCGTTCGAACAGCCACGACCATAGATGTATTCCGCAATCGGCGTGGACCCCACAAACCCGACCGACTGGATCACCGGATGATCCAGAATCGCATCCACCGCTTCCTTGTCGCCATTGACGACCTGCAGGATGCCTTTGGGCAACCCGGCCTCTTCCATCAGCTCGGCCAGCATCAGGGGCACGGACGGATCACGCTCCGACGGCTTCAGAATAAACGCGTTCCCGCAGGCAATCGCCGGCGCGAACATCCACATCGGGATCATCGCCGGAAAGTTGAACGGCGTGATCCCCGCCGTCACACCCAGCGCCTGACGCATCGAATACATGTCGATGCCGGGACCGGCGCTATCGGTGAACTCGCCCTTCAAAAGCTGCGGCGCGCCGATGCAATATTCCACCACTTCCAGCCCGCGCTGCACGTCACCGGCGGCATCGGGCAGGGTCTTGCCATGCTCGCGGCTCAGCGCCTCGGCCAGCTTGTCCATGTCCCGGTTCAACAGATCCACGAATTTCATCATCACCCGCGCGCGGCGCTGCGGGTTCACGGCGGCCCAGGCGGGCTGCGCCTTGGCGGCAATTTCGACGGCCTTGGCCATCTCGGCGGCATTGGCCAGCGGCACTTTCGCCTGCACGTCGCCGGTAGCGGGGTTGAAAACATCGGCAAAACGGCCCGACGTGCCTTTGACGTGCGCGCCGCCGATATAATGGGTCAGTTCCTGCATGGGATAACTCCTCCTGAATCTGGCCACAGGATAGGCTTGCAAAATTCATCCGGAAAGAGACAAGTTTCCAAAAGGGTTTTGCATTTCTGCAAAGGGGGCAGCATGGACCTGCAATGGGATGACCTGAAGATCTTTCTGGCCGTGGCGCGCACCGAAAGCCTGTCGGGGGCGGGCCGCGTGCTCAAGGTCGATCCCGCCACCGTGGGCCGCCGCATCGCGCGGCTGGAAGAAAACCTCGGCGCGCCGCTTTTCGCCAAGTCCCCGCAAGGCTATGCCATGACCGACGCAGGACAGCGCCTGATGGGCCATGCCGAACGGGCCGAATCCGCGATGGGGGCCGCGGTCGAGGAACTGGCGGGGCAGGCGGGCGCACTCTCGGGTCAGATCCGCATCGGCGCGCCCGATGGCTGCGCCAATTTCCTGCTGCCGCAGGTCTGCGCGGCCATCGTCGCCGACAACCCCGATCTCGAGGTGCAGATCGTCGCCCTGCCGCGCGTCTTCAACCTCTCCAAGCGCGAGGCCGACATGGCCATCGGCGTCAGCCCCCCCGCCGCGGGCCGCCTGACCGTGCAGAAGATCACCGATTACCGCCTGCATCTGGCCGCCTCGCGCCGCTACCTGCGCCGCCACGCCGCGATCAGGACGCTTCAGGATCTGCAAGGACACCGCATGATCGGCTATATCCCCGACATGATCTTCGACAAGGAGCTGGACTACCTGACCGGAATTGGCGTCGAAAAGGTGCCGCTCGCCTCGAACTCGGTGTCGGTGCAGTTCAACTGGATCAGACAGGGCAGCGGTGTGGGCATCGTGCATGATTTCGCAATTCCCTTCGCCAAGGGACTGGTCAAGTTGTTGCCGGATCAGATCAGCCTGACGCGCAGTTTCTATCTGATACGCCATGCGGACGACCGCCGCATGGATCGGCTCAACCGCTTTGCGCTGGCTCTCGCCGAGGGGCTTAAACGCGAGGTGGCACGGCTCGAAGCCGAGACATGAGCCACGCAACCACAGGGTTTTCTTGACAGACTCTTTTCCCTGATGGACGCTGACTGGAACAGGGCCATCCTGAGGAGGAGAAAAGTTCATGCTGGTGCATCAGATCCTGAAGTCGAAAGGCGACATATCCGTCTTTACCGTCACACCCGGCACGATCGTTTCGGATGCGGTGCAGCTTTTGGCCGAGAAACGTATCGGCGGCCTCGTCGTCTCGCGCGATGGCGTGTCCGTGGACGGGATCATCTCGGAACGTGACATCGTCCGGTCCCTCGCCTTGCGCGGCCCGGTCTGCCTGACCGAGACGGTGGGCGACATGATGACCCGCAATCCCTCCTGCTGCGGGCGTGGCGACAGTGCCGATGATGTGCTCGCGCGCATGACGGACGGACGTTTCCGCCACATGCCCGTGACAGAAGCGGGGGAACTGGTGGGAATTGTCACCATCGGCGATGTGGTCAAGGCCCGCATCGACGAGTTGGCGATGGAGAAATCCGCATTGGAAGGCATGATCATGGGCCATTAGGCGCAGGGCAGGAACCCGGTGCCTTCCCCGCGCGCCGGGACCGCAACCAAGGTTGTTTTGGGGTTGCAATCGGTCAGGCAATAATATTGCGTGCGCCGCAGAATAACCGGAAGACCACAGACGGAGCATGCCCATGCGCATCGGACTTTACCCCGGCACCTTCGATCCGATCACCTACGGGCATGTGGATATCATCCGCCGCTCGGCCACGCTGGTGGACAGGCTGGTGATCGGCGTTGCGATCAACCGCGACAAGGGCCCGATGTTCACCCTCGAAGAACGCGTCGCGATGATCGAAGCGGAATGCGTGACCCTGTCCGAGGAAACGGGAACCGAGATTGTCGCCCATCCGTTCGAGAACCTGCTGATCGACTGTGCCCGCGACGTGGGGGCCCAGATGATCGTGCGTGGCCTGCGGGCCGTGGCTGATTTCGAATATGAATTCCAGATGGTCGGCATGAACCGCGCGCTCGACAGCTCGATCGAGACGGTGTTTCTGATGGCCGAGGCGCGGCATCAGGCGATCGCCTCGAAGCTGGTCAAGGAAATCGCCCGCCTTGGCGGCGACGTGCACAAATTCGTCCCCCCCGCCGTGAATGTGGCGCTGCGCGCCAAACTGGGCCAGACCCCGCGCCCGCTATAGGCCCATCAGCCGCGCGCAGATCCGGCCGGGCCAATCTCGGGCCGGATCAGAAGAAACGGTTAAAAATTCATGAACGCAAACGCGTAAGTCATTGATTTTGCGGGTTGCAAGAAATGTCCCATCGTGGGACATCAGTCAGCGGCGATGGCCGCCTCTGTCTCCCGGATAAAGCGGGCGCAATCCTGGGCATGGGTGATGGGCAGCATATGCCCGCCGCTGATCACCTCCAGCCCGATATGCGGGTGCTTGGCCACCAAGGCGCGGCCATGCAACTCAGCCTCCAAGATCCGGTCCTGCTCCCCGTAAAGGATACGCACCGGAACCCGCAGGCTCTCATACTGCCCCGCCATCCACCGCAGATCCCGCCCCGACGCCAGATAATCCCGCGAGGTGTTCCGAAACGACGCAGGCCGCAACCCCAGCAGCGCGCCACCTTTGATCGCATAATCATCAGGCACCGGGTCCGGCCCGAAGACCTGATCCAAGACCTGCGGCGCCGTCCGGATCGACATGGGGATCGCCAGCAGCCACGAGATCACGAACAGCTTGACCCGCCCGCTGATGGCCAGCCCCTTGAACGCCTCGATCGGCCCCGACGGCGGCTGCGTCAGCGGCGCCAACAGCGCCAGCCCTCGTGTCTGCTCGGGATGTTCCATCGCCAGGCAGAGGGCAATCGCTCCCCCCAGCGAGTGCCCCACCACGAGAGGCCGCTCCAGCCCCAGCTTGTCGATCAGTCGTGCGACAGTCTCGGCCTGCGCCCGCGGATTGGCCGGCGCATCAGGGGCGCGGTCGGAATAGCCCATGCCGGGCCGGTCGATCACGATCACACGATGCGTGCCCGACAAGAGGGGGGCCAGAGCCATGGTGAAGTTGCCCATCTGCCCGCCCAGCCCGTGTATCATCACGATGGCCGGACCGCTCCCCTCGTCCGTGTAATGCAGGCGCCCGCCCGGCAGGTCCAGAAACCGCCCGCGCGGCGGAATGGCCACCTCGGCCCCGCGCTTGGTGTTCCAGGTGAACCAGACCAGCCCGGCCATGGCCAGCAGGATCATCAATACAAGGGCAATCAGGATCTGCATGACAGGGGAGGACCTTTCAAAAGAAGCAAGCCGTGCCACGATAGAGCCTGCCGCCACAGGGGCAAGCCCCGCCGTGTCAGCGCCAGAAGGCCAGCCACTCGATCAGGTCGGCCAGCTTTCGCAGCAGGAACAGAAGGTTTGCCCCATCATAGAGCACAGCATCCAGACCCAGTCCGGCAACGATCAACAAACCAAGGCCGATGGCGATCTGGTTGGTCATGAGGGGTCCTTGTCACCGACACGCAAACGAAAGGGCTGCGACAGCTATGCCGCAGCCCCCCCTACCTGTGCAAGCCTTCCGGACAGATCAGCCCAGACGCCCCATAAGCGCGGCCACATCCGCCATCCGGCAGGAGAAGCCCCATTCGTTGTCATACCAGGACAGAACCCGCACCAGCCGCTTGCCGATCACCTTGGTCTGATCTGGCGCGAAGATCGAGCTTTCCTCGGTATGGTTGAAGTCGATCGAGACCTTGGGCTCCGGGTCATAGCCCAGTATGCCCTTCATCGCGCCCGCCGCCGCCTCGGCCACGATGGCGTTCACATCCTCCACGGTCACATCCTTGCCAGCCACGAAGGTCAGATCCACGGCGCTGACATTCGGGGTCGGCACGCGGATGGCGGACCCGTCCAGCTTGCCCTTCAGTTCGGGCAGCACCTCGCCCAACGCCTTGGCCGCCCCCGTCGAGGTCGGGATCATCGACATCGCCGCCGCCCGTGCGCGGTACAGGTCACTGTGCCGCCGGTCCAGCGTGGGCTGGTCGCCTGTATAGCTGTGGATCGTGGTCATGATCCCGCTGTCGATCCCTATGGCATCGTTCAGCACCTTGGCCAGCGGGGCAAGGCAGTTCGTCGTGCAGGACCCGTTCGAAATCATCGTCTCATTGGCCTGAAGGCTCTCATGATTGACGCCGTAGACGACCGTGCGGTCCACGTTCTTGCCGGGCGCGGAGAGAAGCACTTTCTTCGCGCCCCTCTCCAGATGCGTCTTGGCCTTGGTGCCATCGTTGAAATTGCCAGTGCATTCCAGAACCACATCGACGCCTGACCAATCCAGCTCGTCCATGTTGTAGGTCGACATCATCTCGATCCGGCCCGCGCCCAGATCCATCCAGCCGTCGCCCGTGGTGACCGGGTTGCGGAACCGCCCATGCACCGAGTCATAGCGCACCAGATGCGCCGCAGTCTCCAGCGGGCCGGTCGCGTTCAGCTTGACCACGCGCACATCCTGCCGCGCGCTTTCCGCGATATGCATGAGGGTGCAGCGGCCGATGCGGCCAAATCCGTTGATGCCAAGGGTGATGGTCATGGGGGTCTCCTGCGTCTTGCTGGTTGCGCGGGGTATAGCCAAGCCGCCTGCCACCCGAAAGGTGAAAAGCGACGAGTCTGTCGTCGATTGGCGCTGAAATGGTCACATTATCAGTATGTTAGCGCAAACTGTCGGGTTGGCGGCCATGATTGCGCTAACGCTTGCCCAAGGGTGGCGGGACCCCGCCGAGGGGGTATCTCTGCTTGCCACGCCACCTTGGATCGCTACTGTCGGGGCAGATCATAGAACGGAGCATGATATGAGCGGTTTGCTGGCCCTGCTGGACGATGTCGCAGCGATCGCCAAAGTGGCCGCGGCGTCAGTGGACGACGTGATCGGGCAGGCGGCCAAGGCGGGGGCCAAGGCGGCAGGTGCTGCCATAGACGATGCGGCTGTGACGCCGAAATATGTGCACGGCTTTGAACCTGCACGGGAACTGCCGATCGTCTGGCGCATCGCGCGCGGGTCTTTGAAAAACAAGATGCTGATCCTGCTGCCTGCCGCGCTGATCCTGTCGGCCTTTGCCCCTTTTCTGATCACGCCGCTACTGATGCTGGGCGGGGCCTATCTGTGTTTTGAGGGGGCCGAGAAGGTCGCGCATGTTCTGTTTCCCCATGCCGATGAGCATGTGGCCAAGGATCTGGATGTCGGCGATCCGCTGCATCTGGAAGAAAAGCGTGTCGCCGGGGCCATCAAGACCGATTTCATCCTGTCGGCCGAGATCATGACCATCGCGCTGGCAGCGATTCCGGTGGGCACTTTGTTGATGGAGGCGGCCACACTTGCCGTGGTCGGGATCGGGATCACGGTTGTTGTCTATGGCGGTGTGGCGTTGATCGTGAAGGCGGATGATGCAGGGCTGTTCATGGCGGAACGCGGCCATTTCGCCCTGACCCGGACCATCGGGCGCGGGATCGTCAAGGGCATGCCGGGCTTTCTGAAGGCGCTGACAACGGTCGGCACGGCGGCGATGCTGTGGGTGGGCGGCTCGATCATCCTGCACGGGTTGGAGGAGTTGGGCGTGGCCGCGCCTGCCCATCTGATCCATGATGTTGCCGCTTATCTGGGCGCGCTGGTGCCACAAGCCACAGGCGCGGTGACATGGACGGCGACTGCCGCAATGGATGGAGTGTTCGGTCTGGCACTGGGTCTGTTGCTGATCCCGGTGGTCACGCGGATCATCGCCCCGCTTTGGACCACGATTACGGGAAAGGGCCGCCCCGCCTGATCGCGGAACGGCCCTTTCATCGTTCTTCAAATACTCAAAATCCGCACCCGACCGGGTTCATGTCCGGATCAGAGCAGGGACTTTACCTTGTCCGCAACTGCCTGCGCGGTGATGCCGAACTGTTCATACAGCACCTCTGCCGGGGCGGATGCGCCGAAATCATGCATGCCGACAAAGCCCGACTTCTCGCGCTTGCCGCCTTGGCCGAATAGCCAGCGGTCCCAGCCGAAACGGATCGCGGCCTCGACGGCCACGCGCACCGGGCCTGCGGGCAGGACGCGGCGGCGATAGGCTTCGTCCTGTTCCTCGAACAACTCCCAGCAGGGCATCGAGACGACGCGGGTGCCGATCCCTTCGGCCTGCAACAGATCGCGGGCGGCCATGGCGATTTCCACTTCGGAGCCGGTGGCCAGCAGGATCGCCTGACGTTTGCCCGTGGCATCGGCAAGAACATAGGCCCCCTGTGCGGTCAGGTTCTTGGCCTTGTGCTCGGTCCGCAGCGTCTTGAGGTTCTGGCGCGTCAGCGACAGCACCGAGGGTGTCTCTTTCGAGGTCAGCGCCAGTTCCCAGGCCTCGGCTGTCTCGACCGTGTCGCAGGGGCGGAAGACCCAGGTGTTCGGCGTGGCACGGCTGATCGCCAGATGTTCGATGGGCTGGTGCGTGGGGCCATCCTCGCCCAGTCCGATACTGTCATGGGTCATCACGAAGACGGTCGGGATCTTCATCAGGGCCGCCAATCGCATCGCGGGGCGCGCGTAATCGGTGAAGCACATGAAGGTGCCGCCATAGGGGCGGATGCCGCCATGCAGCGCCATGCCGTTCATGGCCGAGGCCATGCCATGCTCGCGGATACCCCAATAGACGTAGCGACCCTTGCGGTTGTCCGTATCGAATATGCCCAGATCGCCGGTCTTGGTATTGTTCGACCCGGTCAGGTCGGCAGAGCCGCCCACGGTTTCACCCAGCACGGGGTTCACCACTTCCAGCACCATTTCGGATGATTTGCGCGTGGCTACCGAAGGCGCGCTTTCGCTGATCTGTTTCTTCAGGGCGCGGATCACGGCGGACAGGCGGGCAGGGACCTCACGCGTATAGGCGCGGGTGAATTCGTCGCGTTTCTTGCCGTTCAGCGCAGCCAGACGCCCCTCCCACGCGCTGCGCTCGGACGCGCCGCGCGCGCCGATGGCCTCCCATGCGGCTTTGATGTCGGCGGGAACTTCGAACGGTCCGGCCGTCCAGCCGTATACGGCTTTGGTATCGGCGATCAGCTTGGGATCGGTCAGCGCGCCATGACCTTTGGAAGTGTCCTGCGCGGATGAGCCCAGTGCGATATGCGTCTTGCAGGCAATCATCGAGGGCAGGGGGCTTTTCTTTGCAGCCGAGATGGCCGCGTCGATGGCCACCGGGTCATGTCCGTCGATCTCTTGCACATCCCAGCCCGAGGCACGGAAGCGCGCGACCTGATCGGTGCGGTCCGAAAGCGAGACCTTGCCGTCGATGGTGATGTCGTTGTTGTCCCAGAAGACGATCAGCCGGGACAGTTCGTGCCGCCCGGCGATGCCGATGGCCTCCTGGCTGACGCCTTCCATCAGGCAGCCGTCACCGGCGATGACATAGGTGTAATGGTCCACGATCTTGGCACCAAAGCGGGCGCGCTGGATCTCCTCGGCCATGGCGAAGCCCACGGCATTGGCGATCCCCTGGCCCAGCGGGCCTGTCGTGGTCTCGATCCCCGTGGCATGGCCATATTCGGGGTGACCCGCCGTTTTTGCGCCCCACTGGCGGAAATTGCGGATCTGTTCGATCGTCATGTCGGCATAGCCGGTCAGGTGGAGCAGCGCATAAAGCAGCATCGAGCCGTGGCCTGCCGACAGAATGAACCGGTCCCGGTCCGGCCAATGGGGCGCGGTCGGGTCGAATTTCAGATGTTTCTCGTAAAGAACGGTCGCCACATCGGCCATGCCCATCGGCATCCCGGAATGTCCCGAATTGGCGGCGTGGATCGCATCCAGCGTCAGGGCGCGAATGGCGGCGGCTTTCATCCAATGCTCGGGATGGGCAGTGCGCAGGGCGGTGATGTCCAAGGGATCGGTCCTTCGTCTGACGATGTGACAGGATAGGTTGCGGGCTTGATACCAGCCTGTCGCGCAAGTTCAAGCGCAGGCTGTAACCCATTGGTGGCAAAGGGCGCGCATTTTGCATATCCATTGGGTAAAGTTTTCCCATGACCATGGGTTGATGATTCGGTCAGCACAAGGTCATCTTTGGGGTGAGCAGACGTCAGGTGAAAGGTGAGCCAATGAACGATATCGCCGAACTGGAACGCAGGATCGCCTATGCGATGGAGCGGATCGCCAAGGGGATCGAGGCACTGGACAGGGCCACACCCGCACCCGTGCCGCCAACCGGGGACAGGGCGCAGTCGGCCTCTGCGGATGCTGCGGCGGATATCGAGGCGTTGCGGACGCAATTGGCCGAGGAACGTCTGGCCAATGAACAGTTGGAAGAGCGCGTCCGCGCCATCAAGCTGAAGCAGGAGGCCCGCGCCGCGCAAGCCGAGGCCGATCTGGCCGCGACCCGTGAGGCATTGAGCCAGTTGGACGCCGAGCTGTCGCGCCTGCGCAAGGCCAATGAACAGCTTCAAGCCAGCAACAGCGCGCTGCGAGCCGCCAATGAATCCGGCGTGGGCGAGCCGCATCTGATCAACAAGGCAATGATGGCCGAGCTGGAATCGCTGCGTGCCGCGCGACAGGTGGATATTGCCGAAGCGCAGGCAATCAAGGACGCGCTCAAGCCCTTGCTGGACAGCAAAGAGGAGGCGAACTGATGCCCGAAGTGGAAATCAAGATCGGCGGACGCGCCTTTGAGGTCTTTTGTCAGGATGGCGAGGAACATTATCTGCATTCCGCTGCCAAGATGCTGGATGACGAAGCCTCGGTTCTGGCAGGCCAGATCGGTCGATTGCCCGAAGCGCGGATGCTGCTGATGGCCGGGTTGATGCTGGCCGACAAGACGGCCGGTCTTGAGGACAAGCTGCGCGAGGCCGAGGCGCGCATGGCCGAAAAAGAGGCCGAGATCGCCCGCCTGTCATCCCGCCCCGCACCCGAGCCGCAGAAGATCGAGGTGGCGGTCATTCCGCCGGAACTGGCGGACACGCTGTCCGAACTTGCCGCACGGGCCGAGGCGCTGGCTGACGCGGTAGAGGAAAAGGCTGGCTGAAAACCGTCTGATCACGCATGCAAAAAAGGCCCCTCGCGGGGCCTTTGGCTTTTTATGGTGTGGTGACGATCAGGCGTTGGCTTCACGGATCTTTTCGGCGGCGGCCTTGTCGAAGGTGACGCCATTGGCCTCGAACAGTTGATCCAGCTCGCCCGAAAGGGTCATTTCGGTGACGATATCGCACCCGCCGACAAACTCTCCCTTGACGTAAAGCTGCGGGATCGTGGGCCAGTCGGAGTAATCCTTGATGCCCTGCCGGATATCGGCATCAGCCAGCACGTTCACGTCCTTGAATTCAACGCCCATGTAGTTCAGCACACCGGCCACGCGGCTGGAGAACCCGCATTGCGGCATTTCCTTGGTGCCCTTCATGAACAGGACCACATCATTCGCGGTCACGGTTTCCTTGATCTGGGTGGTTGCGTCGGTCATCTGGGATGTTCCTTGGTAAGGCGGGGGAAAGCCCCCGGGAATGGGATCAGTCGGGGGCTTTGGTGGTGAGGGCCAGAGCATGCAACTGCCCGTTCGCCCCGTCCATCTTGCCCTTGAGCGTGGCATAGACGGCGCGCTGCTGCTGCACGCGGTTCATGCCCTTGAACGAGGCGTCGATCACCTCGGCGGCGTAGTGGTTTCCGTCCCCAGCCAGATCGGTGACGGTGATCTTGGCTTGCGGAAAGCCTGCGCGGATCAGGTCTTCGATTTCCTGTGCTTCGATGGCCATATGGGATGCTCCTGTCTCTTTGCATCAGATTTATGCCTTTGACGGCTGCGCTGCAAGGGTTGGTCGCCGCGCAAGGCCCGGCTTTGACAAGGGGTCCTAGATCGGCCAAAGCTGCGCGGCAATCAGATGGAGGATCGCATGAAAGCCAAGGTCAGCTGGATCAACGGACGCGCCTTTCTGGGCGAGACAGGTTCCGGTCACGGGGTGGTCATGGACGGCGCGCCCGAGGCGGGCGGGCGCAATATCGGCCCGCGCCCAATGGAGATGATGTTGCTGGGGTTGGGCGGTTGCACCGCCTTTGACATCGTGATGATCCTGGAAAAGGCCCGCGCCAAGGTGACGGGCTGCGAGGTGGAACTGGTCGGCACCCGCGCGGATGAGGAGCCGAAGGTCTTTACCGCCGTCAAACTGGTTTACACGATCCGTGGGCATGATCTGAAACCCGCGCTGGTGGAACGCGCGGTGAATCTGTCGGCGGAGAAATATTGCTCGGCCTCCAAGATGTTTGAAAAGACCGCCACATTGACGCATGAGTGGAAGATCGAAGAGGCGTGATCGGCTTGTCGGGGCGCAGAGGGGGGCTGTCTGCCCCCCGCGTCGAACTTTGTTCGACGCTCCCCCCGAGGATATTTCCCGCAAGAAGAAACGCTTAGCCCAAGGCCGCCTCGAATGCGCCGCGATAGAGGGCTGACAGGTCCGCGAGCGGCGCTTCGGATGCGCCGAAACGCACCATGCTGCCACCGAACTTGCCGACGGTCTGGATCGGCACGCCCGCCTTGCCAGCGGCAATCATCAGCGCCTCGGCCTGATCGAAATTGCAGGCGATCAGGTAGCGGGCCTGATCCTCGCCGAAGAGGGTGGGGGTGTCCGCCGCGTCGATCTGCACGCCCACACCTGCGGCCTCGGCCATCTCGAAGGCGGCCAGCGCCAGACCACCATCGGAGAGATCCGTGCAGGCACGGATCAGCGTGTGATTGGCGCGGATGAAATCGCCGTTGCGGCGTTCGGCCTCAAGGTCCACAGGGGGCGCATCACCCTCTTCGCGGTGGAACACTTCGGCAAGGATCGCGGACTGGCCCAGATGGCCTGCGCTGTCGCCGACCAGAAGGGCCACATGCCCGTCACGGGCCTGTCCTGTGATGGCCTGATCCACATGCGGGATCAGACCCACGGCGCAGATCGTGGGGGTGGGCAGGATGCCCTTGCCATCGGTTTCGTTGTAGAGGCTGACATTGCCGGACACGATTGGCATGTCCAGCGCCGCCACAGCCGCGCCGATGCCTTTGATCGCACCCACGAATTGCCCCATGATCTGCGGCTTTTCGGGATTGCCGAAATTGAGGTTGTCGGTTGTGGCCAAGGGTTTGGCCCCCACGGCGGTGAGGTTGCGATAGGTTTCGGCCACGGCCTGCTTGCCGCCTTCAAACGGGTTGGCAAAGACATAGCGCGGCGTCACGTCCGAGGTGAAGGCGATCAGCTTGTCCGTGCCATGCACCCGGATGATACCTGCACCCAGACCCGGCGTACGCAGGGTGTCGGCCATGACCTGGCTGTCATATTGCTCGTAAACCCATTGTTTGGCGGCGTAGTTGGGGCTGCCGATGAGGGCCTTCAGCCCGTCGATGGGGTCGATGCCCGGCACATCGCCCAAAGGCGCGGGGGCTTGGGGTTCGACCCAGGGGCGGTCATATTCCGGTGCATTGCCAGACAGAGCCTTGAGCGGGAGATCCGCTTTGCAGACGTTGTTGTGCATGATGAGGAAACGATCTTCGGCAATTGTTTCGCCAACGATTGCAAAGTCCAGATCCCATTTGTCGAAGACGGCCTTGGCCTCGGCCTCTTTCTCGGGGCGCAAAACCATCAGCATGCGCTCCTGGGATTCCGAGAGCATCATCTCGTAGGCGGTCATTCCGGTTTCGCGGCAGGGGACCTTTTCCAGATCCAGCCGCACGCCCAGATCGCCCTTGTCGCCCATTTCCACCGCCGAACAGGTCAGGCCCGCGGCCCCCATGTCCTGGATCGAGATGACGGCGCCGGTTTGCATCAGCTCCATGCAGGCTTCCATCAGGCGCTTTTCGGTGAAGGGGTCGCCCACCTGCACCGTGGGGCGCTTCTCCTCGATGCTGTCGTCGAATTCGGCGCTGGCCATCGTGGCCCCGCCCACGCCGTCGCGGCCGGTCTTGGCGCCCAGATAGACGACGGGCATGCCCACGCCCGAGGCGGCGGAGTAGAAGATCTTGTCCGCGTCAGCCAGACCGGCGGCGAATGCGTTTACAAGGCAGTTGCCGTTATAGGCGGGGTGAAACCGCACCTCGCCGCCCACGGTGGGCACGCCGAAGGCATTGCCATAGCCGCCGATCCCTTCGACAACGCCATGCACCAGCTGCCGCGTCTTGGGATGATCAGGGGCGCCGAAAGACAGAGAGTTCATCGCCGCGATGGGGCGCGCGCCCATGGTGAAAACATCGCGCAGGATGCCGCCCACGCCGGTGGCCGCCCCCTGATAGGGTTCGATGTAGGAGGGGTGGTTGTGGCTTTCCATCTTGAAGACAACGGCCTGCCCGTCGCCGATATCCACGACGCCCGCATTCTCGCCAGGGCCGCAGATCACCTGCGGGCCCGTTGTCGGCAGGGTGCGCAGCCATTTCTTGGAGGATTTGTAGGAGCAATGCTCGTTCCACATGGCCGAGAAGATGCCAAGCTCGGTGAAGGTCGGCTCGCGTCCGATGATGTCGAGGATGCGCTGGTATTCATCGGGCTTGAGCCCGTGCGCCGCGATCAGTTCGGGCGTGATGGCCGGTTCTTGCGCCATGTCTTGCATGTCTTTCGTCCCCCTGGGCAGGTCTGCGCCGTCTCTTTACGACAAGGCTTTGCGCGGGGAAAGGGGCAGGCGGCAACAGAAAGCGGATCGAGGCATGCAAAAACCTGTCGCCCTGCGCGACCATTGCCCTAGCTTTGCGGCAGCCGGCGCTCTGCCGGTAGGTCACGGGCAGAGGGCAGATATGACGGTGGTGACGATCCTGGGCAGCGGGCCCAATGTGATCCGGGCGCAAGCCTGGCCCAAGACGGCGCTTGGGCATGTTCTGGCGATCAACAACGCATGGCGCGTCCGCCCGGACTGGGACGCGCTGATCCACCCCGATGATTTTCCGCAGGACCGCTGGCCTGACAGCGTCACCGCAAGCCAGAGCGTGGTGACGTCTCAGGACTATATCCCGGCCAACAACGCCTATGGCGGCGTGGTCTATGCCGGGGGCACGATGGCCTTCACGGCGGCCTATTGGGCGCTGTGGCGGCACCGGCCCCGTGTGCTGGCAGTGATGGGCTGTGACATGGTTTATCCTGTCGCCGTGAACACGCATTTCTATGGCAACGGCACTGCCGACCCGCTGCGCCCCGACATGACCTTGCAAAGCCTTGAGTCGAAATCGGCGCGGATCATGCTGCTTGCCGCGCGTCAGGGCTGTGCCGTGGTGAACCTGTCCAACGATCCCAGCCGGTTGCTGTTTCCAAGGGCGCGCGCCGATGGGCTGGCACGGTTGCGGCCAATGATGGTGGATGACGTCGCGGTGCGCGCAGCACTCGATGCGGAGCAGGATCTGGGAGCGCGCGTGCGCTCGGGTCGCTACTGGCTGGAGGGGCGCGACATCACGCCTGCCTCATTGGCGGTGATCGATGCAATGTGGTTACAGGCATATGAGTGCAGCATGGCTGCGGTACCTGTCGCTGCGCCGCAGAGTCATTTGATCCGGTGATGCGCGCAGGAGGCGTGCGTCGTTTGCGTTGAGGGGCAGGGGTAACCATGGGTTGCGCCGTGCCGCGCTACTGCCCGTGCGGGCGGTGCAAAAGGCGGTTTTCCACCCGTTTGGTCAAAAAAAAGGCCGAGCACTAAGCTCGGCCAAAGTCCAACAGGGAGGTATGATGATGATGCGAACCTAATCAGCATCACCGTCAAACGATGAATTAGGCATCCGTTTGTGTACGATCAAGGCAAAACATGCTGCATTACAGCAAGGCCGCTATGCGTCCTTTGCATGGCTTGCTTAACCTGTTAGCTAACTTCCTGATCTTTCATCTGTTTGCGATAACTGACGATCTCGTCCTGGACGAAATCGCGGAAGGCGGCGACCCGTTTGGACTGCCGCAGTTCTTCCGGGTAGGCCAGAAAGACCGGCACTTCGACAGATTCGATATCCGGCAGGATGCGCACGAGCTCGGGAAAATCATGGGTCAGATAGTCGGGCAGCACCCCGATCCCCAGATCATGCAGCACAGCTTGCAGCACGCCGAAGTAATTGTTCACCGTCAGCGTGGACTGGATGTCATGGGTCATCAGATATTGCACAAGGTTCGCCCCGGCCCCGACCTGCGCCGATTGCGGGTTCTGGCAGATCAGGCGATGGCCCGAGATCTCCTCGATCCTGTCGGGGGCTGCACGTTTCTCGAGATAGCTGGGCGACGCATAGAGACGCATCCGGATATGCATCAGCCGCTTGCGGATCAGGTCGGCCTGGCTGGGTTCCTTCATGCGGATGGCCACATCGGCCTCGCGCATGGGCAGGTCCAGAACGCGTTCTTCCAGCATCAGGTCGATCTTGAGGTCGGGATATTTCTCGTAAAGCCGGGGCAGGCGCGGGGCCAGCCACAGGCTGCCGAATCCCGTGGTGGTGGTCACGCGCAACTCTCCGAACACCTCTTCCTCGCTGTCGCGGATCCGCGCGGCGGCGGTTTCAAGCCGCTTGGCCATCGAAGATGTCGCCTCGAACAGCAACTCGCCCTGTTCGGTCAGAATCAGGCCGCGCGCATGGCGGTGAAAGAGGGTCGTGTTCAGGCTGTCCTCAAGCGCGCGGATCTGGCGACTGACCGCCGACTGGGACAAATGCAGCGTGTCACCGGCATGTGTGAGGCTGCCCGCATCGGCCACCGCGTGAAATATTCTGAGTTTGTCCCAGTCCATCATGGCAATATTCCGTCTTCTTGTGGCGCCTGCGTGTAACAGGCGAAAATCGTTACGCTCAAATGCTCCCCAAACTTCCTATAGCCCATAGGGCAAATAAAAAATAGTTTGGTAGGTCATGATTTGTGACCTAATATCGCGTTATAGTTAAAACAAGATCGTTCAGATGGGGAGATGCGCGATGACAAGGCAGGAAATCACTCTCAACGACAGGTTCGACCTTGAAAAGTCTCCTGTGCTGTTGAACGGAACCCAGGCACTTGTTCGTCTGATGCTGATCCAGAAAGCGCGGGATCGTGCCGCAGGTCTGAATACGGCCGGTTTCGTGACGGGCTATCGCGGATCGCCGCTGGGGGCGGTCGATATGCAGATGAACCGCGCGGCCAAGCAATTGGCGGTCGCAGACGTGACATTCGAGGAAGGTCTGAACGAGGATCTGGCCGCGACAGCGCTTTGGGGCGCCCAGCAGGCCGAGTTGCGCGGGGAGGGCAGGTTCGACGGGGTTTTTGGTCTTTGGTATGGCAAGGGCCCCGGCGTGGACCGCTCGGGTGATGTGATGCGCCATGCCAATATGGCCGGATCGTCGCGCCACGGCGGCGTGCTGATGGCGATGGGGGATGACCATACCGGCGAATCCTCGACCGTGCTGCACCAGTCGGAATGGGCGATGGTGGATGCCTATATGCCCGTGGTCAGCCCTGCCGGGGTGCAGGAAATTCTGGACTACGGTGTCTACGGCTATGCCTTGTCGCGCTTTTCCGGCCTCTGGGTCGGTCTGAAGACGATGAAGGACACGGTCGAGGCGACGGCGGTCGTGGATGGCCGTCCGGAGCGCATGAAGCTTGTGATGCCCGAGTTCGAGATGCCGGAAGGCGGTCTGAACATCCGGCTGATCGACACGCCCCACGCGCAGGAAGCGCGGATGATCGACTACAAGCGCTTCGCGGCCGAGGCGTTTTCGCACGCCAACAAGATGGACAAGCGCATCTGGGGCAAGCCTGGTGCCAAGATCGGCTTTGTGGCTGCGGGCAAGAACTGGCTGGATCTGGTGCATGCGCTGGCGCTGTTGAACATCGACGAGGCCGAGGCGGAACGGTTGGGCGTCACGACCTACAAGATCGGGCAGACCTTCCCGCTGGATATGAAGGGCTTTCACGACTGGGCCGAAGGGTTGGACCTGATCGTGGTGGTGGAAGAAAAGCGCAAGCTGATCGAAGTGCAGATCAAGGAAGCGATTTTCGACGACCGTCATGGTCGCCGCGTCTGGGGCTGGCACAAGGGTGGCGGTGCGGGGTCCATGCATGGCGAGGAGTTGTTCCCGACGCGCGGCGCGCTGGACCCGATCATGATCGCCGAAAAACTGGGCGGTATCCTGATCGAGGAAGGCCGCAGCACCGATGGCATCAAGGCGGGTCTGTCCGCGCTGGCCGATGCGCGGCGCAATGATAACGCGCAGGAACTGGCCTCGCGTCTGCCCTATTTCTGCTCGGGCTGTCCGCACAACACCTCGACCAAGGTACCGGAGGGAAGCCGCGCCTATGCCGGCATCGGGTGCCATTACATGGTGCAGTGGATGGACCGTTCGACCATCGGGGCCACCCATATGGGCGGCGAAGGGGCGAACTGGATCGGTGAGGCGAAGTTTTCGACCCGCGATCATGTGTTCCAGAACCTTGGGGACGGCACCTATAACCATTCGGGCATTCAGGCGATCCGTGCCGCGCTCGCCTCGGATGTGAACATCACCTACAAGATCCTGTTCAACGATGCGGTCGCCATGACCGGCGGGCAGGGCAACGAAGGGGGCCTGACCTCGCAGCGGATCGTGGCCGAGTTGAAGGCGATGGGCGTGCCGAACATCGCCGTCGTCTATGACGAGAAGGAAGAGATCGACCTGTCCACCTTCCCGGCAGGCGTGGAAAAGCATGAGCGTGCCGAATTGCAGTCGGTGCAGGAGAAATACGCCAAGCTGAAGGGTGTGTCGGCCATCGTCTATGTGCAGACCTGCGCCGCCGAGAAGCGCCGCCGCCGCAAGCGGGGCAAGTTCCCCGATCCCGACAAGCGCGTGTTCATCAATACGGATGTCTGCGAAGGCTGCGGCGATTGTGGTGTGCAATCGAACTGCGTGTCCATCGTGCCCGTGGAGACCGAACTGGGCCGCAAACGAGCGATTGACCAGTCAAGCTGCAACAAGGATTTCAGCTGCCTCAAGGGATTCTGCCCCTCCTTCGTGACGCTGGAGGGGGCGACACCGAAAAAGGCCGCGACCGCCGCGGTCGATCTGCCCGATATGCCGACACCCGATATGCCCGCGATCAAAGGCACATATAACGTGGTGATCACTGGCGTGGGCGGCACCGGCGTCGTGACCATCGGCGCGGTGCTGGCACAGGCCGCGCAGATCGATGGCAAGGGAGCTGGCATGATGGAAATGGCGGGGCTCGCGCAGAAGGGCGGCGCCGTGCATATCCATTGCCGTATTGCAGAGCAGCCTGACGACATCAGCGCCGTGCGCGTGGCGACGGGCGAAGCGGATGCCCTGATCGGCGGCGATCTGGTCGTGTCGGCCGGGGCCAAAACCCTTGGTCTGACCCGCACGGGGCGAACCGGGGCGGTCGTGAACAATCACGAGATCATTACAGGCGATTTCACCCGCAACACTGAATTCTCGCTGCCGTCCGACCGTCTGGCGCTTGCGCTGGAGGCGCGGTTGCAGGACCGGGTAATGCTGTTCGATGCGTCCGAACTGGCCCGCGTCACGCTGGGGGATTCGATCTATTCCAACATGATGCTGTTCGGGGCCGCTTGGCAGCGCGGCTTGATCCCGCTCAGCCATGAGGCGATTACCCATGCGATCAAATTGAACGGTGCGGCGGTGGAAAAGAACCAGCGCGCCTTTGAACTGGGTCGCTGGGCGGCGCTCTACCCCGATCAGGCCGCGCGGTTGCTGAAACCCAAGGTGATCGAACTGCCCAAATCGCTGGAAGAGAAAATCGCCTTCCGCGCGGATCATCTGGTGGCTTATCAGGGCAAGCGGCTGGCCAAACGCTACCGCAAGATGGTGGATGGCGTCGCGGATGCGCGCCTCAAGGAAGCAGTCGCCAAGGGCTATCACAAGCTGTTGGCTTACAAGGATGAATATGAGGTGGCGCGGCTTCTGCTGACCTCGCAGGAGAAGGCAGCCGAACAGTTCGACGGCGATTTCCGCATGACTTTCCATCTGGCACCGCCGATCATCTCGAAAATCGGGCCTGATGGTCGCCCCGTGAAACGGACGTTCGGCCCGTGGATGGCCAGACCGATGCGTATCCTTGCCGGGATGAAGATGCTGCGCGGCACGCCGCTGGATATCTTCGGCCGGACCACTGAACGCCGGATGGAGCGCGCCCTGATCGCTCAGTTCGAGGCCGACATGGCCGAGATCCTGCCCAAGGTCACACCCGCGACGATGGATGCCGCTGTGGCCTTGGCGGAACTGCCCTTGTCGATCCGTGGGTTTGGTCCGGTCAAGGAAGCGAATGAGGCCAAGGCCGCCAAACGGCGTGAGGAATTGCTGGCGACCTTCCGCGATGGCGGCAAGGGGATGGCGCAAGCCGCGGAGTGATCGGCAGGTCATAGACAGGATAGCAACGCCCGCCCCATGGCGGGCGTTGTCATTATGGCTTCATGCAACCGTCACAGTCTCGCGGCATGGTTCGGGCAAATATCCCGCGCAGCCCGGAGCATCCCCGCGTGACCACCCAATCAAGCATCGCCCGCGATATCAGCTATGCCCATTCGGCGACCACCAAGGGCGGCCGCGCCCTGATCCGCATGATGGAGAATGCCACAGGGCGGATCAGACTGATCCGCCGCGCGGCCGGGTATGAGCAGGAGGTGGCGCAAGGCCGGGACTTCTGGCAGGTCATGGTGGACCGCTATGGCCTTGGCCTTGATATCCTGCGCGGCTCATTGGATCTGATCCCGCGCGACGGTCCGCTGATCGTGATTGCGAACCATCCTTACGGACTCCTCGACGGGCTGATGCTGGGGCATATCCTGTCGCATCGGCGGGGTGATTTCCGCATCCTTGCCCATCATGTCTTCTGCAAGGCCCCTGATCTGGCAAGGGTGATCCTGCCCGTCGCCTTTGACGAAACCAAGGCCGCGGTGCAGCGCAATCTTGAAACGCGCCGGGTTGCGCTGGATTATCTGGGGCAGGGCGGGGCTATCGGGATTTTTCCGGGCGGCACGGTGTCCACCGCCGCCACGCCCTTTTCCCAGCCGATGGACCCCGGCTGGCGTAGTTTCACCGCGCGCATGGTGGCGAAATCCGGTGCAACTGTCGTCCCGATCTATTTCGACGGGCACACCAGCCGCATGTTCCAGATTGCCAGCCATCTGCATGTCACGCTGCGTATGGGGCTGTTGATCAAGGAATTCGCGACCCGCGTCGATACACCCGTGCGTGTCGCCATCGGCGCGCCGATCTCTGCCGACCAGATCGCCACCTGCGCGGGGGATACCAAAGCAATGATGGATTTCCTGCGCAAAGCGACGTATGACCTGTCTCCGACTCCGCTCGCCAATTACGATTACGGGTTCGAGTTCGAGGAGAAACACCGGGCGTGACCATCACGCCCAAGGACGGGCGCGCGATGGCAGTAGGGATTTTCGACAGTGGTCTTGGCGGCTTGACCGTTCTGGAAGCGGTGACAAAGCGGCTGCCGGACGTGCATTTTGTCTATTATGGCGACAATGCCCACGCGCCTTATGGCGTGCGCGATGCCGATGATGTCTACAAGCTGACCAAAACCGCCGTGGAATACCTGTGGGCCCATGGCTGCGATCTGGTGATCCTGGCCTGCAACACCGCCAGCGCGGCCGCCCTGCGCCGGATGCAGGAGGCGGGCGTGCCCCCCGGCAAGCGTGTGCTGGGTGTGTTCGTGCCCCTGATCGAGGCGCTGACCGAACGGCAATGGGGTGACAACTCGCCGCCGCGTGAAGTGGCGGTGAAACATGTCGCCCTGTTTGCGACCCCTGCGACCGTGGCCAGCCGCGCCTTTCAGCGCGAACTGGCTTTCCGTGCCATCGGCGTGGATGTCGAGGCGCAGGCCTGTGGCGGCGTTGTCGATGCGATCGAAGAGGGAGATATGATCCTGGCCGAGGCGCTGGTGCGCTCCCATGTCGATGCTCTCAAGCGCAAGATGCCCCGGCCCGAGGCGGCGATTCTGGGCTGCACGCATTATCCCTTGATGCAGCAAGTGTTTCAGGATGCGTTGGGGGCGGATGTGCAGGTCTATTCCCAAGCCAATCTGGTGGCCGAGAGTCTGGCCGACTATCTGGCCCGCCGCCCCGAGATGCTGGGGCAGGGGGCCGAGGATATGTTTCTGACCACGGGCGATCCGCGTCGCGTGTCGGACAGGGCGACGCAATTCCTGCGACGACAGATCACCTTTCGGTCCGCCGGTTGATCCCGGTCAAGGTTTCCGCTTCTACTGTAGATGATGATACAACCTGCGCAGGCCATGGTGCCGGTGCAAGCAAGGACAGATGACATGCCGCATAACATAGCTATTCTGGGGGCTTCGGGCTATACGGGGGCAGAACTTGTCCGCCTGATCGCCACGCATCCGAACATGCGGATCACCGCGATGGGGGCCAACTCCAAGGCCGGGCAAAGCATGGCGGATGTTTTCCCGCATCTGCGCCATCTGGACCTGCCTGTGCTGCAGAAGATCGAAGAGATTGATTTCTCTGGCGTCGATCTGTGCTTTTGCGCGCTGCCGCATGCGACATCGCAGGAAGTGATCCGCGATCTGCCAAAGACGTTGAAGATCGTGGATCTGTCCGCCGATTTCCGGCTGCGTGATCCTGCGGAATACAAACGCTGGTATGGCAATGACCATGCCGCGCTGGAATGCCAGGCCGAGGCCGTCTATGGCCTGACCGAGTTCTACCGCGCCGAGATCCGCGTCGCGCGTCTGGTGGCGGGGACGGGCTGCAATGCGGCTACGGGCCAATATGCCTTGCGCCCGCTGATTGCTGAAGGCGTGATTGATCTGGATGACATCATCCTTGATCTGAAATGCGCCGTGTCGGGCGCGGGCCGCAGCCTCAAGGAAAACCTGCTTCACGCGGAATTGTCAGAAGGCTATCACGCTTATTCCGTCGGCGGGGTGCATCGCCATCTGGGCGAATTCGATCAGGAGTTTTCCGCTGTTGCGGGCCGGCCTGTCCATGTGCAGTTCACACCGCATCTGATCCCGGCCAACCGGGGAATTCTGGCGACGGTCTATGTCAAGGGCGATGCCGCGCGCATCCATGAGGTTCTGGCCAGCACCTATGCGGAAGAGCCGTTCCTGCAGGTGCTTCCCTTCGGCCAGCATCCCAGCACGCGGCATATCCGCGGTTCGAATTTCTGCCATATCGGCGTGGTGGCCGACCGGCGCGCCGGTCGCGCGATCATCATCGCCGCGCTGGATAACCTGACAAAAGGTAGCAGCGGGCAGGCGTTGCAAAACGCCAATCTGATGTTAGGTGAAGACGAGACAACGGGGTTGATGCTGGCCCCCTGTTTCCCGTAACGCGGGATCAAGGAGACGACGCATGGCCATGGGTGGACTGAAAAAGAAACGCCGGATCCAGATCGTGGCGCTGGCGGCTGTGGCGCTGATCATATCGACCGCGTTGATCGGCTATGCCATGCGCGACGGGATCAACTTCTTCCGTGCGCCCAGCCAGATCATCGCCGAACCGCCCGGCCCGAACGAGGTGTTTCGGATCGGCGGTCTGGTCGAGGAAGGCAGCATCGTGCGCGGGCAGGGCGAACAGATCCGCTTCAGCGTGACCGATGGCGGTGCCAGTATTCCGGTCGTCTATACGGGCGTGCTTCCCGACCTCTTCAGCGAGAATGAAGGCATGGTAGGCACCGGACGCCTTGTGGATGGTGTCTTTGAAGCCTCTGAAATCCTTGCGAAACATGATGAAACCTACATGCCCGCCGAAGTGATCGACGCGCTGAAGGAACAGGGCATCTACAAGGACCCGAACGCAGAAGCCACTGACAGTTAACCCACTGCTAGGTGATCCGCCCGGTGGGTTTTCCTGCCATTAATCCCGATGCCTCAGCCTGATCCCGCATCAATCGGGAACAGGCTTATGCATAATGTCAGACGGATCGCGCAGGACATCGTGGCGCGCGAGGGTGGTTTCGTGAACGACCCGGCCGATCCGGGTGGGGCGACCAAACACGGTGTGACCATCGGCACCCTGCGCCGGCTGGGTCTGGATCTGACCGGCGACGGGCGGGTGACAATCGCCGATGTCGAGGCGATGACCCAGACCCGCGCGGCCGAGATTTTCGTGGATCACTACTTTCATGCGCCCGGACTTGACCGATTGCCCGAGCGCATACAGGCCAGCGTCTTTGACATGTATGTCAATGCCGGGGCCAATGCGGTCAAGATCCTGCAACGCCTGCTGCGCCAGATGGGGCAAAGCGTGACCGTCGATGGGATTGTCGGCCCACAGACCATTGCGGCCAGTCAGGCCGCTGCCGCCGCGGCGCCCGATCATCTGGCTGACGCCTATGGAATCGCGCGGCGCAACTACTACCTGCGACTGGCCGATCTGCGCCCCGAAAGCCGCAAATTCGCCAGAACACGCGAGGGAACCAAGGGCGGCTGGATCAGGCGGGCCGAGGAATTCATCCATCCCCGGTATCACCTCAGCCCTTCCGAATTCGCAGCGAGGACCGCGCAATGGCATTGATCGACACGATTCTGGGCGCGATATTCGGCGGTGGGCGCAATGTCCTGCGCGAAACGGCCGAGGTCTTTCGCGAGAATGCGGAAGAGGGCGCCAACCGCGAGATCGCCCTGAGGCAAGCCGCCCTGTCGCAATTCGGAGCGGAATTTGCACTGGCCCGGCAGGGCTGGTTCGACCGGGCCGTCGATGCCGCCAATCGCTTGCCGCGCCCCATGATGGCCTTGGGAACGCTGGGGCTTTTCGTCTCGGCCATGGTCGATCCCGTCTGGTTCGCCAGCCGGATGCAGGGGATTGCACTGGTACCCGAGCCGCTCTGGTGGCTGCTGGGCGCTATCGTTTCCTTCTACTTCGGTGCGCGCCATCAGGCGAAAGGGCAGGAGTTTCAGATGCGTGTCGCGCAAAGCATGGCGCAGGTCCCGCAGGTGGTGGACAACCTCAAGACCCTGCGCGCGCTGGAAGCGGGGAGTAGCACGACGGCCGACAGCCTTCCTGACGCACATCACCCGGCCATGTCAGAGGCCGACAATCCGGCCCTGACCGATTGGCGTAACGCTGCCGCGTCCACGCCGCATGCCGACCCGCTTGGCGGACGGTGAGATGGCGGCCGCACCAAGCCCCCGAAAGGCAGAAGGGCCGCGACAATGTGAACACCGCGGAATACCGATTCCGTTTGGAGCGTCCTGATGCAGGCCCTATAACAGGCCCATGATAGTAGAACTTGGACATTTCGCCCTCATCCTCGCCTTTCTCGTCGCCTGCGTGCAGGCGGTGGTGCCGCTGATTGGCGCGCATCAACGCTGGCCGGGCTGGATGGCGATGGCTGAACCCGCCGCCAACGCGCAGTTCATGCTGACCGCGTTTTCCTTTGGCGCGCTGACCTATGCTTTCGTGACCTCCGATTTCTCGGTGGCGCTGGTGGTGCAGAACTCGCATTCCCTCAAGCCCATGATTTACAAGATCAGCGGCGTCTGGGGTAACCATGAGGGGTCGATGCTTCTTTGGGTGCTGATCCTGACCCTGTTCGGAGCCATGGCGGCATGGTTCGGGGGCAATTTGCCGCCCACGCTCAAGGCCCGCGTGCTGGCGGTGCAATCCTCGGTGGCGGTCGCTTTCTTCGCCTTCATCATCTTCACCTCGAACCCCTTCATCCGCATGAGCGTGCCGCCCTTTGACGGGCAGGATCTGAACCCGCTGCTTCAAGATCCCGGCTTGGCCTTTCACCCGCCGTTTCTGTATCTGGGTTACGTGGGGCTGAGCCTTGCCTTTTCCTTTGCCGTGGCGGCCCTGATCGAAGGGCGCGTGGATGCGGCCTGGGGGCGTTGGGTGCGCCCCTGGACGCTGCTGGCCTGGGTCAACCTGACCATCGGGATCGGCCTTGGAAGCTGGTGGGCCTATTACGAGCTTGGCTGGGGTGGTTTCTGGTTCTGGGACCCGGTCGAAAATGCCAGCTTCATGCCATGGCTTCTGGCGGCTGCCCTGCTTCACTCCTCCATCGTGGTGGAAAAACGCGAAAGCCTGAAAAGCTGGACGATTCTTCTGGCGATCCTGGCCTTCGGTTTCTCGCTGATCGGCACATTCATCGTGCGGTCGGGCGTCATCACATCGGTCCACGCCTTTGCCAATGATCCCGAACGCGGCGTGTTCATCCTGATGATCCTTGGCTTCTTCATGGGGGGGGCCTTGACCCTGTTCGCCGCTCGCGCCAGTTCGATGGAAGCCAAGGGCGTGTTCAGCCTTGTCAGCCGCGAAAGCGCACTGGTCATGAACAATATCCTGCTGGCGGTGTCCTGTTTCGTCGTCTTCATCGGCACCATCTGGCCGCTGGTGGCCGAGATGCTGTTCGACCGCAAGCTTTCGGTCGGTCCGCCCTTCTTTGACATGGCCTTTACCCCCTTCATGGTGGTTCTTGGCGCGATCCTGCCGATTGGCGCGATGATGCCGTGGAAGCGGGCGGAACTGGGACGAAGTCTCCGTCCACTCATCCCGGCTTTCGTTCTGGCGCTGTCGGTTGCTGTCCTGGCCTTCGCCATGCAGACAGGTCGCTCGGCGCTGGGGCCAGTGGGCCTGTTCCTTGGCACATGGCTGATTTCCGGCGCGATGGTCGATGTCTGGTCGCGCACCGGGCGCGGGGCCGTCGCGGGGCGCCTGTCGCGGTTGGGCCGCCTGCCACGCGCTGATTGGGGCAAGGCCGTGGCCCATGGCGGGCTTGGTGTGACCATGCTGGGCATTGCCGGGCTTCTGGCATGGCAGCAGGAAGACATCCGCGTCGTGCAGTTCAACGAACCGTTCGAGGTGGCAGGCTTCACCCTGTCCCTGACAGATGTGCAGCGGATCGAAGGGCCCAATTACATCTCGACCATGGGCTGGGTTGATCTGTCCCGCGACGGACGGGCGATCTCTACGCTCACGCCAGAAAAGCGCTTCTATCCGGTGGCGCAAATGCCCACGACCGAGGCGGCGATCGATATCGGCTTCTGGCGCGATGTCTATGTGGTGATCGGTGATCCGCAGGCCAATGGTGGCTGGGCAATCCGCACCTATTACAAGCCCCTGGCCAACTGGATCTGGGGAGGCACCATCCTGATGGCGCTGGGGGGCATGCTCAGCATCAGCGACCGTCGCTTCCGTGTGGCCGCCGGGGCCGCACGACGCGAACCGACGGCAGGGGTACCTGCGGAATGACCCGTCTGTTCATCGCCCTGTGGCTGGCCTTGGCCGGTGTCGCGCCGTTGTCACTCGTGACGGCCATCCCCGCCTATGCGGTGCAACCCGACGAGGTGCTCGACGATCCTGACCTTGAGGCGCGCGCCCGCGAATTGTCGCGGGGGTTGCGCTGCATGGTTTGCCGGAACGAAAGTATCGACGAATCCAATGCCGAACTGGCCCGCGACATGCGTCTCCTTGTGCGCGAGCGTCTGGTTGCCGGGGACAGCGATCAGGAGGTCGTGGAATTCATCGTGGATCGCTACGGCGAATATGCCCTGCTGAAACCGACCACGGGCGGGGCAAATTGGCTGCTATGGGCCGCTGGCCCGTTGATGATGCTTCTGGCGCTTGGGGTTGGCTTTTCCTATCTGCGCACGCGTCAATCCGCGACTGAGACGGGACCGGGCCAGTTGAGCGATGAGGAAAAGGCCAAGCTCAGCAAGATTCTGGAAGACTGACGCCGGGTTTGATCTTTTCCTTGTGATCCGCTGCGATAAGGTGGCGCGACGAGGCGGAGACAAGGAGAGGCCGATCCCATGGAGTATCAGACCATCACGCTGGACATCACCGACGATGTCGCGGTGCTGACCCTCAATCGCGCGGACAAGATGAACGCGCTGAATACCCAGATGCGGGCCGAAATCGCCGATGCGGCGCGCACGGCCGGCAAGGAGGCGCGGGTTCTGGTGCTGACAGGGGCGGGCCGCGCCTTCTGCTCGGGCCAGGATCTCAGCGACCGGGCCAATGCCGCCAACCTGGATATGGAGCGCACGCTTCGCGACGAATACCTGCCCATGCTGCAGGCGATCTATGATTGCCCGATCCCGACAATCAGCGCCGTGAACGGGGCCGCTGCCGGGGCAGGGGCCAATCTGGCGCTGGCGGCCGATGTGGTGATCGCCACGCAAAGCGCCTATTTCCTGCAGGCATTCACCCGGATTGGCCTGATCCCCGATGCGGGCGGCACCTATTGGATGACGCGCCAGATGGGCACTGCAAAGGCGATGGGAGCGGCCCTTTTTGCCGACAAGATCAGCGCGCAACAGGCCGATGACTGGGGCCTGATCTGGGAGGCGGTGGCCGATGATGCCTTTGACGCCACATGGCGCGCGCGGGCCGCGCATCTGGCCAAGGGCCCGACCGTGGCCTATGCCCATGTGAAGCAGGCGATCCGGGGCAGCTGGGATAACAGCCTTGAGGATCAGCTGGCGCTGGAAGGCCGCTTTCAGGGCACCTGCGGCAAGACCCGCGACTTCAAGGAGGGCGTCTTGGCCTTTCTTGAAAAGCGCCCCGCCAGTTTCGAGGGGCGCTAAGGCTTCTGATCCCGCAGGCAGACGACATTTTCGAGACATTTGATGAAACGCAAAACGGCGCCCTTTGGGCGCCGTTTCTTTAGTCTGGTCCGAAATCCTTAGCGGTTTTCGATATCGACGTAATCACGTGCGGTTTCACCCATATAGAGCTGACGCGGACGGCCGATCTTCATCTGCGGATCGGCGATCATCTCTTTCCACTGGCTGACCCAGCCCACCGTGCGCGACAGCGCGAAGATGGGCGTGAACATCGAAGTGGGGAAACCCATCGCCTCAAGAATGATGCCCGAGTAGAAATCTACGTTCGGGAACAGCTTCTTCTCGATGAAATAGGGATCATTCAGAGCAACATGCTCCAGCTCCTTGGCAACCTGCAACAGCGGGTTGTCATGAACGCCCAGCAGTTCCAGCACCTCATCCGCCGACTGCTTTAGCACTTTGGCGCGCGGATCGGTGTTCTTGTATACGCGGTGGCCAAAGCCCATCAGGCGGAAGGGATCGTTCTTGTCCTTGGCGCGGGCGATGAACTCGGGAATGCGGTCCACGGTCCCGATCTCGCGCAGCATTTCAAGGCAAGCCTGGTTCGCGCCGCCATGCGCGGGGCCCCAGAGGCAGGCGATGCCTGCGGCGATGCAGGCAAAGGGGTTCGCCCCCGAGGACGAGGCCAGACGCACGGTCGAGGTCGACGCGTTCTGCTCGTGATCGGCATGCAGCGTCAGGATGCGGTCCATCGCGCGGCTGACGATCGGGTTCACGTGATAGGTTTCGGCCGGCACCGAGAAGCACATGTGCAGGAAGTTCGCCGCGTAATCCAGATCGTTGCGCGGATAGACGAAAGGCTGGCCGATGGAGTATTTATACGCCATCGCCGCAATCGTCGGCATCTTGGCGATCAGACGGATCGAGGCCACTTCGCGCTGCCAGGGATCGCTCACATCAAGCGAGTCGTGATAGAAAGCGGACATCGCACCGACAACCCCCACCATGGTGGCCATTGGATGTGCGTCGCGGCGGAAACCGCGGAAGAAGTTGTGCATCTGCTCGTGGATCATCGTGTGGCGCGTCACCCGCGTCTCGAAATCCTCAAGCTGCGCGGAAGAAGGCAGCTCACCGTAAAGCAGCAGGTAGCAGACTTCGAGGAAATGCGACTTGGAGGCCAGCTGGTCAATCGGATACCCACGATGCAGCAGAATGCCCTCATCCCCGTCGATATAGGTGATGGTGCTGTCGCAGCTTGCGGTCGAGGTATAGCCGGGATCATAGGTGAACACACCCGCCTGTGCGTAAAGCTTGCGGATGTCCAGCACTTCGGGACCCGCCGTCGGAGTGTACATGGGCAATTCGAAACTCTTGCCATCGAAGCTGAGCGTCGCTGTCTTGCTGGGTGTCGTCATTTTCGTCCCTTCCTCACTGGCGATGCCCGCAGATCGGGACCGCCTTTCTATTCTGAACGCCTGAAGAAAGGATGAACCGATCTCAGGCGGCGGCATCTGTCAGGCGGGCAAGGCTCTCCTCGCGGCCCAGCACCAACATCATGTCGAACACACTCGGCGTAGCGCTGCGCCCTGCGAGGGCCGCCCGCATGGGGCCAGCCAGCTTGCCGAAAGTCATTCCCTGCGTCTGTGCGAATTCGTTCAGGACGTGTTCAAGATCGCCCCGGGTCCAGCTAGCATTTTGCAAATGCGGCGTCAATTCTCTCAGTATACCACGGGATACATCGTTGAGATGCACCGCCGCTTTCTCATCCGCCACGATCGGGCGATCGGCAAGGATGAACTCAGCCTTTTCAAGAAGTTCGAAGAAAGTCTTCGCCCGTTCTTTCAGATGTGGCATGGCGGCGTAAAGCATGGCTTTCTTGTGGGAGGCCAGGGCGGGCTGTCCCGTTGCGACCATGAAATCCATCAGCTCATGCAGCAGCGCGGCATCGGGGGTCGCAGCGATATGCTGACCGCAGATGTTTTCAAGTTTCTTGAAATCCAGCCGGGCCGGTGACTTGCCGATTCCCGCCAGATCGAACCATGCCAGCGCTTGGGCATCGGTGAAGAACTCGTCATCTCCATGGCTCCAGCCCAGACGTGTCAGATAGTTGCGCATACCCGCAGCAGGATAGCCAAGCGCCTGATATTCCTCGACACCCAGCGCGCCATGCCGCTTGGACAATTTCTTGCCATCGGGGCCATGGATCAGCGGGATATGCGCCCAGACCGGCACGGTCCATCCCATGGCGTGATAGATCATCATCTGGCGTGCGGCATTGTTCAGATGGTCGTCGCCCCGGATCACATGGGTCACACCCATGTCGTGATCGTCCACCACCACGGCCAGCATATAGACAGGCGTGCCGTCCCCGCGTAGCAGAACCATGTCGTCCAACTGATCGTTGCGGATCACGACGCGGCCCTGCACCTGATCCTCGATCACGGTCTCTCCCTCAAGCGGGGCCTTGATGCGGATCACATATGGCACGCCGTCGGGATGGGTGGCGGGGTCGGCATCCCGCCACGGGCTGCGGTAGAGTGTCGATTGCCCTGCCTCGCGTGCCGCCTCGCGGAAAGTCTCGATCTCGTCCTGCGTGGCAAAGCACTTGTAGGCGCGCCCCTCATCCAGCAACTGGCGCGCGATGTCCGCATGGCGCGCGGCACGGGCGAACTGGCTGATCGCTTCGCCATCATGATCCAGACCCAGCCATTTCAACCCCTTGAGGATCGCGGCCGTCGCCTCGGGGGTGGACCGCTCGCGGTCGGTATCCTCGATCCTGAGCAGGAATTTCCCGCCGCGGGCCCTTGCGTAAAGCCAGTTGAACAAGGCCGTCCGCGCCCCGCCGATATGCAGATAGCCGGTGGGAGAAGGCGCAAAACGGGTGACAACAGGCGAGGACATGGGCGCGTTTAACCTTTCGGTAACCAGGGCAGGTGTAGCCTTGCCGCATGTCTAGCGATGCGGGGGGCAAGGGGCAAGAGTTGCGGATCCTGCATCTGATCGACGCCATGATGGAAGGGCAGCGCGGGCATCTCTTCCCGTGGTGCGCGGTCCTTGTCGGCATGGGGGCGGGGCTGTGGTTCCTGCTGCCTGATGAACCGGGGCCGATGGTCTATTCCCTTGCGGCAACCGGACTTGCCCTGGGCGTCATCCTCCGTCTGACCGCTCCACAGGCGCTGTATCCGGTGGCGGCGGTGCTGGCCTGTCTCGCCCTTGGCACACTGGCGGCGGGACTGCGCGGATATATGGTCGCCTCGCCGATGCTGGACTTCCGCTATTACGGTCCGGTGCAAGGGCGGATCGTCTGGATCGACAGGTCGCAAAGCGACGTCATCCGTCTGACGCTGGACCGCGTGGTGCTGGAACGGACAGCACCGGACCGCACACCTGAGCGGGTGCGGATTTCGCTGCATGGCGAGCAGTCCTATCACGACCCGAAAGCCGGGCAGACCGTGATCCTGACAGCGCATCTGTCGGCGCCCGACGGCCCGGTCGAACCGGGCGGATTCGACTTTCGCCGCATGGCGTGGTTCGAGCAACTTGGGGCGGTCGGCTATACCCGAACACCGGTCCTGCTCTGGCAGCCCCCCGAACCCGGAACGCAGATCGTGGACCGGATGCGCAGCTATCTGGCCGCAGCAATGCTGCAGGCCATGCCATCCGAGGCTGGGGCCTTTGCCACCGGTGCCATGACCGGCGACCGCTCCGCCATCTCGCAGGAGACAGCGGCCGCGCTCAGGGATTCGGGATTGGCGCATCTGTTGGCCATCTCGGGGATGAACCTTGCCTTTCTGATCGCCTTTGTTTTCGCATTGATCCGCTATGGCGTGGCCTTGATCCCGCCGCTTGCCTTGCGGGTCAGCGCCAAGAAACTGGCGGCGCTTGTGTCGCTGGGCGTGGCGTTCTTCTACCTTCTCCTGTCCGGGTCGAACGTGGCGACGGAACGGGCCTTCATCATGGTGACGGTCATATTGGGGGCGGTGCTGCTGGACCGGCAGGCGCTGACCCTGCGCTCGGTCGCGCTGGCGGGGATCATTCTGATCCTGTGGAAGCCGGAAAGCCTGCTGGCACCGGGGTTTCAGATGTCCTTTGCCGCGACCACCGCCCTGATCGCGGGCTTTGCCGCCATGCAAAGCCGGATGGAGCCGGGGCGGATGCCGCGGTGGGTGGTGCCGCTGGTGACGTTGGTTCTATCCTCGGTCATCGGTGGGCTTGCCTCTGGGCCATATGCCGCGGCGAGTTTCAATCGCTTTGCGGATTACGGTCTGTTGGCCAATCTTCTGACTGTCCCGGTCATGGGGGCGGTGGTCATGCCGGCAGGGGCGATGGCGGCCTTGCTGGCCCCCTTGGGTCTGGCGGATCTCCCGCTGTGGGTGATGGAGACGGGCTCTGCCTGGATCCTGACCGTGGCCCACCTGGTCGCCGGAATGGAGGGCGCAGTGACCGGCATCAAAGCGCCGCCACCTGCCGCGCTGCCGGTGATCACGCTGGGGATGCTTTGGGTCATCCTCTGGCAAGGCAAGGCCCGATTGGCGGGGCTGGTCCCTGTGGTCCTCGCGCTCTGGCTATGGTCGGATACGACGCGCCCGTCTTTGCTCATCTCGCGGGATGGCAATCTGATCGGGGTCACAGGGCCTAACGGTCGCATCCTGTCATTGGATCGCGGCGCAGGTTTCGCGGCCCGGTCATGGCTTGAGAATGACGGCGACCTTGTCAGCCCGACGACCGCCGCCGCCCGCGCAGGGTTCGCGGGGCCACGCCACGCGCGCGAGATCACGCTGGCCGGTATCCACGTGGCCGCGTTGAGCGGTAAGACCGGCCTTGCCCGGCTGCGTGAGGTTTGCCTGACGGCTGATCTGGTCGTGGTGGCCGCAAGAGTGCCTGATCCGCCCGCCGGGTGTCGCGTGATCGACCAGACCCTGCTGGCGCGCACGGGCCCCTTGGCCTTCTGGTCAGAGGGGCAGGGGCTGCGGCCCCGACCGACCGAAGATGGCAGACGGCGCTGGTCCCGCCCTGTGGGCAACGCGCCTTTGCCTGAGACAGCGCTTGCCCCGGTCATGCCGCACCGGCTTGCGCAACTGCGCGCCGCGCCATGACAAAAGGGCATGCCTTGTGCATGCCCCTTGCCAAACGCTTGCCTTGCAAACCCGGATCAATAGGTGCGGATCAACCCGACCAGACGACCCTGCACCTTGACCATGTGATCGGCATAGACGCGTGTTTCATAGGCGGGGTTCGCTGCTTCCAGCGCGATGGTGTTGCCGCGCCGCATGAACCTTTTCAGCGTCGCTTCCTGATCCTCGACCAATGCGACGACGATATCGCCATTGTCGGCCGTGGATGTCTCGCGGATGACCACGACATCGCCGTCATTGATCCCGGCCTCGATC
Source organism: Seohaeicola sp. 4SK31 (assembly GCF_028802875.1). Taxonomy (NCBI): domain Bacteria; kingdom Pseudomonadati; phylum Pseudomonadota; class Alphaproteobacteria; order Rhodobacterales; family Roseobacteraceae; genus Seohaeicola; species Seohaeicola sp. 4SK31. The sequence goes on along the minus strand of NZ_JARAMP010000002.1, from coordinate 107,514 downwards.
ATGGAATCGCCGCGGACTTCAAGCGCATAGTGATCGCCTCGTCCGCTTATCATCGAATTGGGCACGGTCACGGAATGAGAGACATGGCTGATCGCCTCGATCGGGACACCGGCGGCGATGCGACCCATCACGGGCAGTTCCATCGCCTCGATCACCTGAACGGGCATGGCGCGGGCGGGGGGCGGGCTGTCAGGGCGGTCGCCGTCAATCACGCGGGGTGCAAAACCGCTGGCGGTGGATGAGGCGGGGCGGGCCGCATGCTTGTCAGCCAGCGCATCGGGCAGTTTCACAATTTCGATCGCGCGGGCACGATGCGCCAGACGACGGATGAAACCCCGCTCCTCAAGTGCGGTGATCAACCGGTGGATGCCCGACTTGGACCGCAGATCAAGCGCTTCCTTCATCTCGTCAAACGAGGGGGGTACGCCATCGCGTTGCAGCCGCGTCTGGATGAAATCCAGAAGATCGAGTTGTTTCTTGGTCAGCATCGGGTCGCTCCCTCTGGATCGGGCACGGGGCGGAAATGGACCAAACCGTGCAGAACAGGAAAATTCCCGTTTGTTCTGCCATTGTTCCCGTTTTGTGTCAACAGTCCTCTCAGCGCCCTGTCACGCGGTCAGTGCGACAGCGGCAGAACCTCGACACTGTCACCGGCCGCGCGGGGTCCGTCATTGGCAGGGCGCAACAATAGGGCATTCGCCTCGGACAGCACCGTCAGCAGGGAACTGTCCTGACGGTCGAAGGCCGTGACCTCCCGCCCGTCTGGGCTGTCAGAGAGATGTGCCCGCATGTAATGGGCGCGCGGACCATTGCCCTCGATCCCGGCGGTCAGACGGGCGCGCAGGACAGGCGGCAACACCTCGCGCAGGCCCAGCATTGCCCGCAGCATCGGCAGCAGGAACAGATGCCCGCAGACGATGGCCGATACCGGGTTGCCGGGCAGGCCCAGATAGGGTGTGCCATCGCCGAAGGCCCCTGCAATCAGGGGCTTTCCGGGGCGCATGGCAATCTTGTAGAAACTCTGTTCCAGCCCGAACCGCGCCGCGACCTGCGCCACCAGATCGTGGTCCCCGACCGAGGCGCCACCGATGGTGACAATCAGATCTGCCCCCATCGCCATCTCGTAGACGGTCACGAGCGAGGCTTCGCTGTCGCGGGCAATGGGCAACAGGCGGACATGCCCACCTGTGGCCTCGATCATCGCCTTCAAGGCGAAAAGGTTCGACGCGATGATCTGATCCGGGCGCGGGTCCTCTCCGGGCATGACCAACTCATCGCCTGTGGCGATGATCGCCACCTCGGGCTTGCGCGTGACAGGCACATGGCCCGCATTCATGGCAGCCAGCAGGGCCAGTTCTGACGGGCCAAGCCTTCGGGAGGCGCTCAGAACATGATTGGCTGGAAAATCAGCGCCTTGCGGGCGGATGTTCGTGCCGGTGTCCAATCTGTCGCCAAGTGTGATGCGGTCGGCAGCGCGGGTCACATCCTCCTGAATGACGACGCGTTCCGCGCCGTCGGGCACGGGCGCGCCGGTAAAGATGCGCAGCGCCTCGCCAGCGCCGATCCGGCCGCCCCAAGCATGGCCTGCCGCTGCTTCGCCCACGACCTGTAAGATCGCGCCGGGCCGACAATCCGCATCCCGCAGCGCGTAACCATCCATGGCCGAGGCCGCAAAGGGTGGTTGCGCCCGCCCTGCCAGCACATCTGCCGCGAGGACCCGCCCTGCCGCCTGCGCCAGCGGTATCTGTTCCGCCGTCAATGGCCGCACCAAGGCAAGGCACAATTTTTGGGCTTCGGCGACCGAGATCATTCCGCCTCATACCTTCCTGACTTGCCGCCATCCTTCAAGGTCACATGGATGCCGCCAATCTCCATCGCCTTGTCCACAGCCTTGGCCATGTCATAGACGGTCAGGGCGGCCGTGCTGACAGCGGTCAGTGCCTCCATTTCCACGCCGGTCTGGCCGGTGGTCTTGACGGTTGCCGTGATCTGCACGCCGGGAAGGTCGGGATCAAGCGTCAGTTCCACTGCGACTTTCGTGATCGGCAGAGGGTGGCAGAGCGGGATCAGATCGGCTGTCTTCTTGGCGCCCATAATGCCGGCCAGCCGCGCAATCCCCAGAACATCGCCCTTCTTCGCGCGGCCTTCTCCAATGATATCAAATGTTTCACGCGCCATCCTGATCCAGCCCGCGGCGACGGCTACCCGCGAGGTCACGGCCTTGTCGGACACATCCACCATATGTGCCTGACCCTGCGCATCGAAATGGCTCAGGCCCTTCTGCGCCATCACATGCCACCGGGACTTAGTGGATTGGCCAGCAAGGTCCGTGTTGCCAGTTCCACATCGTCTTGCCGCATCAGGCTTTCGCCGATCAGGAAGCAGCGCGCGCCATACATCGCCATGTCGGCCAGATCGGCGGGTGTGGACAGCCCGCTTTCGCAGACCATGATCCGGTCGACCGGCACCTGCTTCGACAATCGCCGCGTCGTGTCCAGTGAGGTTTCGAATGTGTTGAGATTGCGATTGTTGATGCCGATCAGTCGCGACTTCAAGAGCGAGGCGCGTTCCAGTTCGGTCTCGTCATGCACCTCGATCAGCGCGTCCATACCCCAATGGGCTGCGGCATCTTCCAGTTCCTGCGCCAGAGAATCCTCGACCGAGGCCATGATGATCAGGATGCAATCCGCCCCCAAGGCCCGTGCTTCGGCGACCTGATAGGGGTCATACATGAAATCCTTGCGCAGCACCGGCAACTCGCAGGCGGCGCGGGCCTGCACCAGATAGTCCTTGGCCCCCTGAAAACTGGGGGTATCCGTCAGCACCGACAGGCAGGCGGCCCCCCCGGCGGCATAGGCTTCGGCCAGGGCCGCGGGGTCGAAATCCGCGCGGATCAGACCTTTCGAGGGGCTGGCTTTCTTGATCTCGGCGATCAGGCCGTATGCGGTGCGGCTGGCCGCATGCAGCGCATCCGCAAAGCCGCGCACTGGCGGGGCGGCATGCGCCGCAGCCTCGACCTCGGACAGTGGCCGCTCGGCCTTGTCAGCCGCGACCTCTTCCAGCTTGTAGGTCTTGATGCGGTCCAGAATCGTGTCGGTCATCATGTCTCCGATGTCAGTTTGGCAAGGGCGGCGAGCTTTTCAGTTGCGGCCCCGCTGTCGATACTTTCCCGCGCGCGGGCCACGCCCTCGCGCAGATCCGGGGCCTGACCGGCTACCACCAAAGCCGCCGCCGCATTCAGGAGCACCGCATCACGATACGCCCCCGGCGCTCCCTCCAGCAGGGCACGCAGCGCTGCGGCATTCTCGGATGGCGTGCCGCCGATGATATCCTCGAACGGATGGACGGGCAGACCGAAATCCTCGGGGTGCAGCTCGATCTCGCGGATGGTGCCATCCTCTTCCAGCGCGGCCACCCAACTGACGCCGGTGATGGTCATTTCATCTGTGCCGTCAGAGCCATGCACGAGCCAGGCGCGCTCTGACCCAAGCTGTCCCAGCACCTCGGCCATGGGGCGGATCAGATCGCGCCGATAGGCCCCGGTCAATTGCCGCTTGACCCCGGCGGGGTTGGTCAGGGGGCCGAGAATATTGAAGATCGTCCGCGTGCCAAGTTCGGTCCGCGTGGGCCCGACATGGGCCATGGCCGGATGATGCATCGGCGCCATCATGAACGCGATGCCACAGGCATTTATTGCTTTTTCAACAATTTGCGGGCCGATCATCACCTGAATGCCAAGCTGCGTCAGCGCATCTGCTGCACCTGATTTGGAGCTGAGATTGCGGTTGCCATGCTTGGCCACGGTCACGCCGGCCCCTGCGACAACAAACGCCGCAGCGGTCGAGATGTTCAATGTCCCCATCCCGTCGCCGCCCGTGCCCACGATATCCATCGCACCCTTGGGCGCGCGCACCGCGTGGCACTTTGAACGCATGACCGCAGCGGCGGCGGCATATTCATCCACCGTTTCGCCCCTTGTCCGCAGGGCCATCAGCAGGCCGCCGATCTGGCTGGGTGTTGCTTCACCCGCGAACAGGATGCCAAAGGCGGTTTCGGCCTCGACCCGGGTCAGGGCACGCTCGGCGGCAAGGCCGATCAACGGTTTCAGCGCATCACTCATGCCGGAACCTTCATCACGTTCAGGAAATTCTGCAACATCTCGTGCCCATGTTGCGAGGCGATCGATTCCGGGTGGAACTGCACACCGTGAATGGGCAGCTCACGATGCTGCAGGCCCATGATCGTCCCATCCTCCAGCCATGCCGTCACCTCAAGGCAATCGGGCAGGCTCTCGCGCTCCACGACCAGTGAATGATAGCGGGTCGCCTCGAACGGATTGGGCAGACCCGCGAAAAGTCCTTGGCCCGCATGATGCATGACGCCCATCTTGCCGTGCACGATCTCGTGGCAGCGCACCACCTTGCCACCGAACGCCTGACCGATGGTCTGATGCCCCAGACAGACGCCCAGAAGCGGTGTCCGTGTTTCTGCCGCAGCGGCGGTCAAGGCCAGACAGATGCCCGCCTGATCCGGATCGCAGGGGCCCGGTGACAGGATGATCCCGGCCGGATTCATCGCCATCGCAGCCTGCACATCCAGCGCATCATTGCGGCGCACGGTGACATTCGCGCCCAGATCGCCCAGATAATGCACCAGATTATAGGTGAAACTGTCGTAGTTATCGATGAGCAGCAGCATCTGGCCTATCTTTTCCGTTTGGGGGCTGGAGGCCCGCACCTTGGTCGCGGTATACTTGTTCAGGCTTGCGCCGGAGCGTCAAGGGGCGTGACCGAGAATGCGGGCGCAAAGGTCAGGTCGTCTGGTTGCGCAACGCAATCAAGTCTTGGTCGCACCGGACGCAGGAAGGCCCGTGACGAGGCCGCAGGCAGAGAAAGGGCAGGACGATGGCAAAAGGGTTCATACGCGGAAGTCTTGTGGGTGGGGCCGTGTCTGTGATCGGCCTGTCGGCCTTGTCGATCCTGTCGGGTTTGCCAGACACGGCGGATAGATCATTGCCGTCAGAGCAAACAGCCGCGCTCCCACAGGACAAAGCCGCGCCCGAGGCGGCTCCGGCACCTTCGGCGCCACCCGCATCTGCGTCCGTTGACGGGACAAACGTGGACAGCGCGCCTGACACCGCCACGCCGCCCACGACAGCAGAGGTGGATGTGCCCGCAGGCAGTGTGTTCAATGCGGCGCGCGAAGACGGGCAGGCCGTCCTTCCTCAAGGCGATGCCGCGCCGCAGATCGCCACCGCACCGACGCTGGACAGCGCCACCGCTCCCGCCAATCCGCCTTTGTCGATTCTCGGGCGCGATCCTGCCGCGCAACCGCAGGCGGATCAGGGCGGCGGCAGCCTGTCCGCACCGCCCGATGCGGGCGATGCCCCCGCGATCACGCCGTCAGTGGCTGGCAGCACACCACGCAGCGCAACGCCAGCCGAGCCTACGGCGCCCGCTTCGCGCGCCGAAGCGACAGCGCCCGCCATCTCGACCGACCCGGCGCAACCCGATCAGGCACAAGCCGCGGTTGATCAAGCCACGCCCGACCGTCCAAGCCCGGCAGAAGAAGAAACCGGGATGGCTGCGCTTGCGCCCATGCCCCAGCCTCAACCGATGCCGCGCCGCCAGCCCTTGCCGGTGATCGAGCCGGCACCGCCGGCGGTCACGCCCGAACAGGCCGCACCCGATGCGCCTGTGGCCGTGCAGGAAACCGCGCCACTGGTGCGTCCAGCCATCGGAACACCTGCCACATCGCTGATTGATCGCCCCGCACCGGGTAGCGGCGGCAACAGCGAAACCCTGTCCGCCGAGAACGATATCCCCCTGCGGCGCAATGCGCTGCGATTTGAGGATCCCGAGGGTCGTCCCCCTCTGGCCATCGTCCTGATCGACCGGGGCGATACCGTCATCGGGGTCGAGGCGTTGCGCGACTTTCCCTATCCGCTGACCTTTGCCGTTGACGCCGCGCGCCCCGACGCCGCCGAAGCATCCGCCAGTTACCGCGCGGCGGGATTCGAGGTCATGGCATTGGTGGACCTTGCCCCTGATTCCACACCACAAGATGCCGAAGTGGCGATGGAGGTGTCGCTTGCGGCTGTTCCCGATGCGGTGGCCGTGCTGGAGGGCGATGCGACCGGGTTTCAGACCAGCCGAACGGTGTCCGAGCAGGTATCCGCGATCCTGGGTCAGCGCGGCTATGGTCTGGTCATGCTGCCCAACGGGCTGAACACCGCTCAACGTCAAGCCGCGCGCGATGGCGTGCCATCGGCTACGGTCTTCCGCGATTTCGATGGGGCCGGTCAGGATGCAGCCGCCATCCGGCGGTTCCTTGATCAGGGCGCGTTCAAAGCCGGTCAGCAAGCCGGAGGGTTGCAAGCCACAGATGGTGAGGGCGTGATCATGATGGGCCGTCTGCGCCCGGACACGATCTCGGCGCTGCTGCTGTGGGGATTGCAGGATCGGGCGCAACGTGTCGCGCTGGCCCCTGTGTCGGCGGTGCTTGATCCGGCAGACTGACCGGTCAGGGCAGGGGAGCCTCGCACCACTGGCCGGGGGGCAGATCTCCGAGCGACCACACGCCGACGCGCAAACGGATCAGCCGCAAGGTGGGATGCCCCACATGGGCGGTCATGCGCCGCACCTGCCTGTTGCGACCCTCTGAAATCGTCAGTTCGATCCAACTGTCCGGCACGGTCTTGCGAAACCGCACCGGCGGAATGCGTGGCCAGAGCCAGTCGGGTTCCGGCACTTTGCGCACCTTGGCGGGGCGGGTCGGTCCATCGTTCAGTGTCACGCCAGCGCGCAGCGCCTGAAGGGCCGCCGCATCGGGCAGGCCCTCAACCTGCGCCAGATAGGTCTTGTCCATCTTGTGTCGCGGATCGCTGATGCGCGCCTGCAAACGCCCGTCATCGGTCAACAGCAGCAGCCCTTCGCTGTCGCGGTCCAACCGTCCTGCGGGGTAGACGCCGGGAATGTCGATGAACTGCGACAGGGTTGCGCGTGGACTGTCCGCGCTGCCTTTGTCGGTGAATTGCGACAAGACGTCGAAAGGTTTGTTGAACAAGATCAGCCGGGGCATTTACCCCGCCTCAACCATTGCCGCCCGAGAAGCGCGCCGCATCGGCGGCAGCACGCCGGATCGCGTTCGATTTGTGGACCGTCTCCTGATACTCGGATTCGGGGTCGCTGTCATAGACCACGCCACCGCCCGCCTGAATGTATAGCTTCTGGTCCTTGACGATAGCGGTGCGCAGGGCGATGCACATGTCCATGTCGCCGCCCGCGCTGAAATAGCCGACACCGCCGCCATAGATCCCGCGCTTTTCAGGCTCAAGCTCATCAATGATCTGCATGGCGCGCACCTTGGGCGCGCCGGACACGGTGCCTGCGGGCATGCCTGCAAAAAAGGCGCTGAGCGCGTCCTGATCCTCGGCCAGTTCGCCCACCACGTTCGACACGATATGCATGACGTGGCTGTATCGCTCGATGATGAATTGTTCGGTCGGGCGCACGGTGCCGATTTTGGCGACCCGGCCCACATCGTTGCGGCCCAGATCCAGCAGCATCAGATGCTCGGCAAGTTCCTTCTTGTCGGCCAGCAACTCGGCCTCATAGGCGCGGTCCTGTTCGGGCGTGGCCCCGCGCGGGCGCGTGCCCGCTATGGGACGGATCGTCACCTCGCGGCCAAAGACACGCACCAAGATTTCAGGGCTGGCTCCGATGACCTGAAAGCCACCGAAGTTGAAATAGAACATGAAGGGCGAAGGATTCGTGCGCCGCAGCGACCGATAGAGCGTGAAGGGCGGGAGCGGAAAATCCTGAGTCCAGCGCTGCGAAGGGACGACCTGAAAGATGTCGCCAGCGCGGATATAATCCTTGGCCTTCTCCACAGCCGCCAGATAGGCGGCATGCGAGAAATTCGAGACCGGCGGTGCCACATCGCGCGCATCGCCCATCTCGCGCGTGGCTTGTGGCAGGGCGCGGTCCAGATCGCGCAGCGCGTCCATCACCCGCTCGGCCGCCTGCGCATAGGCGGCCCGCGCCGATTGCCCGTCACTGACCCATGCGGGCGAGACGACTGTCACATCGCCTTTGACCCCGTCCAGAACCGCCACCACGGTGGGGCGCAACATCATCGCGTCGGGTAGGCCCAGCGGATCCGGATTCACATCGGGCAGGTTCTCGACCAGCCGGATCATGTCATAGCCAAGATAACCGAAGAGGCCCGCACTGGCGGCGGGCAGACCCTCGGGCAGGTCGATCCGGCTTTCCGCGATCAGTTCGCGCAGATTGGCCAGTGGATCACCCGTCTGATCGGCAAAGGCGTCGGGATCGAAACGCGCGTGACGGTTCAGACGGCTGGATGTGCCGTGGCACTGCCAGACCAGATCGGGTTTCATCCCGATGATCGAATAGCGCCCACGCACTTCGCCGCCTGTCACGGATTCCAGCATGAACGCGTCCTTGGCCGCGCCCGACAGCTTGAGCATCAAGGAAACGGGCGTATCCAGATCGGCGGCGAGCCGGGCATAGACGACCTGATTCTGCCCCGCATCATAGGCGCGGGCGAAGGTCTGGAAATCAGGTGTCAGTTCCACGGAAGCGATCCTTACTGGAAGTTGGTATGCACCGCATTGATCGCGGCCTGATCCAGTTGCACGCCTGCCTGCGTCTGCAACTGCCCGACATAAGCCTGAAACAGATCCTGTGCCAGACCGGCGCGGCCGCTTTCGGACAGACGGTCGCGCAGCGCCGTCACACCCGGATCGGTCTCATCTGCGGGCAGGACCTCGTCCATCCGCACGATCAGGACGGTGGGGCCAGCACCCTCGGCCGGGCCGTCGATCACGGCCAGATCGCCGGGTGCCATCTGGAACACGCGGTTCAGGAAACCGGGGGCCGTGCCGGGGATGAACTGATCGCGGGTGATGTTGCGCTCTTCGGTCACGGTCAGGCCCTCGGCGGCCAGATCGCCGGTCGTGGCATAGCCGGCCACGACAGCCTCGGCGCGGGTGCGCAGCAGGCGCAAGGTCTCGTCCGCCTGCCATCCGGCCACGGCCACTTCGCGCATGTCCTCCAGCGGGAGAAGGCGCGGTTCCAGTTCTTCCTCCAGACGCATGGCGAATACACCACCATCGTCCAGTTCGATCAGCGTGGGATAATCATCGGCGTCCAAGGCGGCCGCCGCACGGCGGAAAGCGGGATAGGCGGCGATGCCCGCATCCACCTCTTCCGACCAGTCGAGGGTCTGCATCTGCATATCCGTATCGGCGGCCAGTTCCTCCAGTGTGGCACCACCGGCCAGCATGTCGTCGATCCCGCTGGCCTGTGCCTCGATTACGCGGCGGGCGCGGTCGGGGGCCAGTTCAGCGGCCAGATCGTCGCGCACCTCCTCGAAGGTGATGTTCTGCGCGCCCAGAACACCGTTCACCCGGAACAGTGCCGGTCCCAGCGAACTGGGGAATGGCCCGACCACGGCGCCCACTTCGGCGGCAAAGACAGCCTCGCCGGCGGCACCCAGATCAGCCAGCGGCACATCGCCCAGATCCACATCGGCCAGCGTCAGGCCGCGATCCTGCACCAGCGTTTCGAAATCGGTCTCACCCGCTGTCAGGGCCGCGATCGCCGCTTCGGCCGCTGCGTCATTGGCAAAGGCCAGACGCTCGACCAGCCGTCGCTCCGGCGTGTTGTAATCAGTCGCACGGGCGTCATATTCGGCCCGCAAGGCCGTGTCGTCGATGGTGACCTGGTCAAGGATCATGTCGGGGGTCAGCGCGGCCAGGGTGATCCGCTTGGCGGCCGGTGTCGTGAACACCTCGGGATTGGCCTCGTACCAGGCAAGCAGCTGCTCTTCGGTCGGTGCCCCCACAGGGGCCTCAAGCTGACTTGCATCCAGCGTGGCCCAAGAGAACGCGCGCCGTTCCCACGCAAAGGCGATCAGCGTATCCACATAGGTCTGCGGCATCACGGCGCTTTGCACCATGGCACCTTGCAGCAGGCTGCGCGCGGTCTCACGGCGGAGTTGATCCTCGAACCGGCTTTCGTTCAATCCGGCCTGTTGCAGGGCAAAGCGATAGGCCTCGCGGTCGAATTCGCCATTGATCGACTGGAATGCGGGGATCTGAAGGATCTGATCCGCTACAACTTCGTCACCAACCGAAATTCCCAGGCGCGCGGCCTCATTGTCCAGTGCCGCAGCCGTCACCAGACGGGCCAGCACGTTGCGGTCCAGTCCGAAGGCCTGTGCCTCGGCAAAGCTCAGCGGCTGACGGGTCTGCGCCTCGATGGCGCGGATCTCCTCCTGCAGGGCGCGGGCATATTCGTCGATATTGATCTCCTGATCGCCTACCGACCCGATCGAACGTGCCGCCCCCGACAGGTTTGTCGCGCCAAATCCGGCAAGCCCGACAATCAGCAGGCCAAGCAGGGTCCAGACCAGAAATTTCGTGATACCGCCACGTGCCATAAATCGCCTCTTTCCGGGTGTTTTCGAGTTGAAACTGTCTACGCGCTGCATCCGCGCGGGGCAAGGCCGGATCGGCCCCGCCGATGGCGGGTCACACCCGCAGATCCGCCAGCCGGTCGAACAGCGTGCCGATGCCAGCCGCATCCACATTGGCAAAGGCAATCCGCAGATGCCGTGCGCCGCTGGGATCGCCTTCGGGCACAAACATCGTGCCGGGCAGGGCCAACACACCTGCCGCCTTGACCATATGCTGGGCCAGCCGGTCCGAGGGCAGGTCGAAAGGATGCGCGACATAGGCGAAATAGGCACCCACACCGCGCAAGGCCCAGCCCTGCGCGGCCAGACGCGGAAAGCCCGCCTCGATCGCTGCGCGGCGCGACAGGATCTCGTCCCGCTCGCCCGCGAGCCATTGGTCCAGATGCCGCATGCCCCAAAGCGCCGCGATCTGGCCCAACTGGTTGGGGCAGATGGTGACTGTATCAAGGAACTTCTCGACCTCGGCCAGACGGGCTGGGCTGGACAGCATGGCGCCCACGCGGTGCCCGGTCAGGCGGTAGGCCTTGGAGAAGGAATAGAGCTGGATCAGCGTATCGTCCCACGCGGCATCGGTGAAAAGATCATGGGCAGGCCCGCTGATCGAATGGAAATCGCGATAGGTCTCGTCCACGATCAATGCGATGCCGTGGCGGCGGGCCAGATCGGCAAAGGCGCGGATCAGACTGGCAGGATATTCGACGCCGGCGGGGTTGTTCGGGCTGACCAGTGTGATCGCGCGGGTGCGCGGGGTGATCAGGGCGGCCGCGTGATCGGGGTCGGGCAGCATATCCGCCCCTGTCGGCAGCGGCACAGCGGTGACACCAGCCATGTCGAGCCACATTTTATGATTAAAATACCAAGGGGTTGGCAGGATAACCTCATCCCCTTCGGTGGTGAGGGCCATGATCGCCGCGTTGAAGGCCTGATTGCAGCCCGAGGTGATGGCGACCTGTGCCGGTTCTACGATGCCGCCGTAAAGGCGGGCTGTGCGGGCTGCGACCTCGGCGCGCAATTCGGGGCTGCCAAGAACGGGGCCGTAAAGATGCGCCTGCGCGGTATTGATCGCGGCATCGGCGATCGCCTCGCGCATGGCCAGCGGTGGCAACTCGACCGGAGCGGCCTGGCTGACATTGATCAGCGGGCGATCCGCCGGGAAGCTGACCCCGTCCAGCCAGCGCCGCGCCTCCATCACCGGGGGGGCGAATGTCGCGGCGGTGCGGGTCTGGGTCATGGGAGCCTTCCTTGAGCGCCGCGCGGGTGGAGGACGCGGGAATGGATATTTGGAGCAAGAAGAAACAGCAGGGCGTGCGGACCCCGCCGATCAGTCGCGGCCGCGATAGGGTTCGACATATTGCAACGCCATGTCCCAGGGGAAGAAGATCCAGGTGTCCTGGCTGACTTCGGTGATGAAGGTATCCACCTGCGGGCGGCCCTTGGGCTTGGCATAGACAGTAGCAAAATGGGCATTGGGGTACATGCGGCGCACGACCTCAAGCGTTTTGCCGCTGTCCACCAGATCATCGACGATAAGGATACCGGTGCCGTCCCCCATCAGGTCTGCGTCGGGCGCTTTCAGCACCTTGGCCTCGGACTGGCTCTGGTGGTCATAGGACTTGATCGAGATCGTATCCACCACGCGAATATCCAGTTCGCGGCTGACGATCATCGCGGGCGCCATGCCGCCGCGGGTGATGGCCACGACTGCGCGCCATGCGCCGTTGTCGGGCCCATAGCCCTGCAACCGCCAGGCCAGAGCGCGGCTGTCGCGATGGATCTGGTCCCAGCTGATGTGAAAACCTTTTTCGTGGGGCAGGCGGTCGGTCATGGCATCTGTCCTTGTGCTGAGGCTGGCGGGTCAGGCGTCCTTGCGCCCGGTCACGGCGTCGATATCGGGGGCGTCCACGGCCTTCATGCCGACGACATGGTAGCCTGCATCCACATGCAGATTCTCGCCCGTAACACCCGATCCCAGATCGGACAGCAGATAGAGCGCGGATTTGCCCACATCCTCGATCGTTACATTGCGGCGCAGGGGCGAGTTCAGCTCGTTCCATTTCAGGATATAGCGGAAATCGCCGATGCCGCTGGCGGCCAGCGTCTTGATCGGGCCGGCGCTGATCGCATTCACCCGGATGCCGTCCTTGCCCAGATCCTCGGCCAGATATTTCACCGAAGCCTCCAGCGCGGCCTTGGCCACACCCATCACATTGTAATGGGGCATGACCTGTTCGGCGCCATAATAGGTCAGGGTCAGGGCGCTGCCGCCATTCTTCATCAGCTTTTCGGCGCGCTGCATCACGGCGGTGAAGCTGTAGCAGCTGACATCGAGGGTCATCAGAAAGTTGTCGCGGCTGGTATCGACATAGCGCCCGCGCAATTCGTTCTTGTCGGAAAAGCCGATGGCATGGACCAGGAAATCCAGCTTGCCCCAGGTCTTTTCGATCTCGGCGAAGGCGGCATCGACCGAGTCCATGTCGGACACGTCACAATCAATCAGTGTGGTGACACCGATGCTTTCGGCCAGAGGAGCCACGCGTTTGCGGAACGCCTCGCCCATATAGCTGAAGGCCATCTCGGCCCCTGCATCCGCACAGGCCTTGGCGATGCCCCATGCGATCGACTTGTCATTGGCAAGCCCCATGATAAGACCGCGCTTGCCGGCCATAAGTGTGTTTGACATTGCGGAATTCCTGCCCAAGGTGATTGCTTCAATCCCTTTAGGGGATTGCAACTGACGCATCAAGGGCAGGTGCGGACCCCCGGCCGCAAAGTCCGGCGCCCGCAGTGTCCAAAAAAATCTTCCGCGCGGTGAAACCTTTTGGCCGTTTGTGACGTTACATCAAGATGGACAGCCCGACAGTAAGGTATAAGTGTGGAACGCATGGTTGAAAAAGGCACAGATGATGAGTGACCGTGAGGGTATCTTTGCCGGTGACGATCCTTTCGACATCGCCCGGCGCTGGCTTGCCGAGGCAGAGCAGAGCGAAGTCAACGACCCCAACGCCATAGCGCTGTCGACCGTCGATGCCGACGGCCTGCCCAATGCGCGCATGGTCTTGCTCAAGGAAATCGAGCCTGCGGCTTTTGTGTTCTACACCAACTATGAAAGCGCCAAGGCGAGGGAACTGGATGGGGCCGGGAAGGCCGCCTTCGTGATGCACTGGAAATCGCTGCACCGCCAGATCCGTGTCCGTGGGCTGGTCAGCAAGGAAGACGGGCCGAAGGCGGATGAATACTATCGCTCGCGGTCCCTGAAAAGCAGACTGGGCGCTTGGGCGTCACGGCAGTCGCGTCCCTTGGGGTCTCGTGCTTCGCTGCTGGCCGAAGTGGCCAAGATCACGGCGCTGAAGGGGCCAAATCCGGATCGTCCACCTTATTGGGGCGGCTACCGGATAGATCCTGTCGAAATCGAATTCTGGGCGGACGGGGCGTTCAGGTTGCATGACCGCTTCGTCTGGCGCCGCGAATCCCCTGCAGATGCTTGGAAAATCGAACGGTTAAACCCATGACATTCACGTCGCGTGAATGGCAGGCACCAAGAATGCTTGGTTTTTTTTGGCTTGAACAATACTACACACTTGCGTCATGAACGTTGTGAGAAAAGTAAAAACCGGATGTGGGTGCTCAAGTGACACATGATGTGACATCGACCCGCAGAGTGTCTGGATCGGTTAAGTGGTTTGACCCTGTAAAGGGCTTTGGGTTTGTAGTCGCCGACGAAGGTGGCCCTGACATTTTGCTGCATGCCAATGTGCTTCGGAACTTCGGACAGAGTTCCGTTGCCGACGGGGCCAGGATCGAGATCGACGTTCAGGATACCGCGCGTGGTGTTCAGGCGGTCGAAGTGTTCCATATCGAGCCGCCCGCCGGAAGCGACGCGGCGATGTTGGCGGATTTCGAGGAAATCGACCCCGAAGTGATGCGCAACGCACCGCTTGAACCCTCGCGGGTGAAATGGTTCGACAAGGCCAAGGGGTTCGGGTTCGCGAATGTCTTTGGGCGCCACGAGGACGTTTTCATCCATATCGAAGTGCTGCGGCGCTCGGGTCTGGCGGATCTTCAACCTGGCGAGGCTGTATGCCTGCGGGTGATCGAGGGCAAACGCGGACGCATGGCGACCGAGGTCTGTGCTTGGGAAGCGGCGGTCAAGGCGCGCTTGGCATGATCCGGCGCGCGCTGCTGGTTCTTGGCCTTCTCGGGCTGATCGGCGGCGCGGGTCAGATCGGGGCGCAGGCACAAACCTCTGCTCCGATGCAGGAAAAGGCGGAACCCGTCTGCCGTGCGGATACGGTGTTGCTGCGTGGCGACTGGGGGCAGGCGCGGTTTTCCGTCGAACTGGCCGATACGCCGCAGACCCGCAGTCAGGGACTGATGTTCCGCGAATCCATGCCCCGCAGCACGGGGATGCTGTTTATCTATGATCGCCCGCAGCGGGCGACTTTCTGGATGCGCAATACGCTGATCCCGCTCGACATGATCTTCACGGATGAGGCTGGGGTGGTGCGCCATGTGCATCACGAGGCGATCCCCGGTGACGAGACGACGATTGATGGCGGCAGCGGTGTTTTGACCGTTCTCGAGATCAACGGCGGTCTGGCACGGGCGATGGGAATCACCGTCGGCAGCCAGATGCGCCATCCCGCCTTTGCCGCCGCAACAGCCGCCTGGCCCTGCTGAGGAAAAAACCGCACGGGCATTGTCCTTCGCCCGCGTTAAGGGCTTTTCAAACCCGCGCGGGCAGTTTAGATGCGGGGTCGGTCCGGGGCGTAGCGCAGTCTGGTAGCGCATCTGTTTTGGGAACAGAGGGTCGGGAGTTCGAATCTCTCCGCCCCGACCATCTTCACCAGAGACGCAAATTTCATTGCAGCGTGCCGCCGAGATTTTCGAGCACGCGGGCCATTCTGCGGTCCATCGCGGGATCGGGAAAGACGACGCGCAACACATCACCCGCCGCCCTTGGCACCTCCAGATAGGCGGCGCTGGCCAGCAGGTATCCTTGCGCATCTTCTGTCACCCGTAACCGCACCACGCTTTCCGGCAAACGCTCGACCGTGCCGTCATAGCGCAGGATCGCACCTGCCGTGGCCTCGGGCCCCAGCAGCATCCGGCATTCGATCACACCCGCGGCGGGGCGCGTGATCCGCTGGGCTGGCGTTGTGCACAGCTGCTCCAATGCGGTGACCAGACGGGCAGGCGGGGTTTCGAACCGTGCGACGACTTCCGGCAGGGGGCCAGCCGCTGGGGCGGGCGGTGGCGGGGCCGGTGCGCAGCCCGCCAGTATCAGGATCAGCGGTGCGATCAGGCACATGATCTGGAAACGATCACGCGATGCGGAAGTCACTGAGTCGGGCCGAGAGAATCGATCTGCCATCAACATGTGGTGGTTGCCCCGTGTCCTTTCCGCATCATCCGGCGATTTGCCCGGATGCGCGCACCTTGGGGTGCAACAATGCCAGACTGAAGCCAACTTCTGAGAAATGGGGAGTAAGAGGGCCGAAATCAACGGCTTTGATCTCATATCCACAAAGCTGTCCCCAGTGCCGCCGAAATACCGCGCGTCACACGACTGCGGCGCGACTCGCTTAAAATCTGGGTCAAGCGTATTTTCTTGTCAGTTGGGTAAAATCTTAAGTTGACGATGCCGCCCTTCATACGTCAGATTGTGTAAGCCGAGAGAGCGACCCACTAGATGTTGTGTTGAGTATAAGGGCCGCGGCGAGGGACAAACAAAAACCAGATCGGGCAGAGGTGGCTCACGCAATGTGGAGGCCGCCAAACTGATCCGCAGGATGGACTGCCTCATTGATGAGGCAAGCCACAGGGTAGCCTTGTCCTTCATGTTTCGGTCCGACGGTGTCGCGCAATGACGCGGGATCGGAAATTTAAAGCTATGAGATGAGGCAAGTCATGAAAATCGAGAGAAAATTCACGAAAGCCGGGCAGGACGCATATGCGGAGCTCGATTTCGTCAAGACTGCATCCGAGATCCGCAACCCCGATGGCACGGTCGTTTTCCGTCTGGACGAGGTCGAAGTGCCTTCCAGCTGGTCGCAGGTGGCCTCTGACGTCATAGCGCAGAAGTATTTCCGCAAGGCCGGCATTCCGGTCAAACTGAAGAAGGTGCCCGAAGAGGGCGTGCCCGAATTCCTGTGGCGCTCGGTGCCTGCCTCGGACAAGACCGAAAAGACGGGCGAAACTTCGTCCAAGCAGGTGTTCGACCGTCTGGCGGGGGCCTGGGCCTATTGGGGCTGGAAGGGTGGTTATTTCACCACCGAGGAAGATGCCCGCGCCTATTTCGACGAAATGCGTTTCATGCTGGCCACCCAGCGCGCCGCACCCAACAGCCCGCAGTGGTTCAACACCGGCCTGCACTGGGCCTATGGCATCGATGGCCCGTCGCAGGGGCATTACTATGTGGATTACCAGACCAAAGAGCTGACCAAATCCACCAGCGCCTATGAGCATCCGCAGCCGCATGCCTGCTTCATTCAGTCGGTCAAGGACGATCTGGTGGGCGATGGCGGCATCATGGACCTGTGGGTCCGCGAGGCGCGTCTGTTCAAATACGGCTCCGGCACCGGCACCAACTTCTCGTCGCTCCGCGCCGATGGCGAGCGGCTGTCGGGTGGCGGCAAATCCTCAGGCCTTATGGGCTTTCTGAAAATCGGTGATCGTGCCGCTGGCGCGATCAAGTCGGGCGGCACCACGCGCCGCGCGGCCAAGATGGTGATCGTCGATGCCGACCACCCCGATATTCAGGAATACATCAACTGGAAGGTGAAAGAGGAGCAGAAGGTTGCCAGCATCGTTGCCGGCTCCAAGATGCACGAGCAGAAGCTGAACGCCATCTTCGCCGCGATCAAGGCATGGGACGGCAGCTCGGAAGACTCCGTTGATCCGTCCAAGAACCCGCAGCTGAAGGACGCGATCCGCAGCGCGAAGAAGGTCATGATCCCGGAAACCTATGTCAAGCGTGTGCTGGACTACGCCAAGCAGGGTTATGGGTCGATCGAATTCCCGACCTATGACACCGACTGGGATTCCGAGGCTTATGCATCGGTGTCGGGCCAGAACTCGAACAACTCGGTCCGTGTCACCGATGCTTTCCTGAAAGCCGTCGAGAATGACGCCGATTGGGAACTGATCCGCCGCACCGACGGATCGGTCGCGAAGACGATCAAGGCACGAGATCTGTGGGAAGATATCGGTCACGCCGCATGGGCCTGCGCCGATCCAGGCATCCAGTACCATGACACGGTCAATGACTGGCACACCTGCCCGGAAGATGGCGCGATCCGTGGGTCGAACCCCTGCTCGGAATACATGTTCCTGGATGACACGGCCTGCAATCTGGCATCCATGAACCTGCTGACCTTCTACAAGGACGGCCAGTTCCAGGTTGAAGACTACATGCATGCCACACGGCTGTGGACCGTGACGCTGGAGATCAGCGTGATGATGGCGCAGTTCCCCTCCAAGGAGATCGCGCAGCTGTCCTATGAGTTCCGCACGCTGGGGCTGGGCTATGCCAATATCGGCGGCCTCCTGATGAACATGGGTCTGGGCTATGACAGCGACGAGGGGCGCGCCATGTGTGCTGCACTGACCGCGATCATGACCGGCGTGTCCTACGCAACCTCCGCCGAGATGGCGGGCGAGCTGGGGGCCTTTGACGGCTACAAGCGCAACAGCACGCACATGCTGCGCGTCATCCGCAACCATCGCAACGCCGCTTACGGCGCCACCGATGGCTACGAGGCTCTGGCCACCAAGCCGGTGCCGCTGGATCACGCCAACTGCCCCGATCCCCGACTGGTCGATCTGGCCATGTCCTCTTGGGACGAGGCGCTGCGTCTGGGAGAAAAGCACGGCTACCGCAACGCTCAGGTCTCGGTGATCGCGCCCACAGGCACCATCGGTCTGGTGATGGATTGCGACACCACGGGGATCGAGCCAGACTTTGCGCTGGTGAAGTTCAAGAAACTGGCCGGAGGCGGCTATTTCAAGATCATCAACCACTCGGTGCCAGCCGCCCTCGAAAAGCTGGGCTATGGTTCGGCCCAGATCGAAGAGATCGTGTCCTATGCCGTCGGTCACGGCAGCATCGGCAACGCGCCCGGCATCAACACCACCAGCCTGATCGGACACGGCTTTGGCCCACGCGAGATCGAAAAGGTGGAAAGCGCGCTGGGATCGGCCTTCGACATCCGCTTCGTCTTCAACCAGTGGACGCTGGGAACCGAGTTCTGCCAGAACGTGCTGGGTATCCCGGCCGAGAAGCTGAACGATCCGACCTTCGATCTGCTGCGCCATCTGGGCTACAGCAAGGCCGATGTGGAAGCGGCGAACGACCATGTCTGCGGCACCATGACCCTTGAGGGCGCGCCGCATCTGGACCCCAAGCACTACCACATCTTCGATTGCGCCAACCCCTGCGGCAAGAAGGGCAAGCGGTATCTGAGTGTGAACAGCCACATCTACATGATGGCTGCGGCGCAAAGCTTCATCTCGGGCGCGATCTCCAAGACGATCAACATGCCCAACGATGCGACGATCACCGATTGCCAGAAAGCCTATGAGTTGAGCTGGAAACTGGGGGTCAAGGCCAACGCGCTGTATCGTGACGGCTCGAAGCTCAGCCAGCCGTTGGCATCTGCGCTGGTCGAGGATGATGACGAGGCGCTGGAAATCCTCGAAACCGGTTCGGCGCAGGAAAAGGCGGCCGTCATCGCCGAGAAGATCGTCGAGAAGATCATCATCAAGGAAATCGCCCGTGGCCGCGAAAAGCTGCCCGAGCGGCGCAAGGGGTACACCCAGAAGGCCATCGTTGGCGGTCACAAGGTCTATCTGCGCACCGGTGAATATGCCGATGGTCAGCTGGGCGAGATCTTCATCGACATGCACAAGGAAGGTGCGGGCTTCCGCGCGATGATGAACAACTTCGCCATCGCCGTGTCCGTGGGTCTTCAGTATGGCGTGCCTCTGGAGGAGTTCGTGGATGCCTTCACCTTCACCAAGTTCGAACCGGCCGGTCTGGTGCAGGGCAATGACTCGATCAAGAATGCGACCTCGATCCTTGATTACATCTTCCGCGAACTGGCCGTGTCCTATCTGGACCGCACCGATCTGGCCCATGTGAAGCCGCAGGGCGCCAGCTTCGACGATCTGGGCCGGGGCGAGGAAGAGGGCGTATCCAACGTCTCGGAAATCTCGGAAAACGCAGCCTCGCGCAGCCTTGAGGTGCTCAAGCAGATCAGCTCGACCGGTTATCTGCGCAAGCGTCTCCCGCAGGAACTGGTGGTCTTTCAAGGTGGCCAGAACGGCATGAACGAGCTGATGCGGACCGGCACCGATCCTGTTTCGGCGCTGCAGACGCTCGTCCCCGAAGCCAGCTTCCGTGCCTCGGCCAGCGTGACCACGACCACGGCAATGGCCAGCGGCACCGTCACGATGGATGCCCGCACCAAAGCCAAGATGCAGGGCTATGAAGGCGAGGCCTGCGGCGATTGCGGCAACTACACGCTGGTGCGCAACGGCACCTGCATGAAGTGCAACACCTGCGGCGCGACAAGCGGGTGCAGCTAAGAGGATTGACGGGCGCTTTACGGCGCCCGTCGCTTATACGTTGTGGGATTTCCCGATGGAAACCTGCGATATCCGGGGCAGGTGCGCTTGCCCCGCGCGGATCGGGACGCAGGCGAGACGTACCGAGCGGTCAACAGATTGAGCCTGATCCGTGAAACTGGAGGGATGCGTGCATCCCTCCTTTTTCTTTTTGTATCAAGCGAATGTGCGGCAAAGCTCAGGTGACGTCGGAAGGGGTGGCCCGTGCCAGCATCCCGAACAGATCGCGCGGGTCGTCAGGGTCGGCCAGCAGATCAAGCGGCTTGAAGTAGGGCGTGCCGACTATACGGTCACGGATGTAGCGCAGGGCACTGAAATCCTCGATCGCAAAGCCAACGCTGTCGAAAAGCGTGATCTGGCGGGACTCTGTACGGCCTGCCGCCTTGCCCGTGATGACCTCCCAAAGCTCTGTCACAGGATGGTCCGGGGCGAGTTGCTGTATCTCGCCCTCGATCCGGGTCTGTTCGGGATATTCCACAAAGATCGAGGATCGACGCAGGATATCGGGATGCAGTTCCGTCTTGCCGGGGCAGTCCCCGCCGATCGCGTTGATATGCACGCCCGCGCCCACCATGTTGTCGGTCAGGATCGTGGCGTATTGCTTGTCGGCGGTACTGGTCGTGATGATCTGCGCGCCGAGGATCGCCTCTTCCGGGCTGGAGCATGCGGTGATCTGCAAACCCGAACCAGCCAGATTGCGCGCGGCCTTGGCCGTCGCGACGGGGTCGATGTCGTAAAGCCGGATATGGCTGATCCCGCAGATGGCCTGCATTGCGACGCACTGGAACTCTGACTGCGCGCCATTGCCGATCATCGCCATGGTCGTGGCACCCTTTGGGGCCAGATGCCGCGCGGCCATCGCCGAGGTGGCCGCCGTGCGGATCGCCGTCAGCAGGGTCATTTCCGACAACAGCACCGGATATCCATTGTCCACCCGCGCCAGCATTCCGAAAGCCGTGACGGTTTGCAGCCCGGACCGCATATTGCCGGGATGGCCGTTCACGTATTTGAACCCGTAAAGTTCCCCATCAGATGTGGGCATCAACTCGATTACCCCGACATCCGAATGGCTGGCCACGCGCGGCGTCTTGTCGAAATGCGGCCAGCGGCGGAAGTCATCCTCGATGCAATCCGCCAGTTCGCGCAGAACGCGGGGCAGGCCGATGTGATGTACCAGCCCCATCATGTGATCGACAGAGACGAAAGGCACCAGCGCCTTGGCAGAAGGGGTCAGCATGGAGTGAGTCCTGTGAGAGTGAGCGGTTGCGGAACAGGGAAAGGGTGATCAGCCATAGGCACGGGTTTGCCGGTCGAACACGCGCCGTCCCAGAGCCGAGGCGGCCAGATCGACCATCAGTTGCGCCGTGCGGCCCCGGTCATCGAGAAAGGGATTTAACTCGACCAGATCGAGCGAGGTCATGAGGCCGGTGTCATGCAGCATCTCCATCACCAGATGGGCCTCGCGCACGGTGGCCCCGCCGGGCACGGTGGTCACCACGCCGGGCGCGGCGGCAGGGTCGATGAAATCCACATCCAGCGAGACATGCAGTGCGCCACCGGCTGCGGCAACCCGGTCGAGAAAGACGCCCAAGGGGCGGGCGATCCCTGTCTCGTCGATCTCGCGCATGTCGTGGCGGTAGATGTCACTATCCTCAAGCGCCACGCGCTCTGCTGGATCGACCGAGCGCAACCCGATGATGCAGATATTCTCCTGCGGGATCGGTGCGGACAGGGCAGGGAAGCCGTCGAACCCGTCGCGCCCCGTCACATAGGCCAGGGGCGTGCCGTGCAGATGGCCCGAACTGCTGCTTTGCGGCGTGTGATAGTCGCTATGCGCATCAAGCCAGAGCACGAATTGCGGCCGTCCTTGCGCCGCCGCATGGGTTGCCACACCTGCCACACTTCCCAGCGACAGGCTATGATCGCCGCCCATGAAGATGGGCAAGCCGCGCGCCATGGCGGCCTCGGCGGCCTGGGCGATGCTGCGGGTCCAGCCGATCGTTTCCGCCA
Organism: Seohaeicola sp. 4SK31; assembly: GCF_028802875.1. Lineage (NCBI taxonomy): Bacteria > Pseudomonadati > Pseudomonadota > Alphaproteobacteria > Rhodobacterales > Roseobacteraceae > Seohaeicola > Seohaeicola sp. 4SK31. The sequence goes on along the minus strand of NZ_JARAMP010000002.1, from coordinate 85,377 downwards.
GCGCATGCAGATGCGCCAGCGCGTCCTTGGGCGCCGTGACAGAGGCGGGCGCGAGGTTGCCCATATCCGTCACACGGTGTCCCAGATCGGTCATCGCTTCGGCCAGTCCGGCGGTGCGATAGGCGTCCGGGCCCATCAGGCAACCACGGCTGCGCTTGCCACTGTCCACGGGGCAGCCGATCAGGATGATGTCTTGCGGGGTCATGGAGGCCTCCTTGGCGGTGGATGATCCTTGTATCCTGCCATTGGGGGATGGATTGAAGCCAGCAGATTGGTCAATATGGGCCATGATCTGCCAAAACGGATGCGGGATGCGACAAAATGGATGAAACCGACCTTGCCTTGATCGGCGCCCTGCGTCATGACGCGCGCGCCTCTCTCTCGGCCTTGTCCGATCAGTTGGGGGTGTCGCGCACCACGGTGCGGACGCGGATCGAACGGTTGCAACGGCAGGGCGATATCGTGGGCTTTTCTGTCGTGCTCAAGGCCGATGTGGCCCAAGACCCTGTGCGCGGGCTGATGATGATCGCGGTCGAGGGGCGTGGGGCGGATCGCATCCTGCGCCAGTTGACCAGCCTGCCCGAGGTGCGGACGGTACACAGCACCAATGGACGCTGGGACATGATCGTCGAGATCGGCACCGCAACGCTTGAGGATCTGGACCGCGCTCTGGCCACCATCCGACGCTTTGACGGTGTGGTCAGTTCCGAGACGAACCTGCTGCTGTCCACGCGCAAATCGGGGCGCTAGGATAACCGCCTGAATCCTCGTCAATCACACAGGCTGGCGGCACTTTCGCCGTCGGCCATGTCCATCTGGACCCGTAGCCGCCGCCGTGCCCGTGACAGACGCGACATCACTGTGCCCGGTGGCAGGCCTGTCAGTCGCGCCAGTTCCGCCGGGCTGTCATGTCCGGCACGTACCATGCGCATCAGCTCGGCCTGATCCTGCGGCAACCCGGCAATGGCACGGTCCAGATCCGCACAGGCCAGCCGGGCAAGGGCGTCGGGCGCGATGACTGCACAGCTTTCGGTCAATTCGGATGTCGATGCTGGCTGCCCCCGCGCGCGCCGCGCCGCGTTGCGCAGCACTGCCAATGCATAGGGGCGCAATGCCTCGATCCCGGGGCCGTCCTGCAAACGCTGATGCAGGCTGAGAACCGTATCCTGCACCAGATCACGCGCCGCATCGGCATCCGGCGCCATATGACGCGCGACGCGGGTCAACAGCGGCAGCAGCGCCAGCAGATCCTGATCCGGTTGAAGACGGGGTGACTTGGACATGGGGCATTTCCTTTGCCGGTGATGTCCCAGATGATTGCGCAGCCTTCACGCCGGGTTCCAGATACGGCTTTCCGCCGACATGGCAGGACGGGGCTTTTTGGGCAGGGGCGCGCCGGTTTGCGGAGTCGCGATCGGCGGTCCTTGGCGCAAATTCCGGTTTCTGGCCATTGTTGCGATTTTCCCCGGATGCGAGGGGACGCGATGTCCCGATTGCCGCTCTTGAAGGGGGAAGGCAGCCAAACCAGGCGCTTTCATCACACTCTGACAAGGAGAAACACGATGAAAAAGACATTGATGACCCTGACCGCCCTGATGAGCCTCAGCCTGCCGCTGGCAGCGATGGAATCCACCGATACGGATGCTGACGGACAGGTGACACTCGAGGAGTTGCAGGCGGTCCATGCTGACATCACAGCCGAGGATTTCGCAGCCCTTGATATCAATGGCGACGGGGCACTGGATGCCGATGAATATGCGGCTGGCGTCGATGGTGGAATGATCCCTGCCGAGGGCTGAATGCTCCCATAGCCCGGGAATGGGTGCCGTGCCACGGGGTGCGGCACCCCTTGCCTATTGGTCAGGTTGGCGTGTTCAGCGCGCCGCGCGCCATGCCATCAGCCAAAGGCCCACCAAGCCCAAGGAGACGAGCGTATTCCAGCTTGCCATGGACAGGCCAAACATCTCCCACGGCACCTCGTCGCAGCGCACCAATGGGGCGGCCATGATCTGCGCGAAAAGGTCCTGCGCGGATTGATCCGCAACGCCGGCACCGCTGCAGGACGCGGGACCCTCCCACCATTTGCGCTCGACGCCGGTGTGATAGAGCCCGATCCCGGCCGTGGCCAGAGCCGCCAACGCCCCCAGACCGGCCAGCACCCGCGCGGGCAGGATGGCCAATGCGGCCAAAGCGCCGATTCCGATCGCCACCACATGCGGCCAGCGCTGCCAGATGCACAGCTTGCAGGGGGCCATGCCCCCGATGTGCTGGAACGCCAGGGCCCCGATCATCAGGGCCGCCGATCCGGCTGCGGCAAGGATCATCCAGTGGCGGGCGGTCAATCTCACAGGAAACGCACTCCATAGAATCCGGCAACAAGCATGATGACGAACAATGTGAACAGCAAGCCCAGACGCTTCTCGATGAAATCACGAATAGGTGCGCCGAACTTCCACAGAAGCGCCGCCACGATGAAGAACCGCAGGCCGCGTGCGATGATGGACGTGACGATGAACAGACCCAGCGGCAGCCCCGTCCAGCCGGACATGATGGTGATGACCTTGTAGGGGAAGGGCGTCACACCCGCGATCAGTACGGGCCAGAAGCCCAGATCGTTGAACCGCGTGTTGAAGGCCGCCATCGCATCATCCTTGCCAAGTGCCTGAAGGATCGGTTGGCCCAGCGTGTCATAGAAGAAGGCGCCGATCACATAGCCCAGCATCCCCCCAAGCACCGAGGCCACAAGTGCCACCCCGGCAATCAGCCACGCCCGGTTTGGCCGGGCCAGGATCATGGGGATCATCAGCACGTCAGGCGGGATCGGAAAGACAGAAGATTCGATGAAGGCGACAAAGGCCAGCACCCAAAGCGCACGCGGATGTTCCGCCTGTCGCAGCGTCCAGTCATAAAGGGATCGTATCATGCCCGCCGCCTTTGCCTGCTCTGCCTGAAGACGGTGTTTAGCGAGAGGGTCATAGCGCGGAAAGCGAAAACTCGGGCAAACTGGCCTTGGACCTCGGTTTTCGACTGGACGCAGCGCGGTCTGGGCGGTAGATCATTCGCGGCGAAGCAGCCTGTGCGGGTGTGGCGGAATGGTAGACGCGAGGGTCTCAAACACCCTTACCTCACGGTGTGTCGGTTCGAGTCCGACCACCCGCACCAAATTCTCCTCGGAAAGCGAATAACCCGTCGGATGCTGTCAAACGGCACCTCGGCATAGGTGCGATTCGAATAGTGCCGCCGAGCCAAGCAACTGCGGCGTGGCGTTAATCATCTTTCTTGAACGAGATTGACGCCTTTGCATGAACAACGCAGGCAGATGCGAAGGTCACGAAACGGCCATCTTTGATTGCGCAGCTTCGCGACCCGATTGTCTCATATTTCGAAACGTCTGCTGCCCGCCTTTTGCAGCCATTGTCGAATTTTACCAACAAAAGCAGATGATATCGCCTGTTCCGCCCGACGTTCTAGGCTGGCATTGTCGAAAAAAGAAAAACAGTTTGCAGTCCTTCTTTTGCCGACGTTGCCCGAATGTGGCAGCAATCTGGCGTTTTCGCGGAGAACGCATGTTCCCGCAACGCCCCGCCTGCGCTATCCAGATGGCATACCTGCTGAGGGTATCAATGTGTAGGCCACGCCGGTGGTCCTTGTACTGAGTGTGTCCGTTTGGGGCGCAAAGGTAATCCGCAGAACCGGTCTGTTTGCCGGGCTTGACCACCTTGATGGCTGTGTCCCGCCCTTGTCTTTCGACTGTGGTCGCGCTGTTCCAGATGTGCATCCCTTGACGCGACAATGGTGTTGGTCAAGCGCGCCGCCTTTCGGCGCGGGCGACTGATGTGAAGCCCATGGACGAAATCAAGTCCGGCCAGTGCAGTGGAGCGCGTGATGATGAACAGTGACAGGTCTCGCAGGCGGGGAATCGGAGATGCGGACGTCACCTCGGCGGCGACCTGCTTCACGCCCGGGATCGCGATTGCGACGCCGCGCGGCGAACGCCTGATCGAAGAACTGCGCGTCGGCGACAGGGTCATCACCCGCGACAACGGTATCCAGACCATTCGCTGGGTCGGCAACAGAACCCTGACCGCTGCCGATCTGCACCGCGCGCCGCATCTGCGCCCGATCCTGATCCGGCAGGGCGCCTTGGGGGACCGGCTGCCCGAGCGTGACATGCAGGTCAGTCCCAATCACCGGCTTCTGGTCAATCGCGCGAAATCCGCGCTTCATTTCGACGCGCCCGAGGGATTGGTCGCGGCGAAACATCTGATCGGCGTCTCTGGCGTGTCCGAGGCCCCTTTGACCGGCATCACCTATATCCATCTCATCTTCGATCGCCATGAAGTGGTTTTGTCCAACGGATGCTGGACGGAAAGCTTTCAGCCCGCGGATCACAGGCTGAAAGGTATTGGAAATGCCCAGCGCGCCGAACTTTTCGAACTGTTCCCGGAACTGCAATCGCGGCAGCGAAAGAGGAGCGAGCCTTATGCCCCTATCGGACAAACGGTACAGGAAAGCTTCCCTTTGACGCGGTAAGACAAAAGTTGCAGCTGTCGCAACCGCCGCTAGGCGGTGTCGGCATGACGGAGAAGGGACAGGGGGCTGGTCCTTCTCCGAACAATACAGGCCCGAAGTCGATCAGTCTTCGGGCCTGCCGGTCTGGCACCGTTGCGCCCGCCATTGGGCCCAGGCCTCGGGTGTGTCCAGATCTGTCGTGGCATGCCGGTCGGGCAGGGCGACAGTAACCATCTGCGCAGCATGGGCCCGCAACAGGTCCCGCGCGCCCGTGTCGCCCCGGCATCGCAGCAGGTCAGGGAAAAGCGCAGCGGGAAAAATGACCGGATGTCCCTGCTGGCCGTCGCAATCCACCGCGCGCAGGATCGCATCAGGGGTATCATGCCAAGCGATCATCATCCGGCCCAGATCATCCGTGGTCAGATCAGGCAGATCGGCGGGCAGGATCATGACCGCGCTGACCCCCTCTGGCAAGGCCGCGACGCCAGCCCGGATCGACGCGCCCATGCCTTCTGACGGATCGGTGACCATCACCGGCGTGACATCCAGCCCCCCCAGACAGGTGCGGCGCGGATGATCTGGGCCGGGCAAGGTGCACAGAACCGGCCCTGTGGCGGCGGCGACAGCCCGCTCCAGCATCACCCGCAACAAGGGCTTGCCCGCGACCTGCTCCAGAAGCTTGTCTCCCCCCCGCATCCGCGAGGAGGAACCAGCAGCCAGGATCAGGACGGCGCAATCAGTCACAGTCTCAGCCCCGCATCCTCGCCCCATCCGCATCGAACAGCGGTGTGGTGATCAGGCGGGCAGGGCGCATCTGGCCCATGATCTCGATCTCGACTTCCAGCCCCGCAAATGCGCGGTCCGATGGCACGAAACCCAAGGCGATGGACTTGCCCGCATGATGCGCATATCCGCCCGAGGTGCAGAACCCCTGCACCTTGCCATCCAGCCAGATTGGCTCATAGGCCACCACATCGGCATCCAGCGCATCGACCTCAAAGGCACAAAGCTTGCGCTTCGCGCCCAGTTCCCGCTCACGTTCGGCCGCCTTGCGCCCGATGAAATCGACGTTTTTCTTGAACGAGATGAAACGGTCCAGCCCGGTTTCCGCTGCGGTGTAATCGGGCGAAAACTCATTGAGCCAACTGCCGAAGAACTTGTCCAGCCGCAAGCTCATCATCGCGCGCATGCCGAAAGGCTTCATGCCATGTTTCTGCCCTTCCTCCCACAGCACGGCCCAAAGAGCGCGCTGAACCATCGGATCGCAGTAGATCTCATAGCCCAGATCACCGGTATAGCTGACGCGCTGCACGGTGCAATCGGCCATGCCGACGGTCATGTGCCGCACATCCATGAAGGCCATGTCGCTGATGTCCGTGCGCGTGCAGGCGGCCAACACCTCGCGCGCTTTGGGGCCAGCGATCTGGAAGCCGGTCAGACGGTCGCTGATATTCTCGACCGTCACGCCCTCATCCGCGTTTTGTGCGAACCAGCGCGTGTGATAGGCCTGCGCGCCATAACTGGCGGTCAGTTGGAACCGATCCTCGGCAAGACAGGACACCGTGAAATCCCCGATCAGCCGTCCCTTGGGCGACAGCATCGGCGTCAGGCTCAGCCGTCCCGGCTGGGGAATACGCCCCGCCATGATCCGGTCCAGCCATGCGCGTGCACCCGCGCCCGTCACCAGATACTTGCCGAAATTCTGCACCTCGTTGATGCCCACGCCCTCACGCACGGCCTTGACCTCGCGCGCAGTGGCGTCGAACGCGTTGGAGCGGCGGAAACTGGGTGTCTCGAACCGTGGCTCGTCGCCCTGGGCGAAGTAGTTCACCACCTCAAGCCCGTATTGCGCGCCCCAGACCGCACCCATCTTGTCGAAGATGTCATACATCGGCGTCGTGCGGAACGGCCGCGCCGCCGGCAATTCCTCGTTCGGATAGCTGATCGAGAAGCGTTTCTGGTAATTCTCGATCACCTTGGGGCGGGTGAAGCCCGGCGTGGTCCAATTTCCGAAGCGCGCGCAATCCATGGCGAAGGTGTCGCGCTCTGTCTCTCCTTCGATCATCCATTGCGCCAGCATCAAGCCCACGCCACCACCTTGCGAGAACCCTGCCATCACGGCGCAGGCTGACCAGTAATTGCGCATCCCCGGCACGGGGCCGACCAGCGGATTGCCATCCGGCGCAAAGGTAAAGGGTCCGTGGATCACGGTCTTGACGCCCGCGCGTTCGAGAATGGGAAAGCGGCGATAGGCAAAGGCGATGCTGTCCTCGATCTTGTCGAGATTGTCGGGCAGCAGTTCGTGCCCGAACGTCCACGGCGTGCCATCGACAGCCCAGGGGCGGCAAGGCTGCTCGTAGAAGCCGATACACAGCCCGCGTCCTTCCTGCCGCAGATAGCTTTCGCCTGCGGGGTCCATCACATGCGGATGCTCGGTATCGCGCTCATAGATCTCGGGCAGGTCATCGGTGACGATATATTGATGCTCCATCGGGTGCAGCGGGAAATAGACGCCCGCCATCGCCCCCACTTCGCGCGCCCAAAGCCCGCCTGCGTTCACCACATGCTCGGCATGCACCGTGCCTTTTTCGGTGACAACATCCCATGTGCCATCGCTGCGCTGCGTGGTGGCGATCACCTTGCAATGCGTCTCGATCGTGGCGCCGCCCATCTTGGCGGCGCGCGCATAGGCATGGGTTGTGCCCGACGGGTCCAGATGCCCGTCCAAAGGATCGTAAAGCCCGCCCACGATCCCGTCCAGATTGGTGATCGGCGCGATTTTTGCAATCTCTTCCGGACTGACGATCTCGGTTTCCAGCCCCATGTAGCGGTGCTTGGCCCGTTCCGCGACCAGCATGTCGAACCGCTCGCGGTTATCCGCCAGCGTGATGCCACCCACGTGATGCAAGCCACAGGACATGCCCGTGATCGCTTCAAGCTCTTTATAGAGACGGATCGTATAACCCTGAAGCGCGGCCATGTTGGTGTCGCCGTTCAGCGTGTGAAACCCGCCCGCCGCGTGCCATGTGCTGCCGCTTGTCAGTTCCGAGCGTTCGATCAACATCACGTCGGACCAGCCCAGCTTGGTCAGGTGATACAACACCGAACAGCCGACAACGCCGCCGCCGATCACGGCTACTCTGGTAGTGGTCTTCATGAAAGCATCCCTCGCTGGTATTCCGCCAGAGTTTGCCGGGATGGTCAAAAGGGCAAGCAGGATCACGACATTCTTTGTCGCAAAACCTACGTCACCTGCGGCGGCATCACAAAGGGCGGATCTTCAGCTTGGTGATGCGGTTCGCCTTGCGCCCGGTGACCTCGAAACGGAAGCCATGGAAACTGAACACCTGACCCACGCTCGGGATCATCTGCGCCTCATAGATCACCAGACCGGCCACTGTATTGGCTTCGTCATCGGGCAGGTTCCAGTCCATCGCCCGGTTCAGGTCGCGGATCGTCATCGCACCGTCCACGGTGAAATGACCGTCCTTCAGGCGCTGCACGGCATGTTCGGCGGCGGTGTCGAACTCGTCGGTGATCTCTCCCACGATCTCCTCAAGGATATCCTCCAGCGTGATCAACCCTTCCAGGCTGCCATATTCATCTACCACCAGCGCGAAATGCGTGCGCCGCCGCAGGAACTGGCGCATCTGATCGTCCAGCGTGGTGGTGTCGGGAATGAAATAGGGCGGTCGCACCACGTCAAGGATCTTGAAATCCTTGAGGCCGGTAGGCGAGGGCGAGGGGCCGAACATCATCTTGTGCATCGCGCGCAGCAGATCCTTGGCATGGACCACACCGACGATGTTGTCGTGATCGCCCTGATAGACCGGCAGACGCGTATGCGGACTGTCCAGCAACTGGCGCAGCAGGTCCTCGGGATCGGTCTCGGCATCCAGCATCTGGATCTGACTGCGGTGAAGCATGATCTCCTCGACCGTGCGCTCGCCCAGATCCAGCGCGCCAAGGATCCGGTCACGATCCTCTTTCTGGACCACGCCTTCGGATTGGCCCAGCGTCAACGCGCCCGCGATTTCGTCGCGCACGGCAAGGATATGGCTGTCCGGATCGGTCTTGACGCCGAACAGGCGCAATACGCCCCGCACCAGCAGGCGCACGGCACTGACGACCGGCGCGAAAACCTTGACCACGATCTGGATCGGACCCGAGACCATGGCCGCGGCGCTTTCCGCATTGGTGATCGCATAGGTCTTGGGCAGCACCTCGGCAAAGATCAGGACCGTGGCAGTCATGACCAGCGTGGCCACCGCCACGCCGCTTTCGCCAAACAGGCGCGTCAGCAGCGCGGTGGCCAGCGATGTCGCAAGGATATTGACCAGATTGTTGCCCAGCAGGACCGAACCGATAAGCCGTTCGTTATCCTCGGTGATCTTGAGCGCCCGTTCCGCCCCTTTGGATCCCTTGTCCGCCTGGGCGCGCAACTTCCCCCGCGATGCGGCGGTCAGTGCCGTCTCACTCCCCGAAAAGAAGGCGGACATCACCAGAAGCAGACCGATCCCGCCGGCCGTCACCCAAAACGCCGCATCCAAAACCGAGGTATCCATTCGCAAACGTCCTTCAAAAACTCATCGCGTTATGCGGGGACAGGGGCTGTCAATCAAGAGGCTCGCTGCCGAAACCGCGCGTTCAGTCCCGCGCCAGTGGGTGATGGTCCATCACCAGAGCGGTCAATCGCTCGTCCAGCACATGGGTGTAGATTTCGGTGGTCGCCACATCGGCATGGCCCAGAAGTGTCTGGATCGCGCGCAGGTCGGCGCCATTGGCCAGAAGATGGGTGGCAAAGGCATGGCGCAGCGTATGCGGTGTCACCTTGGCCGGTGAAATGCCCGCCTGAACGGCGATGTCCTTGATCAGCAGATAGAACCGGTGCCGCGTCAGATGGCCCAGTCGCCCGCTTGATGGAAACAGGAACTTCGACGCAGGCTTGCCCTTGGCGCGCAACGCGTCCTGCCCGCTGTCGCGCAGGTCCAACCAAAGGCTCATCGCGGCGCGTGCGGGCGGCGACAGCGGCACCATGCGCTCTTTGCCGCCCTTGCCCATGATCAACAGCATGCGAGGATCGCCCCGCGCCGCCGACACCGGCAACGAGACCAATTCGCTGACCCGCATCCCGGTGGCATAAAGCAATTCCATCAGACAGGTATTGCGGACCCGATCCTCCCGGTTGCGGCCCAATGCGCGGGCGGCCTGCAACAGGCGGTCAACCTCGTTGACGCTCAGAACCTTGGGCAACCGTTGATCCCGCCCCGGTCCGCTGATCTGGATGGCCGGATTGTCCGTCCGCCAGCCTTCCTCGAAAGCAAAGCGGTAAAGCTGCTTTATCGCCGACAGACGCCGCGCGCGGGTGGATTTCGCCAGCCCTTGCGCATCGCAATGGATCAGATAGGCCTCGACATCGTCGCGCGTGGCGCGGGGGAAATCGCGTCGCCCCTCCAGCCAGTCGGCAAAATCCTTGAGATCGCGGCCATAGGCCAGCAACGTATTGGTTGCCGCCCCCAATTCTGCCGCCTGTGCCTCCAGAAAGGCCGATATCCAGCGCGCGCTTTCGGTCATCCTGATACCCTCATCCCCTGTGGTCCATCAGGATCAGTTGCAACGCCGCACCGCGCGCCGTGTCCTCCAGCCCCACAGCGCGCAGGGTCGCAATTCCGTCGGCCAGCCCGCCGGTATCGCCTTGTGCGGCCCGCTGGATCATCTGGATCGTCCGCAGGATCGCCTCGCCCAGACGCCGCTCGGATAACAGGGCAGCCATTTCCGCCGGAGCACCGCCAGCGGTGAACCCCTGCAAGATCGCGGCCTGCACCGGATCCGCGGCGGCCATCCGGTCGACCTGACCCTGTGCCAGCGCCGTGACAAAAGCCATGTCGGGATGGGCATCCCCTTCCGCCTGTGCCGCAGCTTCGTAATCCGGGCCCAAGAGCGCAATTCCATAGGCCAGATCCCCGGCCTGTCCGTTCAACGCAAGGCGCAGCAGTGCGGGACTGTAAAGACTGGCAAAGGCCACTCCCAGATCGGCGGTCTGCATGGCGGACCAGACGCGTGGCAGGCTTGCCGCAACCGCCTCGGGATCGCCCGATCGGATCGCTTCGTCAAACCGCTGCACGGCGGCGACCCGGTCCCAAACCCCGCCCGACGCGGCAGGCTTGCGTTCGGAATAGATGCCCAGCAGGCGATTGGCCGCCAAAGCCCCGGAACTGGCCAGACGCTCTGCCGCCTCGATCTGGGCGCGCCATCCGGCGGTATCGCGCAGATCGGCCACGGCGAAGGCGCGCGGCAGCGGCGCTGTGGGCAAGGGCTCTCCCAGCGCCTCATACAGGCGGAATACAAGTGGACTGGGCCGCACAGGTGCGCGGGGCAGAGGCAAGTCCTCGAACAATTCGGGATCCATGAACCGTGCCAGCAGATCGCCTTCCGTTTCCGGCATGGCCTCCAGCGCGCGGGCCGTGTCCAGCGTCAGCATCGCATCCGCCCAGTTTCCCCGGCGCGCCGTGCAGAACACCTGCGCGCCATAGGATGGCGACAGATGCGGCGCGCGCATCAGGGCGGCACAGGCCGTATCCTCGGCCCCCGTCAGAAGCGTCGCATCGAACCATCGCCCGAATAGCGCCGGTGTCTCGGGACCCGCCCGTTCCAGCAGCGCCTGCGCCGGTTCCACCGCGCCCAAGCGCATCAGCGCGTCGATCCGTGCTTGCAGCAAGCGACTGTCACGTCCCGCGTCCAGCGGCGCATCCGCCTCGGCCAGCAACAGCGTATAGAGCAAGGCCTGCATCGCGGGCAAACCCATCCGCGCGGGCTGGTCGATCAGAGTCACCAGATCCAGCGTGCGGCTGCCCTGCCACAGGCTCAGCGGCAACCCTGTGACCGAGGCGGGCAGCAGCCCGACGGCATCCAGCCCGGCACTGTCCAGCGGCGTCACGGTCACATCCGGCGTGACCACCGTATTGCTGACCGGCGGCTCTGCCAGCGGCAAGGGGCCGGCCAGCGGCGCGCCGGGGGTCAGCAGGCGGGGATCGGGCGGCAATCTGTCATCGCTCAGCCAGTCAATGGCGGAGAGGGGCTGTGCCACGGGCTGCGTGATGATCTCCTGTTGCGCGGCGGGGGTCTGTGCGACATCCCCCTGTCCGAGGGAGAGGGCGGGCCAAAGCACGGCGGACAAGAACGCGCTCAGCGCGGCGGGGGACCAGACACCGATTGGTGCCGCTCTATTCGGCATCCAGCGTGACCTTTTGGCGGATCTCCTGCTGGGGGCGGGAAAAATCCTCGCCCAGATGGGGGCCGACATAGGCATAGACGACAATACCAAAAGCTCCCAAAATAACGAGATAGAACAAATATTTCAGAATGCGTCCCATGATGTCCTGCCTGTCCGCCTGCCTGCGCGGTCCTGTTTTGACCAAGTTATAACTGGCATTTTGCGCAATATCACGTCATTCAATCGTGATTGGGTGAAAAACGGCACAACTTGGCCGAAACAGGCGTGTGATGGGCGGCAAACTGAAGAAGACCGTGGTCCTTGTGGGGATGATGGGGGCAGGAAAAACGGCTGTGGGCAAGGCTTTGGCAGCCCGTCTGAAAGTGCCGTTCCTCGATTCGGACGCCGAAATCGAACGCGCCGCGGCCCGCACCATCCCCGAGATATTCGCCCGCGACGGCGAGCCATTCTTCCGCCTCAAGGAATCCCAGGTGATCGAACGCCTGCTGGACAGCCGCTGCGGGATTCTCTCGACGGGTGGCGGGGCCTATATGGCCGAACGCAACCGCGAGGCCATTTCGTCGCGTGGCGTGGCGGTCTGGCTGGATGCGGATCTTCCGCTTTTGTGGCAACGCGTGCGGCACAAGGACAGCCGTCCACTCTTGCGCACGCCCGATCCTTTGGGCACCCTGCGCGGACTGTACGAGGCGCGGGTGCCCGTCTATGCGCTGGCCGACCTGCGGGTCAAGGTTTTGCCGCGCTACTCGATCGAAGAGACAGCCGAGCAGGTGATCCAGGCGCTGCTGACGCGTCCCGATGTTCTGGAAGGTGAATGATGTCCGAAATCGTCCATGTGCCGCTGGGAGACCGCGCCTATGATGTACATATCGGCCCCGATCTGCTGACGCAGTCGGGCAGGCTGATCGCCCCTTTGCTGCGCCGCCCCCGCGTGGCCGTCATCACTGACGACAATGTGGCCGCGCTGCATCTCGAAACCCTGCGCGCCGGCCTCGCCGCCTCTGGTATCGCGATGGTCGCGTTGAGCCTGCCTCCGGGCGAGGGCACGAAAAGCTGGCCGCATCTGACCCGATGCGTCGAGTGGCTGCTGGAACAGAAGATCGAGCGCAAGGATCTGGTCATCGCTTTCGGCGGTGGTGTGATCGGGGATCTGGTGGGCTTTGCGGCGGCCATCCTGCGCCGTGGTGTGCGGTTCGTGCAATTGCCCACCAGCCTTCTGGCACAGGTCGACAGTTCCGTCGGGGGCAAGACCGGAATCAACTCGACCCATGGCAAGAACCTGATCGGCGCTTTCCACCAACCCAGCCTCGTGCTGGCGGATACCGCCGTTTTGGGAACGCTCACGGAACGTGATTTTCTGGCGGGCTACGGCGAAGTGGTGAAATACGGGTTATTGGGAGATTATGAATTTTACCAATGGCTTGAAGAAAACGCTTCACGCGCTGCGACAGGCGACATGCAGGTGCGGATCCATGCCGTGACCCGGTCGGTCCAGATGAAGGCCGAGATCGTCGCCAGGGATGAAACCGAAGAGGGCGACCGCGCCCTTCTGAACCTTGGCCACACCTTCTGCCATGCGCTCGAAGCTGCCACCGGCTATTCCGACAGGTTGCTGCACGGCGAAGGCGTCGCCATCGGCTGCGCGCTGGCCTTTGACCTGTCGGCCCGCCTCGGCCTGTGCCCACAGGAAGATCCCAGCCGTCTGCGCGCCCATCTGCGTGACATGAAGATGAAGGCCGATCTCTCTGACATAGAAGGAGATTTGCCGGATGCGGACGCGCTGATCGCGCTCATGGCGCAGGACAAGAAGGTCTCGGATGGCAAGCTGACCTTCATCCTTGCGCGCGGGATCGGGCAGGCCTTCATTACCCGCGACGTGCCGCGCGAGGTGCTCCACAAACTGCTGAGCGACGCTCTGGCCAGCCGCCGCTGAGCCGCTTCTTCTTGCGGCAAATATCCTCGGGGGGTGTCCCGCAGGGACAAAGGGGGCAGACAGCCCCCCTCGCCACGCTTCAGCCCACGATCCGCACCAAGGCATGGCGCTTTTTGCCTGCGCTCAGCTTGATCGTGCCAGCCAGACGGTCTGCATCCAGCAACAGGCCCGCATCGGTCACATCGGCATCGTCCAGCTTGGCGCCACCCTCGGCGATCAGGCGTTTCGCCTCTTTGCCTGATGCCGCCAAACCGCTGCGTACAATCAGTTGCACGATGGAAATCCCGTCGCCCACTTCCGCCGCCGTCACCTCGAGCGTGGGCAGGTCATCGCCCATACCGCCCTTTTCAAAGACCTCACGCGCCGTGGCCTCGGCTGCTGCGGCCGCTTCGGCACCGTGCAGCAGGCTGGTCACCTCATTGGCAAGGATGATCTTGGCGGCATTGATCTCTGCCCCCTGCAGCGCGCCCAACCGCTCGCATTCCGCGACCGGCAGATCGGTATAAAGCTTCAGAAAGCGCCCCGTGTCCGCATCGGTCGTATTCCGCCAGAACTGCCAGAAGTTATAGGGCGAGAGCATATCCGCATTCAGCCAGATCGCGCCCCCCGCCGATTTGCCCATCTTGCGCCCGTCGCTGGTGGTGAGCAACGGGGTGGTCAGGCCAAACACCTGTGTGTCAATCACCCGCCGTGTCAGGTCAATGCCGTTGACGATATTGCCCCATTGATCCGATCCGCCCATCTGCAAGCGCACGCCGTAACGGCGGTTCAGCTCCATGAAATCATAGGCTTGCAGGATCATGTAGTTGAATTCAAGGAACGACAGCGACTTGTCCGGATCATTCAGCCGCGACTTCACGCTGTCAAAGCTCAGCATCCGGTTGATCGAGAAATGTCGCCCGATGTCGCGCAGGAACTCAAGGTAATTCAACCCGTCCAGCCATTCGGCATTGTTCAGCATGATCGCGTCGGTGACGCCCTCGCCATAGGCAAGATAGCGCCCGAACACCTGTCCCATGCCTGCGATATTGTCGTCGATCTGTGCCGCGCTCAGCATCGGTCGTTCGTCCGAACGGAAGCTGGGATCACCCACCTTGGTCGTGCCGCCGCCCATCAGGGTCACGGGTTTGTGCCCCGTCTTCTGCAACCAGCGCAGCAGCATGATGTTCAGCAGATGCCCTACATGCAGCGATTTCGCCGTGGCGTCATAACCGATATAGGCCGGAACCACCCCCGCGATCAGCGCATCGTCCAGACCCTGAAGGTCGGTGCAATCGGCCAGAAATCCACGCTCCATGATGATGCGCAGGAATTCCGATTTCGGGCGGTAGGTCATCTCTCTTGTCCCTTGGTGGTTTGCGCGGCATGTATAGAGTGCAAAGCGGGGCATGCAAACCGCAATTCGGGGGCCGGGACAGGCCAGCAGAGCAGGGGTTTGACGGGATGAAAGAGGCAAGGGTGATCCGCGCTCTGGGCGCGATGTCGGGCACCTCGCTGGACGGGGTCGATGCCGCCGTTGTGGAAACGGATGGTATCGCGATCCGCGCCTTCGGCCCTACCGCCTATCGCGCCTATACGGATGCCGAGCAGGACGTGCTGCGCGCCGCCCTTGGAAAATGGCCCGGCGATCCGGGCTTGGAGGAGGCGCAGACACTGGTCGAAGATGCGCATCACGCGGTCTTGTCGCAATTCGACGATGTCGAACTGGTGGGTTTTCATGGCCAGACTCTGGCCCATGATCCGGGGGGACGTGGCTCGCATCAACTGGGCGATGGTGCAGCCCTGGCGGAACGGCTGGGCAGGCCCGTGGTCTGGGATTTCCGCTCGGCCGATGTGCGACTTGGCGGGCAGGGCGCGCCGCTGGCGCCATTCTTCCACTTTGCCTGCGCCAAATGGATCGGAGCCACCGAACCGCTGGCCTTTCTGAACCTTGGCGGCGTGGGCAATCTGACATGGATCGACCCGTCGCGTGCAAAGCCCGAGGAAGAGGGCGCGTTGCTGGCTTTCGACACCGGGCCTGCTAATGCGCCGATCAACGACCTTGTGCACAGGCGGCTTGGCCTGTCCTATGACAAGGGGGGGCAGTTGGCGGCCAAAGGCACGGTCGCCGATGGCGCGCTGGAGCTGTTTCTGGACGAGCCCTATTTCCTCAAGATGCCGCCCAAGTCGCTGGACCGAGACGCCTTTGCCGACATGCTGGACCTGGTGCGCGAACTGGACGATGCCGATGCGGCCGCCACGATGACCGCCATGGCCGCCGCCGCCGTGATGCGCGGGATGGAACATTGCCCTGCACCGCCCCAGCGCCTGCTTGTCACAGGTGGCGGACGGCACAACCCTGTCATGATGCAGATGCTGCGCGCAGGTCTGGACTGTTCCGTGGATCCGGTCGAATCCGTCGGACTGGACGGTGACATGCTCGAGGCGCAGGCCTTCGCCTATCTGGCCGTGCGCGTCGCACGCGGTCTGCCCACCTCCGGCCCTGCGACGACTGGTGTGCGCGCGGCGGTCGGTGGTGGCATCCTCAGCGGCGTACTTCAGGGCATACGTTAGCGCTAACATTTTTTTGCCGCTTGCGGTTTGCGGCCATTGTGCCCGTGCCCAAGCGTGATAAAGTCCCGCGCGACACGCAACGGGCGCAACCTCCTGCGAACCGCGCGCAACCTGTTGAACCACAAGGGCTGTTCTGATGGCATCACGGGTCATTCCGGTCGATCCTTTCGATCTGGTCATCTTCGGCGGCACCGGCGATCTGGCGCGGCGCAAGATCCTGCCGGCGCTGTTCCGGCGCTATTGCGCGGGGCAGATGCAACCGGGCACCCGGCTGATCGGGGCCGCGCGCGCCGACATGTCGGACGCGGCCTATCGTGACTTCGTGGCCGCCGCCCTTGATGAGTTCGACACTCCCCATACCCATAGCCCTGCGCAACGCAGCGCCTTTCTCGACGATCTGCATTACGTCACACTGGACGCGATGGGCGATGAAGGCTGGGACCGTCTCGCCGGCCTGATGTCGCGCGACCGGATCAAGGCCTATTACTTTTCTGTCGGACCGGCGCTTTTCGGCCCCTTGGCAGAGCGTCTGCACCGTCACGGCATGGCGGATGCGGGGGCAAGGATCGTGGTTGAAAAACCCTTTGGCCGCGATCTTGAAACGGCTCGCGATCTGAACCGTACGCTGGCGCAGCATTTCGACGAAACACAGATCTACCGGATCGACCATTATCTGGGCAAGGAAACCGTCCAGAACCTGATGGCGATCCGCTTCGGCAACATGCTGTTCGAACCATTGTGGAACAGCCAGTATGTCGATCATATTCAGATCACCGTGGCCGAGACCGTGGGCGTCGGCGGGCGTGGCGATTACTACGATCGCGCGGGGGCCATGCGCGACATGGTCCAGAACCATCTGATGCAGCTTTTGTGCCTGATCGCGATGGAACCCCCCGCCAAGTTCGATCCCGCCGCCGTGCGGGACGAAAAGCTCAAGGTTATCCGCGCCCTAGATCCCGTAGCCCCCGCGCAGATCGTGCGTGGCCAATACCGCGCCGATGGCGACAAGCCGGGGTATCGCGATCATGTGGACAACCAAGCCTCAACCACCGAAAGCTTCGTCGCCCTCAAGGCGCATATCAGCAATTGGCGATGGGCGGGCACGCCCTTCTATCTGCGCACTGGCAAACGCCTGCGTGCGCGCACCTCGGAAATCGCGGTCGTGTTCAAGGAAGCGCCGCATTCCATCTTCGGGGCCGAGGCGGGGCGGCACCGCAATATCCTGACCATCCGGCTGCAACCCAATGAAGGCATCGACCTTGATGTGACGATCAAGGAACCGGGGCCGGGGGGGATGCGTTTGATTGATGTGCCACTGGACATGACGTTCACCGAGGCGCTGGGACCGGACGCCGAGGATGTGCCCGATGCTTACGAGCGGCTGATCATGGATGTGATCCGAGGCAATCAGACCCTTTTCATGCGCGGCGACGAGGTCGAGGCCGCCTGGGCCTGGACCGACCCGATCATTGCGGCATGGGACGCGGGCGGGACCGAGCCCATACTGTATGATTCAGGCAGCGCCGGCCCCGAAGAGGCGCTGGCCCTGATGCACCGTGACGGTCGCCGCTGGAGGGAGATCCGGACATGAATATGCACGAATATGCCGATGCCGAGATGCTGGCCATCAATCTGGCCAATGTGCTGGCGGGCAAGCTGACCGCCGCCCTGATGCACGAGGATCGCGCCACGCTGGTCGTGCCGGGCGGCACGACGCCGGGGCCGATCTTCGATGCGCTTTGCGATGCCGATCTGGACTGGTCCCGCGTCGATGTCATGCTCAGCGATGAACGCTGGGTGCCGCAGGATGACCCTCGGTCCAACGCCGGGCTGGTGCGCGCGCGGCTGTTGACGGGACGGGCTGGGGCGGCGACCTTTCATCCCTTCTATGCGGGAGGGGACGACCCGGAAGATAGCCTGTCCGAGGTCGAAACCCGGATCGAGCCCCTTCTGCCGGTGTCGGTTGCCCTTCTGGGCATGGGGACCGACATGCACACGGCCAGCCTCTTTCCCCGTGGCGACAACCTGCGCCTCGCACTTGACCCGGCTGCGCCGATCCTGGTGTCGATGCGCGCCGCAGGTCTGGCCTGCACGCGCGTCAGCCTGAGCGCACGCGTGATCTGCGATGCCATGAGCCTGCATCTTGTCATCACCGGCGATGAAAAACGCACCGCGCTTGAACGCGCGCTGACCCTGCCGCCGGAAGAGGCGCCAGTGGCCGCGATCCTGAATGAGGCAGAGGTGCATTGGGCCGCATGACGATGGATGACTGCTGGAGCCGCCTTGCGGCCATGACACCCCCACGGATCCTGTCCCTTTTTGCGGCGGATCCGGACCGCGCAGCCCGGTTTTCCGCCCAGGTTGACGGGCTGCTGTTCGACTACTCCAAGACCGGGATCGACGACGATATCCGGGCTGGCTTGCTGGATCTCGCGCGCGCGGCGGATGTCGAGACATGGCGCGACGCGATGTTCTCCGGTGCGAAGATCAACGAAACCGAGGGCCGCGCCGTTCTGCACACGGCCCTGCGTGCGCCGGATGATGCAGTCATCCGCGTCGATGGACAGGACGTGTTGCCCGGTATCCGCGCGACCCGCGCAAGGATGGAGGCATTTGCCGACTCCATCCGTGCAGGCCGCATCACGGGGCAGGGCGGTCGCATCTCCGATGTGGTCAATATCGGGATAGGCGGGTCCGACCTTGGCCCCGCTATGGCCACGCTGGCGCTGGCCCCTTATCACGACGGCCCGCGCTGTCATTTCGTGTCGAACGTGGACGGGGCGCATATCGCGGATACGCTCAAGGGTCTGGACCCGGCACGGACGCTGGTCATCGTGGCCTCCAAGACCTTCACCACGATCGAGACGATGACAAACGCTGCCACGGCGCGCGAATGGATGGCGGCCAGCGTTGCAGAACCCGGCGCGCAGTTCGTGGCCCTGTCCACAGCGGCAGACAAGGCCGCCGCCTTCGGCATCGGCTCCGACCGCGTCTTCGGTTTCGAAGATTGGGTGGGCGGACGTTATTCCGTGTGGGGGCCGATTGGGCTGTCGCTGATGCTTGCTGTCGGGCCTGAGCATTTTCGCCAGATGCTTGGCGGGGCGGCAGCGATGGATGCGCATTTCCGCAAAGCGCCGCTTGACGCGAATCTGCCCGTCCTTCTGGCGTTGACCGGCATCTGGCACCGTCAGGTGCAGGGCCATGCCACGCGGGCCGTGCTGCCCTATGATCAGCGCCTGTCGCGCCTTCCGGCCTATCTCCAGCAACTCGAGATGGAGAGCAATGGCAAGCGCGTTTCCATGGATGGCAGCGACCTGTCCCGTCCCTCGGGACCTGTCGTCTGGGGCGAGCCGGGCACCAATGGACAACACGCCTTTTACCAGCTGATCCATCAGGGCACCGATGTCATCCCCTGTGAATTCCTGATCGCCGCCCAAGGGCATGAGCCTGATCTGGCGCACCAGCACCGCCTGCTGATCGCCAATTGCCTTGCCCAGTCCGAGGCCTTGATGACAGGGCGGTCGCTGGATGAAGCTCGCGCCATCATGACGGCCAAGGGGTTGACCGGGGCCGAATTGGAGCGACAGGCGCGGCACCGGGTCTTTCCGGGCAACAGGCCCTCGGTCACGCTGGCCTATGACAGGCTGACACCCCGCCGTCTGGGGCAGATCGTGGCGCTGTATGAACACCGTGTCTTTGTCGAAGGCGTGATCCTTGGGATCAACAGTTTCGATCAATGGGGGGTGGAACTGGGCAAGGAACTGGCCACGGCGCTGCAACCACTGCTGGAGGGGGGCGATACGGCCACCAAGGACGGCTCGACCCGCGCACTGATCGGTTTCCTGACCGGTCGATAGGCCAAGATCCAATCGGTCGCGTATTCTCAGCCCGTCAATGTGATGGCCCAGGCGCAGGCCATCATCACGCCCAGCAGCGCAAGGACCAGCCCTTCCTGCAACCTTATACCCCGACGCGGCCCCGGTTTGTGATCGCCTGTGGCCGGGCGCGTGGGCGGTGTTTCCAGATCGGAACGGGGGCGCATCGCACTCTTCCTCGGAATGGAACGGAAATCGTGATTGAACGGGGACGGTTCTTGCTGCCACAAGACTCCGCCCCCGCCTGAGGCCACCCGGTCCTTGCCTTCATGACATCAGGATCAGGCGACCTGTCCTGTCGTCACTTGGGCACAAGCACCGTGTTGACCACATGGATCACGCCATTGGACTGGACCACATCCGAGATCGTGACCCGCGCCGCGCTGCCGCTTTCGTCGTAGATGTAAAGATTGCGCCCACGCACCTGAGCCGATAGCGCATCGCCGGATACGGCATTGAAATGATAAAATCCGTCCGCGCTGGCCCGCGCCCGCGCCGCGATCTGGGCCGTGGACATGTTGCCAGCCACCACATGGGCGGTCAGCACCTTCTGCAACATGGCCTTGTTCTCGGGCTTGAGCAGGGTCTCGACCGTGCCCGCAGGCAGGGCGGCGAAGGCATCATTGACCGGCGCGAAAACGGTGAAAGGGCCGGGGCCTTGCAGCGTCTCGACCAGTTCGGCGGCCTGCACTGCGGCGACCAGCGTGGTGTGGTCAGCGGAATTGACGGCATTCTCGACGATGTTGCGGGTCTCGAACATATCCGCGCCACCGACCTGCGGATTGGCGGCCATGGCGGCCGAGGCGGTGGTCAGGCTTGTGGCCAGTAGCAGGGCCTTGATCGTGCTGTTCATCGGTCTCTCTCCCATTTGAGCTGCGCCCCATTCAGGTGGGGCATGTGTCAGTCACGGCGGGGAGGGAAAATTAGTTTCACGCAGCATGCATTTTTTCAGATGCGCCGTCCGGCCGCGCGGTCGCATGCCTTCGGCGAGGATACTTGCAGCAAGAAGAAACGGGATGTGAAAAAGCGGCCCACAGTCGGGGCCGCTTTGGAGGCTGGCATCGCTTCGCGCTTAGCGCAGGATTGAGCGGCCTGCATAAATGGCGGTATCGGCCAGCGATTCCTCGATCCGGATCAACTGGTTGTATTTCGCCAACCGGTCGGAACGGGCCAGCGAGCCGGTCTTGATCTGTCCGCAATTCGTGGCCACGGCCAGATCGGCGATGGTGGCATCCTCGGTCTCGCCCGAACGATGCGACATCACATTGGTCATGCGGGCGCGATGCGCCATATCCACCGCGCGCAGGGTTTCGGTCAGGGTGCCGATCTGGTTCACCTTGACCAGCATCGCATTGCCGCAGCCGCGATCAATGCCCATCTGAAGGCGGGCGGGGTTGGTCACGAACAGGTCATCCCCCACCAGTTGCACCTTCGCGCCCAGACGTTCGGTCAGCGCGCGCCAGCCATCCCAATCATCCTCGGCACAGCCATCCTCGATCGAGATGATCGGGTAATCGGCGCACAGGGCGGCCAGATAATCGACGTTCTGGTCGCTGCTCAGGGTCTTGCCCTCGCCCGACAGGACGTATTTGCCATCCTTGAAATACTCGGTCGCGGCGCAGTCAAGCGCCAGATGGATATCCTCGCCGGGTGTATAGCCCGCCTTTTCGATGGATTTCAGGATGAAATCCAACGCCTCGCGCGTGCTGGACAGGTTGGGGGCAAATCCGCCCTCATCGCCGACGCCGGTGGCCAGACCCGCTGCGGACAGCTCTTTCTTCAGCGTGTGGAAAACTTCGGCACCCATGCGCACCGCTTCGCGGATCGAAGTGGCGGCAACCGGCATGATCATGAATTCCTGAATGTCGATCGGATTGTCGGCATGCTCGCCCCCGTTGATGATGTTCATCATCGGCACGGGCAGTACGCGGGCGGATGTGCCGCCGATGTAACGATACAGCGGCTGGGTGGTGAAATCCGCCGCCGCCTTGGCCACGGCAAGGCTGACACCAAGGATCGCATTCGCCCCCAGACGCGCCTTGTTGGGCGTGCCGTCCAACTCGATCATGCTCAGGTCGATGGCCACCTGCTCTGTGGCGTCCATGCCAAGAAGCGTCTCGGCGATCTCGCCATTGACGGCGGCGCAGGCTTCCAGCACGCCCTTGCCCATGTAGCGGGTCTTGTCGCCATCCCGCCGCTCGACCGCCTCATGCGCGCCTGTGGATGCACCCGATGGCACAGCCGCGCGCCCCATCGTGCCATCTTCCAGGATCACATCGACCTCAACCGTGGGGTTGCCCCGGCTGTCGAGGATTTCGCGGGCGTGGATGTCGATGATCGTGCTCATGGTCAGTTCCTTGGGCTATGGCGATGCGTTGGGGGGCTTTTAGAGGGCGCGGCGGCCAAGGAAAAGGGGCCAGCGCACAGGATTGCGCTAACCCCGCAAGGTTTTCGCCTTTGCCGTCAACAATCTTGCCGCAAGGGCCGGATTCATCGGCTTGCGCGCCGCATGGCGGCTTGGATCAGTGCCGGGGCCCGCGCTGCAGTCGCGCTTCACGCCAAAAGGTATAGATCCCCGAGGCCACGATCAGCGCAGATCCCGCAAGCGTCATCGCGTCCGGACGCTCGCCGAAGAACAGGACGCCGAACCCCAAGGCAAAGACCAGTCGCGAATAGCGGAACGGCGTGATCACCGCCACATCCCCCATCCGCATCGCCGCCACGATCGCGTAATAGGCCAGAACGCCAAAGCCCAGAGCCGCCGCCATCAGCGCGCCTTCCAGAGGTGTCAGCATCCGCAGACCTTGCCCGGTGAAGGTCAGCATCCCCAGACCGGCCGGCACCAGCGTGGCGAAGGCATAGGTAGACAACTGCATCGACGAGATCGCGCGGGGCACGGCACGTGTCGCCAGATCGCGCACCGCCAGTCCGAACACACCCAGAAGCGCCAGAAGCGACAACGGCTCGAACGCCGCAAGGCCCGGCCGGATGATCAGCAGAACCCCTGCAAACCCCACAAGGATCGCGCTCCAGCGACGCCAACCGACCTGCTCGCCCAGAAACAGCGCTGCTCCCAGCGTGACCACCAGCGGCGTGGCCTGCAGAATGGCCGAGGCCGACGACAGCGGCGTCAGCACGATGGCGCTGACAAATCCGATGGTGCCGATCAACTCTCCTGTATTCCGGATCAGCACCGAGCGCGCCAGCAGATCGCGCGAAAACAGCGCATCGCCGCGCAACAGCGCAAGGGTGGCAAAGACCACAGCCCCGCCCGCGCCCAGCATGATCAACACCATCCCCAGCGGCACCGTTGCCGAAAGCATCTTGATGAACATGTCCTCGATGGCGAAGCCAAGCATGGCTGCGGTCATCAGAAGCGCGCCGCGCAGGTTTTCCATCATGTCCGGCCTGTGATCGGGAAGGCCGCGCGCGCAGGCGCGGCAGGGGTCAGCACCCGGATTAGTCCTGCGGCGTGGAAGGTGCAAGGGGCGGTGGTTCCGCGCGCCTCTCGCCCGGGTCCGGGCGCAGACCGTAAGGGGCGACCAGACGCCAGACATGGGCGGGCACCATGTTCTTGAGCCGCGCCGGATGGGCCCGGCGCAGGTGCAGGACAGTCTCGATCGCCTTCATCTCGACCCGCGTGCGGGCGAATTCGACGCCGCGCGGGCCGATGCGCGGCTGCAGGAAGGACACGATGGGGCGAAGCCAGTCGGGCATACGGCGCAGCGGCATGCCGCCTGCGGCGCGGGCGGTATTCTCCATGAACCCTTTGACAGCCCCCGCGCGCTTGCCCTTGTCGGTCAGGGGCAGGATGGTCAGGCGATCACCCAAAGCGGACAGCATCTCGTCGCCGCGTGCGTTGCGACTGATGATCCATTGATCGCCATCCCCGCCCATATAGCCCACGGTGATATCGGCCAGACGGTTGGTGTAGTCGACGCAGGTCTTGCAGGTCATCGGAAAGAAGTCATCGGGCAACTGAGAGATCGGCAATTGCAGGAAAGGGATCATCCGCGCCTTGCGACCATCGTCAAAGCGCAGCTCCACATGGTAGTCCGCACGGAACTCCAGATAGCTGATGGTTTCGGGCCTGGCGTCCAGAAGCTTCAGAAAGCTGTGGAAATTCTCGGTCGTGGTATTGTCCGAGCAGGGGGTGCCTATGACATACAGCCGTTCGAACCCCAGTTCGGCTTCCAGCGCGCGCAGGGCATAGACCTGACAGGGAATACCGATGATCGCCAGCCGCAGATGCCCCGCCGCACGGGCCGGTTCCAGCAAGGCCAGCAGGGGCGCATAGCCCATCCGCATGCCGCGACATTGCGCCAGCGCCTCGGGTTCGGTCACGATGACGGGCATGGGTTTCCAGCGGTCGTCCGGGTCGGGGGCCATGGTCAGCACCGCATCCACTGTGCCATCGCGCAGCAATTCCGCCGCCAGCGCCGTGGTGATGCCCGTCCATTGCGCGCCCTGCGCGGGCGGGTCCAGCCGCGCGCGCATCATACGGGAGGTCACGCCGAAGAACCCTTCCTCGCCGCGCGTGGGGTCCGTCTCGCGCCCGTGCGCCGCACGTTCAAGGCCGGGATAGTCGGGTTGAATGAACTGACAGGCCCGCCCGCAGGCGCGCCCGTCCCCCATGCGCGACACACCGCAATCGGTGCAAAGGCCGGGGCGGGCCGCCCCCGTCAGAACGGGGGCCTCAAGGCCAGAGGAAAAGGGCGCGTCACGGGTCATGCCTCAGACCTAGCGCAGGTTTTCGGTGCCGTCAGGTCTTTTCCGCACGCGGCTTCAACGGCACGCCATAAAGCTCGAGTTTGTGGCCTTTCAGCGTATAACCCAGCCGCCGCGCGATCTTTTCCTGAAGCGCCTCGATCTCGGGGTCGCAGAACTCGATCACTTCTCCGGTCTGCATGTCGATCAGATGGTCGTGATGCTCGCGCGCGCCATCCTCATAGCGGGCACGGCCATCCCCGAACTCCAGCTTGTCCAGAATCCCCGCCTCCTCGAACAGTTTGACGGTGCGGTAGATCGTGGCAATCGAAATGCGCGGATCAATGGCCGAGGCGCGGGCATAAAGCTCCTCGACGTCGGGATGGTCGTCCGAGCCTTCCAGAACTGTCGCGATGGTCCGACGCTGGTCGGTCATGCGCAGCCCCTTGGCCTCGCAGCGGGAAATGATCGTGTCAGCCATGGGCCTGTTCCGCGTGAATTCCAATCCGTCCGGGTTTAGCGGCAGCCGCGCCGCAGTTCCACCCCGTTTCGCCGCGACTCCGACCCAAGGGTTGACTTCCGGCCTGTGAAAGCGCATGTGCATCCCAAGCGATGCCCTCTGCCGCGTGAGCAGAAGAAGCAAGACCCATGCGCCACCCTGACGGGACAGGCGCGAAGGGCGGAACAGGGCAGCGGTTGTTTTTCCCAAGATCACGCGTGGGGATCAGCGCTCTGGCGGCTGATCGGACATGTCGTCCGTCGGTCATGACCAGTGTGCAACCACGGGTGTCCCCTGACGGGACATCAACCATCGGCATAGCGGCGCGTCCGCATGCCTGTGAAGGAAATGACGTTGAACGAATTTGAAATGATGGGCCTTCCGGCCATTCTGGTGAAACGCCTGGCCGAGACCGGGATCACCGAACCCACCCCGATCCAGAGCCGGGCCATCCCGCATGCGCTGGACGGCAAGGATGTGATGGGTCTGGCCCAGACCGGCACCGGCAAGACGGCGGCCTTTGGCCTGCCTCTGGTGGCGCAACTGATGGCCGATCCCAAACGCCCGATGGAAAAACATGTCCACGGGCTGATCCTCGCGCCGACCCGTGAACTGGCCAAACAGATCGCGGACACTCTGGCCGGTTTCGTCAAGGGAACGCCGATGAAGGTGAACCTTGTCGTGGGCGGGCAGTCGATCTCGGCGCAGGCCGGGCGTCTGATCCGGGGCACGGATATCCTCGTGGCTACACCGGGCCGTCTGCTGGACCTGCTGGACCGCCGCGCCGTGCGTCTGGACTCGACCCGCTTTCTGGTGCTGGACGAGGCCGATCAGATGCTGGATCTGGGCTTCATCCACGCCCTGCGCAAGATCGCGGGCCTGCTACCCAAGCAGCGCCAGACGATGCTGTTCTCGGCCACGATGAACAAGCAGATGAGCGAAATCGCCAGTGCTTATCTCGAAAACCCGATGCGGGTCGAGGTCAGCCCCGCTGGCAAGGTGGCCGACAAGGTCACGCAGCTGGTCCATTTCATCGCCAAGGCGGAAAAGACCAACCTGCTGATCGAGCTGCTGGACAAGCACCGCGACGAACTGGCGCTGGTTTTCGGTCGCACCAAGCATGGCTGCGAAAAGCTGATGAAGACGCTGGAAAAGGCGGGCTTCGCGGCTGGCTCCATCCACGGCAACAAAAGCCAGGGTCAGCGCGACCGCGCGATCGAGGCGTTCAAGGCGGGCAAGATCCGCGTGCTGGTGGCCACCGATGTGGCAGCGCGTGGTCTGGACATCCCGGACGTGAAACATGTGTACAACTACGAACTGCCCAATGTGCCTGAAAACTATGTCCACCGGATCGGCCGGACCGCGCGGGCGGGCAAGGATGGCGCGGCCATCGCCTTCTGCGCACCGGATGAGATGAGCGAACTGCGTGACATCCAGAAAGTGATGAAGATCTCGATCCCCATCGCGTCGGGACGTCCGTGGGAAGCCCTCGATGCGCCTGACGCGCCGAAATCCGGCGGCGGTCGCGGTCGCGGCGGCAACAAGGGCGGTGGTCCGCGTGGCGGTGGCGCACGCGCCAGCGAAGGCGGTGCAAAGCCCGGCACCACCCAACAGCGCCGGCGGCGTCGGTCGGGCGGTGGCAAGAGCGGTTCTGCCGCCAGCCAAGCGGCCTAAGACAAACGACAAAGGCACCCTTCGGGGTGCCTTTCTTCTTTTGGTCGCATCACGGATGCAGGATCAACGCGTCGCGGCGATATCCGCCCAGACCGGCAAATGATCCGAGGCGACGCGCGCCGGATTGCCCAGATAGGCCCCTTGCTCCAGCGCGGTCAGATCATCAGACAGCGCGAAACGATCCAGCCGGGCCACGGGACGAGCAGCCGGAAAACTGGGGCTTCCGGGCAAGAAGCGCAGGCCCTGCGCCATCGTGTCCAGCGGCATGACCGATCCCCATTCGTTGAAATCCCCGGCCATAACCGTTGGCAGATGCGGCAATTCCCTCAGGCAGCGCATGATCGCTGCGACCTGCAACAACCGATACCGCCGGATCAGCCCCAGATGCAGCCCGATCACCCTGACAGGACCGATGCGCGTGTCCAGATCGACCCGGATCGCCCCGCGTGGCTCCAGTCCCGGCAGGTCCAGATGTGCGGTCGCCAGAATCCGGACCTCGGGCCGGATCAGCATGGCATTGCCATGCCATCCAAGTGACCCGCCGGGTCGGTGCCCGCCTGTGCCCACCGGCACGATCTGCCAGCCGTCATCCTCGATCATGCCATGGGGCAGGGCGGCTGGACGCGGGGGCAGGCGTTTGTCCGCCTCCTGCAGCACGACCACATCCGCCCCAAGCCCCTCGATCACCTTGAGGCTGCGGTCAGGGCGGCGGCGCAGGTCAAGGCCTACACATTTTTGCAGGTTATAGCTTGCAATTCTCAGACGGGATGCGGACATGGAAGGCATATAGTCATGAATTGACGGGAGCGTAACAGGGTGTTTGGCGATCAGACATGGCTGGCCAAGATCATCTGGCTTTTGCTGGCGCTGTTCATGCTCGATGCACTGGTGCAGCGCAACTGGCCGCTGGCCTTCGTGTCATTGGCAACCCTGCTGTTGTCGCTCACGCCGGTCTTCGCCGCCCGCTGGGCCGAGATCATGGTGCCGCCCTCCTTCATCGCCGCCATCGTTGTCTTTATCGGCGGCACTCTCTTTCTGGGCGAGGTCTATGATTTCTACAATCGGTTCTGGTGGTGGGATCTGATCATGCATGGCGGCAGCGCGATCGGCTTCGGCCTGATCGGCTTTGTGCTGGTTTTCATGATGTTTCAGGGCGACCGCTATGCCGCGCCCCCCATCGCGGTGGCGTTCTTCGCCTTCTGCTTTGCGCTGGCCATCGGCGCCATGTGGGAGATCTTCGAATTCGGCATGGATCAGATCTTTGGTCTGAACATGCAGAAATCCGGCCTGATGGACACGATGTGGGACCTGATCATGGACTTCATCGGCGCGCTGATCGGGGCAGGGACCGGATATGCCTATCTCAAGGGTCGAGCCAAGGGCGGGCTGATGGGCCTGATCGACGATTTCGTGCGACGCAACCCGCGCTTTTTCCGCCGTCACCGAAACCGCCGCTGATCGCCCATTGCCGACTTGACGATCCCCGCGAATTCCCCTCCACTCGCGCCATGGAACGCAAGGACAGGATAGACGCCATCGGGGCGGTGGCGCTGATCGGTTTCGCGGCGGCCATGGCCTTCAATCAGGTGGTGATCAAGCTGGGCAATGGCGGGTTTCAACCCGTCTTCATGGCGGCACTGCGCTCGGCCGGGGCGCTGCTGGTGCTGCTGCTCTGGATGCGGCTGCGCGGCGTGCGCTTCGATTTTGCGCGCGACACGCTTTGGCCGGGCTTCCTGCTGGGGGCTTTGTTTGCCGCTGAATTTCTTTGCCTTTTCTGGGCGCTGGACCACACCACTGTCGCGCGGGCCTCGATCCTGCTCTACTCGATGCCGGTGCTCCTGTCGGTCTCTGCCCATTTCCTGCTGCCGGGCGAGCGGTTGACGCAACGGCGCATCATCGGCCTTGTGATGGCCATGACCGGGGTGGCCATCGTTCTGGGCCAGCGTAGCAGCGGCGAGGCGTCATGGCAGGGCGATCTGGCCGCCCTCGGCGCGGCATTCGGCTGGACAGGTATCGCCTTGGTGGTGCGCCTGACGCCTGTGCAGCGCGTCGTGCCCGAGATGCAGCTGTTCTGGCAACTTTCGGTCAGTGCCGTATTGCTGATGATCGCTGCCCCGCTTTTCGGCCCCTTTCTGCGCGATCTGGATATCTCGCATATTCTGGGTCTGACCTATCAGATCGTGGCCGTCGCCAGCTTTGGCTTTCTGTTCTGGTTCTTCCTGCTCAAGCGCTATCCGGCCTCGGGTGTGGCCAGTTTCTCTTTCCTCACCCCGGTTCTGGCCGTGGGTCTCGGCTGGCTGATCCTGTCGGAAGAGATCGGCCCCGGCGTCCTGATCGGATTGGTGCTGGTTGCGGCGGGAATCGTGCTGATCAACCGCCGCCCGCGCATCCCGGCCTGAGACGCCTCAGGTTCCGCAGAAAGTCTGCGCCACCACCTCGTGGCTGAGGGGCGGACGCGTCAGATCCTCGGCGCCCGGCTGGTCGGTGAACGGATCGGACAGTACGCGAAGCAGACGTTCGAACGGCGCCATATCGCCCGCAACGGCAGCCTTGATCATCTCCTCGACACGGTGATTACGCGGGATATAGGCAGGGTTCGCGGACAGCATCCGTGCCTCGACCCCCGATTCCCCGTGCAACCTGTCCTGCCATCGCGCATGCCAGACATCATAGGCGGCGCGGTCCGTGAACTGATCGCGGGCATTGCCATGGGCCAACGCGCGGAATGTGTTGGTGAAATCGGCCTGACCCGCCTGCATCAGTGCCAACAGATCAGCGATCAGCGCCGCATCCGCAGGATCGTCCCCCGTCAGCCCCAGCTTGGGCCGGAACGCCGTCAGCCGGTCGGCCTCGATCTGCGCGGGCATGGCGTTGATGGCGGCGGTGAACGCGGCAATTGCCGCGTCCGTGTCGGGCATCAGCGGCACCAAGGCAGTCGCCAGTTGCGCCATGTTCCACACGATCACATTGGCCTGATTGTCATAGGCATAGCGCCCATGCGCATCGATGGAGCTGTAGACCGTTACCGGGTGATAGCTGTCCATATAGGCCGCAGGGCCATAGTCGATGGTTTCTCCCGACAGGCTCGTGTTGTCGGTGTTCATCACCCCGTGAATGAAGCCGATGGACAGCCATCTGGCCACCAGCTTGGCCTGCGCGGCAATCACAGCCTTCAGCATTTGGGCCGGGCTGTCGGCCTCGGGATAATGCCTGGTGCGGGTATGCTCATACAGCGCCTGCAACGCATCAATATCGCGGCGCGCGGCGAAATACTGGAAGGTGCCGACGCGGATATGGCTTGCGGCCACCCGGGTCAGCACCGCACCTGGCAAGGCGGCCTCGCGATAGACCCTCTCGCCGGTCAGCACGGCGGCCAGCGCGCGGGTCGTGGGCACGCCCAAGGCATGCATCGCCTCGGACAGAAGATATTCCCGCAATACCGGGCCCAACCACGCGCGCCCGTCACCCATCCGGCTATAGGGTGTCTGGCCCGATCCCTTGAGCTGAATATCCCGGCGCTGGCCGTGGATATTCACCACCTCGCCCAGCAGCAACGCGCGGCCATCCCCCAACTGGGGAGAGAAGCCGCCGAACTGATGCCCGGCATAGACCTGCGCCAGAGGAGCCGCCCCATCGGGCACGGCATTGCCCGCGAACACGGACGCCATCTCGTCCGGATCGCCGGGCGTGATCCCAAGATCTGCGGCAAGCGCGTGATTGAAGACCAGAAGGCGCGGGGCGGTGACAGGTTGCGCCACCTGCCGCGTATAGAAGCGCGGCGGCAAGGCGGCATAGCTGTTGTCAAAGGGGATATGCAGGGTCATGGGTCACATATAGGGGCAGGGCGCCTGCGTTACAGCACGCGCGACATGAACATCGTATGATCGCGGGGATGAAACCGCGCGCGGGTGTAGAAACGTTGGGCGCGCGCGTCATCACGGGCCACCTCAAGATGCAAGGCACGCACTCCACTGGAGCCCAGCGCCTTGGCAATGCCGTTCAACGCCTCGAACCCCATGCCCCGGCCCCGCACGGGCGGGCGCACGAAAATTTCGTCCACCACACCGTCCAGCCCGCCATATTCCACCGACCATCCGAACGAGATCACCACATAGCCGACCGGAGCGCGACGCGGCCCAACCAGCCAGATCGCCCCATGGGGCGAGCCTTCCAGTAGCGGCAGCACCGCCCCTTCGTGATGGGCAGTATCGGTGTCATACCCCATTTCCGCATGAAAGGCCGCAACCAGCGGCACCACACGCTCCAGATCCTCGACCGTGGCCAGATGCAACAAACTCATAGCCGCGCCAGCCTTTCCGTCAGCAGGTCAAAAAACCCGTCCGCGTCCACATCACCCATGAACAGCGCATTGGGCGCGCGCCGGGTGACACGCCACCAATCGGCGACGGTCATGCCCATGGTCAGTTCCGACTGCGTCTCGATCTCGACATTCACATGCCGCCCCGTGAACAGATCAGGCCGGATCAGCCACGCGGTCACGCAAGGATCGTGCAGCGGTGCGCCCAAAGAGCCGTATTTCTCCTTGTCGAACCGCTCGAAAAACTCGGTCATCTGGGCCACGGCAATCCCCACAGGGCTGCCGATCGCGCGAAAGGCGTCGTTACGCGCGGCCGTGACCAGCGCCTTGTGCGTCACGTCCAGCGGCATCACGACCAAAGGCACACCCGACCGGAAGACTATACGGGCCGCCTGCGGATCGACATAGATGTTGAACTCTGCCGAGGGGGTGATGTTGCCCACTTCGAAATAGGCGCCCCCCATCAGCACGATCTGGCGGATGCGGGGCGCGATATCAGGTGCCTTCTCCAGCGCCATGGCGACATTCGTCAGCGGGCCGAGAGGGCAGAGCGTCACGCTGCCCGACGCATGTTCCCGCACTGTATCGATGATGAAATCGACCGCATGCTGTTCCTGCAGGGGCATCACCGGATCGGGCAGCACCGGGCCGTCCAGCCCGCTTTTGCCATGCACATGTTCCGCCGTCACCAGATCGCGCCCCAGCGGCCGATCACATCCGGCAAAGACGCGGATATCCGGCCGTCCCGCCAGTTCACAAACCATCCGCGCATTGCGCTGCGTCAGCGCCAGCGGCACATTGCCCGC
The DNA here is from genome assembly GCF_028802875.1 of Seohaeicola sp. 4SK31. NCBI lineage: Bacteria > Pseudomonadati > Pseudomonadota > Alphaproteobacteria > Rhodobacterales > Roseobacteraceae > Seohaeicola > Seohaeicola sp. 4SK31. The sequence goes on along the minus strand of NZ_JARAMP010000002.1, from coordinate 53,269 downwards.
GACGGCCGTGATGCCCAGAACCTCGATCTCGTCAGGGCTGGCCAGTGCCAGAAGGATCGCCACGGCGTCATCCTGTCCGGGGTCGGTGTCGATGATGATCTTCTGCTTGCTCATGAGCGGTATGGGGTCCCGGTGTCCTGTCCTGATGTCAACCGGGCCGTCGGCTTTGCCCTGTGACCCGGTTCGACGCCACTATGGAACCTGCACCGCGACCATGCAAACAGATCACGGTGATGCCATCGGCCAGATTGCAGATGCACGCGGGTTTCAGCCGATTTTCTGCTGTGCCGCGTCCGGCAGGATCAGATGCATCGACTGGATCAACTCTTTCAGCTTCGTGGTCGAGATGTTCTCGGTCCGGGGCAGGTAGAGCACATCGCAATACTGCCGCAGATCATCGAACTTGCCTTCCCAGTCATCACCCATCGCGAAAAGATCGACGTTGTAAGTCTTGATATCCTTGGGTTTCTGTTCCCACTCGGTCTCGGGAATGACCAGATCCACATATTGACACGCTTCCAGAACCTCGACCCGGTGCGCATAGGGGATCGCGGTCCTTTTGCCCTTGAGCGTATTGAACTCGTCGGTCGAGCAGGCAACGATCAGCCTGTCGCCCAGATCGGCCAGCCGCCGCAGCAGACGGACATGCCCCACATGGAAAAGATCGAACGTGCCATAGGTCAGAACCGTGCGCCCAGCTGTTCGTGTTGTCTCGTTACTCATTCTCTGAACCTTTTTGATTACCGCCGAGAGCGTCCATGAAACTGCGGAACCGGCGATTGGCGCGACTCCAGGGAGATGAAAATCCGGGGTCAGGCACGCGCCAACCCTCACCATAGTTGACGTCCAGAACCTCTTCCGCCCGGGCCGGAATGGGCAGACCTGTGACTTTGCATGTCGCTAACGGCAACAAGGCCGCGCCGGGCAGGTCGCCGCAGGTGTGGGGATAGACATGCAACTTGCCGTCCGCGATCCAGGCCGGGACGAGGTTGATATCGCAGGTGCCGCCGGATCGAAGCGTGTAGACACCCGGATTAGGGACTTGCTTGTCCGACAACAGCCCCGCCTCTTGCAGGCGCAGGCGGATATCCTGCCAGTCGCGCGCAGCGCTTTCCTGACTGTCTGACCGCATCAGAACGGCAAGATCGACATCATCGTCATGGGCAATCAGGCTCTGGTCCCGCACCACGCCCAGAAGGGTGCCGGAATCCAGGAATACAGGACCTATCATCGCCTTGACCTTGTCCAGCGTCGCGCGCACATGAGCCCAGATATTTTCATGATCCTTGTTCTGGAAGCTCTGCGGGAAATAGATGCCCTCAAGGGAATAGCCCCTGCTTTCTGCTGCCTGCGGCACATCGGCAAACGCTTCGAATGCGCTCTTTTGCCCGGACGCCAGACGCTTTCTATTTGGCCGGTAAAAGGGCTTCTGCGTGCGTCGTGAACGCTCTCCAATCCCGAGTGGCAGCGGGATGAACGCCCCAAGATAGTCGACCGAGAAAGCGTCGCCCAAATCGGCGGCCATCTCTTCCAGTTCCTTGTTGTAGGGGGCTGCGACGAACCCTGCGCGCGGCAAAGTCAACTGGGCCTGCGGGATGTGGCGTATTTCACCGGCACAGACCGTGACCCGTGTGTCCTGCTGCGCAGATGTCATGCCCATCGCCTGTGTCAACACCTGTCATCCTTGTCAGTCGGGCGGATGCAACCGCAGTCCTTCAATGCGCCGCGGCGCAACGGACAGCCGGCCGGAACATGGCCGACCAACCCTGACTGCGCAGCCCTGGGTGGCCCGAAGGCGCGTTCTGTCTGATGAACCATACTGCCCGAACTCTTCTTTTTCGCTGAATATGCGGCAAAAGGCCCAGCGGCACCAAACATAATTCGGACTTGGTGGTAACTGGATGGGTCTTGCGCCTTAGGTGTTGCACCGGAGTCGCGCATCCCGCAGGGCGGGACTGTGAAAAACAGACCGCGCCATCTATCCCGATTGACCGGACGCATCCCAGACCCTAGGCATGGCGCAGAGGCCGAGATGGCCGTGTTTCGCGTGTGAAGTGAGAAAAGTGTGAAAGAGGACATCATGGATAATCGTCGTCTGGCCAATGTCCTGAAACGCGTTTTCACGCCCTACAAGCTCAGTGTCTACAAGCTGCTCAAGGAGCGGGCGATCGAGGACTCCGCCTCTTACGCTGAACAGCACATCAAAACGGCCATGATCTTTGCCACGACCGAGGAGTTGTGGAACTACGCCGCATCATCCGCCCGGATCGAAGGCGGCGCGATCCTTGAGTTTGGCGTTTTCAAAGGGCGCTCGATCAACCATTTCGCCGATATCTTCAAGACCGAGACCCTGCACGGGTTTGACAGCTTCGAAGGTCTGGCCGAGGATTGGACCGGCTATCACCTGCCCAAGGGCACCTTCAATCTGGAAGGCAAACTGCCGCAGGTGAAAGAGAATGTCACCTTGCACAAAGGCTGGTTCGACAAGACCCTGCCCGCATTCCTGAAGAAGAACACGTTCGACATCCGCCTGTGCCACATCGACTGCGACACCTATGAAAGCAGTCTTTATGTGCTGCAGCAGGTTGCCCCGCGGTTGGTCAAGGGCAGCATCGTCGTGTTTGACGAATATTACGGCTATCCGAACTGGCGGTTCGGCGAACACCGCGCCTGGCAAGAGGTTTGCGCCAAGAAGCGGCTGACCTACCGCTATATCGCCTTTTCCGACATGCAGGTCGCGGTCGAGATCCAGTAGCGCATCCCGGCAATCTGACAGATTAAAACGAAAAGGGCGGCCCAGCGGCCGCCCCATCCCTGTACGCGGGTGACGACAGGTTCAGCCGTCGAAATCGACGGTTTCGGTCAGACGCAGCGCGGCGCCCCGCAGCTTGGCCAGATCCATCAGATTGATGTCATCCGCCGTGAATGTGCCCCAGCTTTTCACCAGTTCGTCGGGTTCGGTTCCCGGTGCGATCGGATATTCGGCATTCGCCTCGGCATAGATCTGCTGCGCGGTGGGCGAGGTCAGGAATTCCATCATCTTCAACGCATTCTCGCGGTTCGGGGCCGCCTTGGTCATCGCCACCCCCGAGATATTCACATGGGTGCCGCCATTCTCGAAGGTCGGAAAGACGATGTTGACGGAATTGGCCCATTCCTGCTGCTCGGGATCGGCCAGCATCTGCGCCATGTAATATGTGTTGCCAAGGCTGATATCGCATTCACCAGCCCAGATCGCACGGACCTGCGCGCGGTCATTGCCTTCGGGCTTGCGCGCCAGATTGGCCTTCAGACCTTCCAGCCACTCTTTCGCGGCTTCCTCGCCATGGTGATGGATCACCGCCGATGTCAGGCCCAGCGTATAGGAGTTGGTGCCGGAACGGGTGCAGATGCGGCCCTTCCATTTGGGATCGGTCAGATCCTCGTAGGTGGTCACTTCGCCCTCGGCCACACGCTCTTTCGAGGCATAGATGATGCGGGCGCGAGTGGTCAGACCCCACCAATGTCCTTCGGGATCGTGATAGATGTCGGGCACATTGGCGCGCAGAACCTCGCTATCGACCGGCTGGGTCAGACCGGCCTCGACCACCTCGGCCAGACGCGAGATATCGACAGTCAGCACCAGATCGGCGGGCGAGCGATCGCCTTCAGCGGTCAGACGTTCGACCATCCCCTTGTCCAGAAAGGCCACGTTCACATCGATTCCGGTCTCGGCGGTGAACGCATCGGTCAGCGGCTTGATCAACTCGGGCTGGCGATAGGAATAGACATTCACCTCCTCGGCCAGAACGGGCAGGGCCAGCGAGATCGCGGTGGCGCTCAGCAGGGCGGTGGTCAGGTGTCGGGTCATGGTGTCCTCGTCAAAACGGGTGTTGCGATAGCCCCTCTAAACCCGAGTTTTTTTGTCGGGTCAATACCTGAATGAAATTGTCGGACAAAAGCCGGGTGCGGGGCGCCTAACTCTTGGCCATCTTGTCCCGCGCCTTGGCCTCGTTCCACAGCGCGTCCATCTCTGTCAGATCGGATTGCGCCGGGGATGAGCCGCGCTTTGCAAGTTGCTGTTCTATATGTTGAAAACGGCGGATGAACTTGGCATTGGCGGCACGCAGGGCGGCTTCGGGATCAATCTCAAGATGCCGCGCCAGATTGGCCATCACGAACAGCAGATCACCGAATTCCTCGGTGATCTCATCCTGCGACAGCGTGGCGCGCGCCTCGGTCAATTCGCGGGCTTCCTCGGTGATCTTGTCCAGCACCTGGCCGACATCCGGCCAGTCGAATCCCACCCGCGCCGCGCGCTTTTGCAACTTCACCGCACGCAACAACGCGGGCAATCCCACCGCCACCCCGTCCAGAACCCCGACCTGCGCCTTGCCTGCGCGTTCCGAGGCTTTGATCTTCTCCCAGTCGGCGGTCTGTTGCTCTGCGGATTTGTCGCGACTTTCATCCCCGAACACATGCGGATGCCGGGCCACCATCTTGTCCGAGACCCGTCGCGTGACGCTGTCAAAGCTGAACAGTCCCGCCTCATCCGCCATCTGCGAATGATAGACCACCTGCAACAGCAGGTCGCCCAACTCGCCCTCGAGTTCCGGCCAGTCCTGCCGTTCGATGGCATCGGCCACCTCATAAGCCTCCTCGATCGTGTAGGGTGCGATGGTCGCGAAATCCTGCTCGATATCCCATGGACAGCCCGTCACCGGATCGCGCAACCGCTGCATGATCCGCAAAAGACGCGGCAAGCCGCCGTCAGGGTCATGGATCAGGGCGTCATCGGTCATTGCGGCGGCTCCGGTTTTCGGGTTTGGTGGCAGGGTGACCGCAACAGCCCAAGGAGTCCAGAGATGGCCGTGATCAACCGGATAGCCGGATATGCCGAAGACATGACCGGCTGGCGGCGCCATCTCCACCAACACCCGGAACTGGGCTTCGATTGCGTAAAGACTGCCGCCTATGTTGTTGAAAGACTGAAGGAGTTCGGAATCACCGACATTCACGAAGGCATCGCGAAGACCGGCGTTGTCGCCATCATCGAAGGGCAAGGGCCGGGGCCGGTCATCGGATTGCGCGCCGATATGGATGCCCTCCCGATTGCTGAGGAAACGGGCGCGGAATACGCCTCGACAGTGCCGGGCGTGATGCATGCCTGCGGCCATGACGGGCATACCACGATGCTGCTGGGTGCGGCGCGCTATCTGGCCGAGACGCGAAATTTCGCCGGCAAGGTCGCGCTGATCTTTCAGCCCGCCGAAGAGAATGGCGGCGGCGGCGGTGTCATGGTCGAGGAGGGTGTGATGGACCGCTTCGGCATCACCGAAGTCTATGCCATCCACAACGCCCCCGGTTTCGCGGAAGGCAGTTTCTATACCACACCGGGGCCGATCATGGCGGCTGTGGATACGTTCCATATCCATATCAAGGGCTTGGGCGGGCATGGTGCGATGCCGCACGCGACCCGTGACCCGGTGGTGGCAGCCGTGGGCATCGTGCAGGCGATCCAGACGATCAGCAGCCGCAACCATTACGCACTGGATGATCTGGTGATCTCGGTCACCCAGATCCATACCGGCAGCGCCGAGAACATCGTGCCTGAAACCGCCTACGTCGGGGGCACTGTGCGCACCTTCGACACGGCTGTGCAGGCGATGGTCATGGACCGGATGAAAGCCATCGTGGCGGGGCAGGCGGCCAGCTACGGCGTCGAGGCGGAACTGGATTACGAGGTCTGGTATCCCGCCACTGTCAACGATCCCGCCCGCGCCGCCTTTGCCGCCGAGGTCGCGGCCGATGTCGTCGGGGCCGCGAATGTCGTGGCCGAGGCCGGCCGCGAGATGGGGGCCGAGGATTTCGCCTACATGCTGCAAGCGCGGCCCGGTGCCTATCTGTTCCTCGGTCAGGGCGAAGGTGCGGGCCTCCATCAGGCAGGCTATGACTTCAACGATGCGGTAGCGCCCGTAGGCGCATCCTTCTTCGCACGGCTTGTGGAACGCGCGGCCGCACTCAAGGGCTGACCGGGCAGCCGCCCTCCGGGGCCTTGCCGGAAGACCATTTCAACGGAGTATGCAATGGCGCTGGAAGACGCAAAGACACTGGTTGATCAAGCCTTTACACGCAAAAGCTTGCGCGGATTGAGCTTTGAGAACGCCTTTGGCGGGGCCACGTCTTTTCTACGTCGCCGCTATACAAAGGACCTGACCGGTGTTGATCTGGTGGTGACTGGCGTGCCTTTCGATCAGGCCGTGACCCATCGCCCCGGCACACGCTTCGGCCCCCGCGCCATCCGCGAGGCAAGCTGCCTGCAACCCTATGACCCGCCCTATGGCTGGGGCTATGACCCGTTGGAACGGTTCAGCATCGTGGATTACGGCGATCTTGCCTTCGACTATGCCCGCGTCAGCGATTTCCCCGAAGCCTTGCGACAGCATCTGCGCACCATTCTGACCGCAGGACCGGCGACGGTGACGCTGGGCGGCGATCACTATTGCACTTTGCCCATCCTGCAAGCCTATGCCGAGAAATACGGGCCTCTGTCCGTGATCCAGTTCGATGCCCATTCCGACCTTTGGGCCGATGACGACATGAGCCGGATCGACCACGGCACCTTCATGTACAAGGCGGTGGAATCGGGCGTGGTGGATCCCACGCGGTCGATCCAGATCGGCATCCGCACCGAATGCGACGACTATCTGGGGATGCCCTATATCGACGCCCGCCGCGTGCATCAGGACGGCCCCGCCGCCGTGGCCAAGCAAGTGCGCGAGGTGGTGGGCGACAACCCCGTCTACCTGACCTTCGACATCGACGCGCTGGACCCCGCCTTTGCCCCCGGCACCGGCACGCCGGTCTGGGGTGGTCTGCACAGCTGGCAGGCTGCGGCGATCCTGCGCGATCTGGCGGGGATCAATCTTGTGGGCGGCGATGTGGTCGAAGTTTCGCCCCCCTATGACACAACCGGAGCCACGGCCATCGCGGGGGCGCATGTGGCGATGGAGTTGATTGCCCTCTGGGGCTGGACCCGGCGTCAAGGGCATGACGTGAGTATTTGAGGAACGATGAAAGGGTGAGGCGATGAAACTTTTGTCTCTGGTCCTGCTGGCCGTGCTAGGATTCGGCCTCTGGGTCAGACTTGCGCCGTCGGACCCGGCCCGCTGGCATGTGAGCATCGGCGATGCGGGCAATCGCGATTTCGCGGGGGCCGCGATCCGCACGGTCCCGGCTTCTCCCGGCGACATGGCCCGGCTGGACCGCATCATCCGCGCCACCCCGCGCACGACCCTTCTGTCGGGCAGTCCCGAAAGCGGCATGGTGACCTATATCACCCGCTCGCGCCTCTGGGGGTTTCCCGATTTCACCACGGTCGAGGCCCGGCCAGGGGCGATCGTCATCCACGGGCGTCTGCGGTTTGGCTCGTCCGACATGGGCGTCAACCGCGCGCGGGTCGAAGGATGGGTTGCCGCACTCGCAGCAGAGAAGACATGACCCCGCTCTTGACCAGACCGGGCCTTTCGGCAAGAGAAGCGGGATGATTTCCGCAGACAAACTTGACCAGATCACACAGCGTTTCCAGTTTCTGGAGGCCAAAATGGCGCAAGGTGGCGGTGATATCGCTGCCCTGGGGCGGGAATATGCCGAATTGCGCCCCGTCGTGGCTCAGATCGACCTCTGGCGGGCCCTGCGCCGCGATCTGGCCGAGGCCGAGGCGCTGTTGTCGGATCCCGAAATGCGCAGCCTTGCCGAGGAGGAACTGCCGCAACTGCGAGCGCGTCTGCCCGAAGTGGAGCGCGCGCTGCAACTGTCGTTGCTCCCGCGTGATGCGGCCGACTCCCGCCCCGCGATGATCGAAATCCGCCCCGGCACAGGAGGCGACGAGGCGGCGCTCTTTGCCGGCGATCTGTTGCGCATGTATCAACGCTACGCGGAAGCGCGGGGATGGACATTTCAGATCATCGAGCTGCAAGAGACTGAACTTGGCGGCATCCGAGAAGTCGTGGCCCGCATCGCCGGCGAGGGGGTCTTTGCCCGACTCAAGTTCGAAAGCGGCGTCCACCGTGTCCAGCGTGTCCCCACCACCGAAAGCGGTGGGCGCATCCATACCTCTGCCGCGACCGTCGCCGTCCTCCCCGAGGCCGAGGAGGTGGATATCACCGTCGACCCGAACGATATCCGCATCGACACGATGCGGTCCTCGGGTGCAGGCGGCCAGCATGTGAACACCACAGATTCGGCTGTGCGGATCACGCATATTCCCAGCGGCATCGTCGTCACCAGCTCTGAAAAATCCCAACACCGCAACCGCGAGATCGCGATGGGCGTGCTGCGTGCCCGACTGTTCGACATGGAGCGGCAGAAGGCCGCCAATGCCCGCGCCGCCGACCGCAAAAGTCAGGTCGGCTCGGGCGATCGCAGCGAACGGATCCGCACCTACAATTTCCCGCAGGGGCGCATGACCGACCACCGGATCAACCTGACCCTCTACCGGCTGGACCAGATCATGCAAGGCGATCTGGACGAGGTCATCGACGCCCTGATCGCCGAACATCAGGCGGGCCTTCTGGCCGAGATGGAGGGATGAGCCGCACCGTCGATCAATCCCTGCGCGCGGCCATGCAAGCCTTGTCTGCCGCCGGTATCCCGGATGCGGGCAGCGATGCGCGCCATCTTCTGGCGCATGTGCTGGGTGTGACGCGGGGCCGGCTGATCCTGATGGGTCCCGATCCGCTCCCGTCCGAGGCCGAGGGCGCGCTTAAGCAAGCGCTGGCGCGCCGCATCGCCCGTGAACCCGTGACGCGGATCATTGGACAGCGGCAGTTCTGGGGCCGGACCTTCACCGTGACCCCCGATGTGCTGGACCCGCGCCCCGACACCGAAACGCTGATCGCTGCTGCCCTTGATGGCCCCGCGCCAGCGCGCTTGCTGGATCTGGGCACCGGCAGCGGCGCCATCGCCGTGACCTTGCTGGCCGAATGGGCTGAGGCCATCGGCACGGCCACCGATCTCAGCGCCCCGGCCCTGGCAGTCGCAGGCGCCAACGCGCAATCGATCGGTGTGGCCGACCGGCTGGAGCTGATCCTGTCTGACTGGTTTGCAGCTGTGACAGGGTCATTCGACCTGATCCTGTCGAATCCCCCCTATATCGCGGCGGACGAACTGCCATATCTCTCACCCGAAGTGCACCTGCACGATCCGGCCATCGCTCTCAGCCCCGGAGGAGACGGGCTGGAGCCTTACCGCGTCATAGCGGCGCAAGCCCCCGCCTTTCTGGCCAAAGACGGCCGGGTCATCCTCGAGATCGGCTGGCAACAGGGCGCGGATGTGACAGCGATCTTTCGCGCCGCCGGCTGGCGCGATCTGCGCCTGATCCGGGATCTGGAAGGGCGCGACCGCGTCATCTGCGCGCGGGACTTTGCCGATCTGGCTGAAATGACACGAAATTACGTATAATTCGGCAGAACTTTCCGCTTTCCTCTTGTCTTGGACGCTCTGTCATGTTTACTCAGGTCATGTCGCGCCGCTTGACGCATCTTTGCGGTCACGCGCGACGCCAAGCCAAAAATGTCGTGGATCCGGAATTAAGTCAGAGCGCAAGAGGCGTGAAACGGGTCGCACGAAGCCAGAAGACGAAGGCTGGACTGCTACAGATGAGATCATCCAAATCCAGGTCGCGCAAGTCGGGCCGCAACAATGCCCCTAACCGCAGTGTCGGGAACATCATCAACCGTGTGTTCGACAGCTCTGGTCCCGAAGGCAAGGTGCGCGGCACGCCGCAGCAGATCATCGACAAATACAATCAACTGGCCCGCGACGCCCAGTTGAGCAATGACCGCGTGGCGATGGAGAATTTCCAGCAGCACGCCGAACATTATCTGCGCCTTCTGGCCGAAGCCCAGCGCGAGATCGACCAGCGGCGCGAACAGCAGGAACGCGAGAACCGCGACCGTCAATCCGAACGCGATCAGGGCCAGGGTCAGCAAGGCCAGCAGGGGCAGCGCGATCAGAACCGGGATCAGGGCCGCGACCAACCGCGCGAGCAGACCCGTGACAACGGCAACCGTGACGGCGGCAATCGCGACAACCGTGAGCAGGGCAACCGCGACCAGAATCGCGAACGCCCAGCCCGTCAGGATCATGACGCGAGTGAGCGCGGATCGGATCAGCGCCGCGACACCCCGCAGCCAGACGTCTTGGACCTTGGCGGCGACAGCGGTCTGGTCGAAACACCGGAAAGCCGGTCCGAGGACGTGCCCGCCAAGCCCGCGCCGCGCCCCAAATCGGAGCCGCGTGCCAAGTCTCAACCGCGCACCCCGTCAGAACCCCGCGACGCCGAACCCCGTGAGGCCGCACCCCGCGAGCAGGCCGAGGCGAGCGAGAAGCCCAAGCCGAAGCCCCGCACCCGCGCGCCGCGCAAACCGCGTGAGGCCAGTCTGGGCACGGATGACACGCCCGGAACACCGGAAGCCGCCGAATAAGGCAACGGTCCCCGGACCGGGATGGCGAAACAGCAAAGGCGCGCCCCGCAAAGGGCGCGCCTTTTGCGTTTCCTGTCGCAGGATCAGCGCGCGGCCTTGACCGACCGGGCCAACGCGCAGAACTGCTCCAGACCCACGGTTTCGGCCCGTTCGGTGGGCTTGATCCCGGCGGCGATCAGATGATCCTCCAGATCCGGCACCAGACCCTTGCAGGCCGCGCGCATCATCTTGCGCCTTTGGTTGAAGGCCGTGGCGATCACCTGTTCCAGAACACGCGCATCGGCGGGATAGCGCGGTACGGGCAGGGCGGTCAGATGCACCACGGCGCTGGAAACCTTGGGCGGCGGTGTGAACGCCTCGGGAGGCAGGTTCATCACGATCCGCGCGGTGCAGCGCCATTGTGCCAGCAAAGCCAGACGCCCGTAAGCCTTGCCACCGGGCTGCGCCACGATCCGCTCGGCCACCTCGCGCTGGAACATCAGGGTCAGGCTGTCCCAGAAGGGCGGCCATGTGGGCGGTGTCAGCCAGCGGATCAGCAATTCCGTGCCCACGTTATAGGGTAGGTTCGCGGCCACCCGGATCGGCGGCGTCAGATGCGCCAGCGGATCGACCTCCAGCGCGTCGCCCAGCACCACGCTCAGGCGGCCCGGATAGGCGGCGGCGATCTCCTCCAGCGCGGGAATGCAGCGCGGGTCCTTCTCGATGGCCAGCACATGCCGCGCGCCCTCCGCCAGCAGACCACGGGTCAGCCCGCCGGGGCCGGGGCCCACCTCCAGCACATCGCAGCCCGTCAGGTCACCCGCCGCCCGCGCGATCTTGGCGGTCAGGTTCAGATCCAGCAGGAAATTCTGCCCCAAGGCCTTTTTCGCGGCGATCTCATGGGTTTCGATCACCTGCCGCAACGGCGGAAGATTGTCGATCCCGCTCATGGCTTCACCGTTCCACAAATACTCATGACGGACCGCGCGCCCCGGCCATGACATCCGCCATCTTCAGCGCCGCGATCAGCGATGAGGGATCGGCAATCCCCTGACCTGCGATATCGAAGGCCGTGCCATGATCCGGCGAGGTGCGGATGAACGGCAGCCCCAGCGTGACATTCACCCCGCCTGCGAAATCCAGCGTCTTGATCGGGATCAGCGCCTGATCGTGATACATGCAGATGGCCGCGTCATAGCGGGCTCGCGCCGCCGGGTGGAACATCGTGTCAGCGGACAGAGGCCCCGCGATATCCAGACCCTCGGCGCGCAACGCCTCCAGCACGGGGATGATCATTTCGATCTCTTCCTGTCCCATCGCGCCGCCTTCTCCGGCATGCGGATTCAGCCCAGCCACGGCAAGGCGTGGCGCGGTCAGCCCGAAATCGCGGCGCAAGGCGGCATGGGTGATCAGGATCGTATCGGTCAGCAAGGCCGCCGTCAGGGCCTCGGGCACCTCGGCCAGCGGGATATGGATCGTGACGGGAACCACGCGCAGCGCCTCGCAGGCCAGCATCATCACCACCCGGTCAACCCCGGCCAGAGCCGCCAGATATTCGGTATGCCCCGGATAGGCGAAATCCGCACCAACCTTCAGCGCCTTCTTGTGGATCGGCGCGGTGCACAGCGCCCGAGCCGCCCCCGTTTGCACCAGATCCACCGCGCGGGCGATAGACGCGATCACACCCTGGGCATTGGCGGGATCAGGCTTCCCGGGCCGCGCCAATGTGGCAAAGGGCAGATGTAGCACCGGCAAAGCCGTGGCACTGACGGCCCGCGCCTGCGCCATATCTTCAATCACAGCGACAGCGGTGCCCGCAGGCAGGTGGCGCGGATCCCCGATATAGACAAAGGGCAAGCTGTCACGCAACGCGGCCCAAGCCTTGGCCGCGATTTCCGGTCCGACCCCTGACGGCTCACCGCAACTCAGCGCGATGGGTGCGCTCATTGCTCGACGATGCGCGCATCAGAGACAAGCTGCGCAAGATAGCCGCGCGCATAGGCCTCAAGCCGCTGGTTCCGCAACTGCGCGGTGATCTGCTCTCGCGAGGCATTCTCGGCCCCCGCAGCGGTGCGTCCGCACAGCATCAGCACCATCAGCGCCTCGGACCCGTCCGCAGCGGGCCGGGTCAGGTTGGCCGAGATCTCGCCCCGGTCCAGCTTGGCCAGTTCCAACGCGATATCGCGTGGCAGATCGGCCGGGGCAGCAGCGTTGCGCTCCAGCAGTTCGGGCGGTTGCCCTTTGGCCAGACCGTAAAGATCGTTGCAGGTATCCACCGACGCCCGGATGCGCGCAGCTTCGGCCAGATTGGCCTCCGTCCGGCCACCGGCCAGGTAATAGGCGGCATAGTCGATGGCCGAGAATTCGGGCGTGCTTACGCCGGTTTCCTGAATGCCGCGCAACTGAAACAGGGCGATGGCCCCGTCAAGCGGGATCGGTTGCGTGACCTCGCCGACCGACAGCCCAAGGATCACCGGGCGAAGCTGTTCCGGCAGGTTGGTGATCGGCATCCAGTCCAGCCGTCCGCCATTTTCGCGGGTCTGCGTTGCCGACACGCGGCGCGCCTCGGCCGAGAATTGGTCGATCGAGGTGATCTGACTCAGATCCTCGGCCAATTCCTGCGCTGCCGCGGCCTGCTGCGGCGGGGCGGCCAGAATGATCTCGGACAGAAGAACGCGCACCGTGCTGCCACCTGTCAGCACGCTCAGAGCCTTGTCGACATCCGCATCGGTGATGCGGACACGCGGCACGAAACGGGCGCGCACCAGATCACGCCAGCCAAGGGCCGCGATGATGAAATCGCGGAAGGTCTGTTCGGCCACACCGGCCCCGCCCAGTGCGCGCAGGAACTCTTCACGCGACAGGTCGGCGCGAGAGGCGAATTCGGTCATCCCCTCCATGATCGCTTCGTCGGTGATCTCGATCCCGGCGCTGCGGGCCGCCGCCATCTTGACGCGATCCTCTATCAATTGCTGGCGGGCCAGTTCCTCAAGGTTGCCCTGCGCCCGCAACACGCGCAGCAAGGCGATGCGCTGCTCGACCTCGTAGCGGGTGACCACCTGATCATCGACCGTGGCCACCGGCGCAAACAACCCCTGCGCCTGCGTGGACAGTGGCTGGGCCAGCACGCCCAACAGCGCGAGAAGGGCGAAAAGGACAGGGCGGGTCTTCTGTATCATGTCGGCGCGTTCCTGCAGGTCCGTGTATAACTTCTGTCGGTATCCCCGACGCCAAATCCCCTGATGGCGACCGTAAAGCCGAAATCCGTGGATGGCTCGACGATAGCCGATGCGGTGAAGCGGCGCGAGAGGGAAAGGTTCAGCTCGATACATTCGTTCCGATACCGCAGTCCCACGCCCGCCTCGGCGGTCTTGTCGCGGGCCACGTCATACCGCACGTTCGCCGATCCCGTCCAGTGTCGCGAAATGCGGTAGGTGCCATCCACAGACCATTCTGACTGCGTCGACAGCCGGTCCTCGTCCAGATCCGTGCCCAACCAGACATAGGCGGCGCCCAAGGCGAAATCCTGCTGTTGCCACAACAGCCGCGCCTCGGCCTTGGACAGCGACAATCCGCCGTCATAAAGCGTGCGGGCCGAAACCGACACCCCGTCGGCAGTCTTGATCTGCCCCGCCACCAGCAGGTCAGAGCTTTGGCCGGATAGGCCGGAGCTGTTGCTGAAGTCGAAATCCGGATCCGCGCGCCAGACCTGACCAAGGGTCAGGTTGGTCTGCAAACCGCCGGAACCCTGCCGCATCCAGTTGAGGCCATAGGCCGCGACGACACCGCGTTCGCGCCGGTCCGGGGCCGGAAAGCGCGACAGGGTCAGAAGGTTGCCCTCGTCGAACTCGACCCGCGTGCTTTCGTCATTGGGCAGGTCCCGGCGGCTGCCACCGGTCCAGCCCAGCATGGCGACCGGCTCAAGCAGATGGGTGGCCCCGCTGGCAGTGCTCTTGATCAGGGGCCAGCGCAGGGTCAGCGCGGTCTGGGGCACGACCTCGGCCAGATCTCCGCCGAAACTGTCATCCTGCAGGATGCGGAACCCGTCTACCGAGACCCCTCCCTTGACCTCGGCCTGCACCCCGTAAGCCAGTCCCCAGTTGCGGTGCCAGAACAGATCAGCCGACACCCGCGACACGTCGCGGCCGATCCCGTCTGTCGGATCGTCGGATGAACGATAGCGCGAGTTGGCCTGCAACCCCATGCGCAACTCGCCCCCCAGCAGACCCGGCACGAAACGCCGCTCATAGGTCAGATCGCCGATAATCGTGGGCAGGGTCGCATTGCTTTCACTGGCGCGAAGGGTCTGATAGCCGGTCAGACTGGCCTGAATGAATTCGTCCCGCCGCGTCCGGGTGACGGCGATGGCGCTGTCCAGACGGTCCTTCTCGGAATAGTCGTAGTCCAGCAGATAGGCGTCATCGCTGGTCATCTCGATGTCGAAGGTCAACCGGAAATCGCGCGGCAACGAGAACTGACCCGTCCCGAACAGATAGGCCCGGCGGCTGTCCGGCCCCAGCGAGTCGTCGGAAATCGCACCGTTCAGGGTGATATCCCCGGTGCGGAACGCCTGCCGATAGCGCAGCTCCAGTGTCCGGGTTTCGGGCGAAAGATAAGGTGTGATGGTCAGGTCGCGGTGATCCCCAAGGGTCACGAAATAGGGCATCTTGACCCCAAGACCCAGACGGGATGTCTGCTTCAGCGACGGGATCAGGAACCCGGTGGCGCGGTCCAGTGTCGGATCGGGCAGGCGCAGGCGCGGCACCCAGAATATCGGCACATCCAGCACCCGTATCTGTGCATTGTCGAAGTAGAGCTGCTTTTCCTGCTGGTCATGCACCACACGCTTGGCCCGGATCTGCCAGAGCGGTGGCGAACCATCGTCGCAGACCCGGCACGAGGTGGCTGCGGTCTTGTAAAGCTGCGTGTATCGCCCCCCGATCCGGTCGATCCGGTTGGCCGCAAGCTGCACCTGCTGGTCCAGCACCATCCGCGCCCCGCGCAACAGGCCGTTTTCAAGGCTGGCATCCAGATCGCCGCTATCGGCCAGCACGACGATCCTTTCGCCCTCGATGATGGTGATCGGCCCTTCCAGTGTCAGCCGGTCCGTCTCGCGGTCATAGATCACCCGCGCCGCCTTGAGGCGGGTCTGCCCCGACAGCGCCTCGACATTGCCCTCGGCGATCAGCCTGTCACGCCCCTCCAGCCGCAGGCTGTCGGCCACCAGCAGCGCCGGCGCACCCGCCACCGGCACGGCGGTGCTCTCCTGCGCGCGGGGCACGGCCGGGGGCAGGGCAAGGCCCAGCCCAAGCACGGCGGCAAACCCCAGCGCCAGATGGTGACGCCGTGTCAGGGGCGCGCGCCGCATCACGCCTCCTCCATGTTCAGCAGAATGCCCAAGGCCAGCAGGACCGAGGCCACAGGCGGCGCCCAGGCCGCCAGCAGGATCGGGATCTGGCCGTTCTCGCCCAGAATCTGCGCGAAGTTCCGGATATAGAACAGCGCAAATCCCAGCATCACCGCCGTCAGGACCGCGACACCCGTGCCGCCCGCGCGCACATGGCGCATCGTGAAGGCGGCCCCCAGCAGCACCATTGCGGTCAGAAACAGCGGGCGTGCCATTTCCATCTGGAACCACACCAGATGCCGCCGCGCCGAAAACCCGGCTTCCTCAAGCCGCGCCACATAATCGGGCAGGTCCCAGATCGAGATCGCCTCCGGCTGCCCGAAACTGTCGCGGATGCGTTCCTGTGTCAGATCCGATGGGATCGTAAGGCTGTCGAGGGTCTCGGCCATGGCCTCGGGGTTCATGTCCAGTCCCAGCGGCCAGACCTTGACGTCTTTCGCCTCCCAGGCGCCGGGTGCCAGCACCGCTTCGCGGGCCTCGATCCGGCGCAATGGACCGCCTTCGGGCGCATAGCTGAGGAATGTCACGTCATAGAACACGGTACCGTCCGGATTGGCCCGTTCCGCATGGATCACCGTCTGCCCTGATGTATCGCCCTGCCGCAGCCACAATCCCTCGCGTGAGATCGACAGAACATCGGTGACGCCAAAGCGGTAGTTCTCGAACAGGCTGGCATAGCGTTTTGACGTGGCGGCCACGATCGGATTCAGCATCGCCACCGCCAGCGCGCCAATGGCAAAGGCCACGATGACCGGCGCGATCAGGGCCACCAGCGCAGACCGCCCCGAGGCGCGCGTCACCACCAGTTCGCTGCTGCGCGCCAGCCCCAGAAAAAGCGTGATCGTCGACAGGATCATCACCAGCGGAAGGATATCGCTGATGGCCTTGGGCATGTTCAGCAGCGTCAACTGCGCAATCCGCCGGAACCCGATCCCGTCCGCCGAGAACCGCCGCAGCTGTTCGACAAGGTCGATCAGCGCCAGCAACAGGAAAAACACCGTCAGGATGCCCAGAAAGGTCACCAGAAACCGTCGCGCGAAATAGCGGTGCAGGATCACGTCGCAATCTCCCTTGCGGGCTGTGCCCTGCGCCATGACCGCCTGCGCGGACGCGCGGCCCAGCCAAGCAGGGCGCCCGCCATCGCAAGCCCCGCAGCGGTCGGCGCATAGACCAGTGGCCACAGCGCCGCATTGGCCCGCACCGGGTCCGTCACAAGGCCTTCGACCAGTTTCACCAACACCAGCAGAACCAGCGCACCGACGATCTGTTTCCACACGCCAAAACGCGAGAACCCGCCCACCAGCAGCGCGGAAAACCCGATCAGCGCCGCCGCCAGCGCCATCAGCGGCTGGTTGAAGCGCCCGTGCAACTCATCCGCGATCAGACCCGGCGTCGCACCCGTCTCGGCGATGATGGCATCCCGCGCACGCAGCAGTTCCCATGTCCCCACATGTCGCACCTCGCGGCTATGCGCGCCGGGCGTGGCCAACAAGCCGCTGATATCATATGTAAAATCCGCAAAATGCGTAGTGAACAGACGCTGACCGTCCAGGAAATAGCTTTGCGACAAACCATCCACCATCACCAGCCGCGTGCCCTTGTCGTCATTGACCAGATAGGCCTCGGTCGCGGTATAGGTCATCGCCCGTTCGGGGCGGCTGCGATCCGACAGATAGACATCCCGCAGCGCGCCTTCGGGTGTGATCTCGCGGATATAGAAGGTGATCCCTGCCGAAGGATGTAGAAACGTGCCCTCGGTCAGCAGCTTCGAGGTGACGTTCTGTGACAACTCCGCCTCGCGCTGCTTCATCTCTTCCAGTGAGGCGGGCACCAGCACATGGGTCAGCACGGACATCATCACGGCCACCAGCCCCCCATAGACCGCGACGGGCTGTGCCAGCCGCCACGGGCTGAATCCCGTCGCCTGCATCACCACCAGCTCGCTTTCACTGCTCAGCCTGTTGGTGACATAGACCGCCCCGGCAAAAGCCGCGACCGGAAGAACCAGACGGATGACATTGGGCAGGGTCAGCAACGAGAATTCGACAAACACCATGGCGGACTGGCCGTCACCGACCAGCCTGTCGAACAGCCGCACAGCCTGATTGATCCAGTAGATCGAAACCAGGATCAGCGCGAAAAAGCCGAACAGGACCATCATCTGCGACAGCAGATATCTGTCGAATCTCGCCACTCCATTCCCCCGGGTGTCACATCATGACAGTGACAAGGTTATCCGATGTGGCGGGGGGGTAAAACTGCTATCTGGTCAAGGTGGCGACCCACCGCTAGGGTGTCGCTCCGATCCGCCGCGTCACAGCCCATATCAGGAGAATATGATGACCGATCCCGTCCGTATCCACGCCGCATCCACCGATATCGAGGCGCTGTCCACGCTGCAGGGCCGCATCGCGCTTCTGGTGGACAGCCCCGATACGCTGGACGTGGCCGCGCGGCGCGTGAACCGGTTGACGCGCGGGGCGCTGGCGCGACTGCTGGCGTCGGACCGTTTCGCCAAGCTGAAACCGGCCGAGGCGATGACACTGGCCTTTCCCGCCGGGATGGAGGTCGAGGCGGTGGACGTGGTCCGTCTGCCGCGCCGCACCGATGCGGTGCAGGCGCGCAAGGCCGGTGTCGCGCTGGCCAAGCTCAAGGGCAAGGCGGCGGTCACCGTCATGGCCGGTGGACAGCGCCATGCGGCCGAACTGGGTCTGGGTCTGGCCCTGCGCGCCTACAGCTATGACGCGATGAAGTCGCCAAAGGATAACGGCAAGGACGAGACCGCCGCTGGCGACGTGACCCTGATGGTCAGCAAACCTGACGAGGTCGAAGCCGCCCTGGTGCCGCTGCGCGCCACGATCGAGGGTGTCTTTCTGACCCGTGACCTGATCAGTGCGCCGGCAAACATCCTCACGACGACCACATTCGCGGATCAGCTTCTGGCCCTGCGCGATCTGGGCGTCACGGTCGAGGTGCTGGAAGAGTCCGATCTGGAAAAACTCGGCATGGGCAGTCTGCTCTCGGTCGGTCACGGCAGCGAAAGCCCGTCCAAAGTCGTTGTGATGCAATGGAATGGCGGGGCCAAGGATGCTGCCCCGCTGGCGCTGGTCGGCAAGGGCGTGGTCTTTGATACCGGCGGTTACAGCCTGAAACCCGCAGGCGGCATGGAAGACATGACCATGGACATGGGCGGCGCGGGCGTGGTGGCTGGCGTCATGCACACGCTGGCCCGGCGCGGCGCAAAGGCCAATGTCGTGGGCCTCGTCGGTCTGGTCGAGAACATGATCTCGGGCCGGTCCACCCGCCCCGGTGACGTGGTCCGCTCGATGAAGGGCGACACGATCGAGGTGATCAACACCGATGCCGAAGGCCGCCTCGTTCTGGCCGATGTGCTCTGGTATGCGCAGGACCGCTTCAAGCCCGCCGGGATCGTTGATCTGGCGACACTGACCGGCGCGATCATCATCGGTCTGGGGCATGAGAAAGCGGGCGTCTTCTCGAACGACGATGCCCTGTGCAATGCCGTGCTCAAAGCTGCCGAGGCCGAGGGCGAAGGAGCCTGGCGCATGCCTTTGGGCGCGGCCTATGATGCCAAACTGAAATCCGCCATCGCGGACATGAAGAACGTGGGTGGCCGCGATGCGGGCGCGATCACGGCGGCCCAGTTCCTGCAACGATTCATCAAGGATGAAACGCCATGGGTCCATCTGGACATCGCCGGTGTGGCCAGCGTCAAGGAAGACACCCCCTACGCCCCCAAGGGGGCCAGCGGTTGGGGCGTCATGGCGTTGAACCGTCTGGTGGCCGACCGGTTCGAGGGCTGAAGGGACCACGCAGATGGGGGCCGCCTATTTCTATCACCTGACCCGCAACCCGCTTGAGGTGACCCTGCCGCAACTTCTGGGCCGGGCCATGCAGGCGGGCTGGCGTGTGGCCGTGCGCGGCCGCGATCCCGCCCGGATGGATTGGCTGGACCGGCAGCTCTGGATGGGCGCGTCTGACGGCTTTCTGCCCCACGGTCTTGCGGGTGGCGCGCATGATGCGTCCCAGCCCGTACTGCTGACGACGGGCGCTGAGGCTGCGAATGACCCCGCCTGCCTGATGACCGTGGACGGGGCGGAGGTCGGCGCCGATGAGGTGCAACGGCTGGAGCGTGTCTGCGTGATCTTCGACGGCAACGACCCTACCGCCGTGCAGATCGCGCGCGCTCAGTGGAAGGCCCTGACCGATGCAGGCTGCGCCGCGCAATACTGGTCCGAGGAATCGGGCCGATGGGAAATGAAGGCCGAACGCAGCGCCTGAAGCCGCGTTGGCCATGGGTTTTTGCCGAACTGTGAAAAGGCGCGCGTCACCGCGTCAGAATAAGCGCGCCCTGGCGGATCTCGACCGATGAGAAGCGTTGCAGATAGGTCATGCCAAGCAGGCTTTCCCGCATCTCGCCTTCGTTCACAAAGGCGCGCAGGCCCCGATCCTCATGACTGCCCAGGCGGATACTGTCCAGCCGGACCGGGGCGGTGCGGACTTCTCCATTCGCGGTCATGGCAGTGCCGATGAAGGGCAGATTGGCGGGATCAAGGCCCGCCGCCATGGCGTCCTCCCGGCTCAGAAAGATATCCGTGGCCCCGGTATCGACCAGAAACCGGATCGGCGCGCCGTTCACCTCGGCCGTTAGGTAATAATGCCCGTCCGGTGCGCGGGGCAGTTCGATCCGTCCATCCGCGCTGATCACGGACTGGGTCGGACGCACGGTCTGGCGGATATCGGACCACAGGCCGAACGCGGCGATCACACCCAGGAACAGAAGGCCCCAGATCAGGACCTGCTGCAATGTCTTGCCCAGCGATTGGCGGTTCTGCACGAAGAACCAGAACACGATCACGGACCCCAGAAGAATCAGATAGGTCAACCTGCCCAGATCAGTGCCGTCCATGCCGCGCCCCCTTTGTTGCATTAGATATAGGCGTACAGAGGCCCGCTACAATCAGCCCGCAAACCCGAAGTCGCGCAGGCCGTCCAGCACGAATTGCACCGAAAGGGCCGCCAGCAGCATGCCCAGCAGGCGGGTCACCACGTTGATGCCGACGCGACCCAGGGCGCGCTCGAAAAGGGAGGCGCTAAGGAACAGGACCATCACGATCACCAGCACCGCCAGCATGACGCCTGTGACGGTGGCCAGACCCGCAAGGCCGGGTTGCTGTCCGGCCAGCAGGATCATCGTGGCGATGGCGCCGGGCCCCGCGATCAGGGGGATGGCAAGAGGGAAGACGGACGGGTCGGGGCGGTCCTCCTCGGTCTGGTCCTGCCGCCGCTTGGCACGCCGCTCGAAGAGCATGTCGAGGGCGGTCAGGAACAGAAGGATGCCGCCTGCGATCCGGAAGGCGGGCATGGAGATGCCGACGAAGCCCAGCACAGCCTCGCCCGCCGCTGCAAAGAGCAGCAGGAGCAGCGCCGCCACGAGGACGGCGCGCAGCCCGATGGCGCGGCGCTCGCGGGCGGTCATGCCTTGGGTCAGGGCCACGAAAAGGGGCACCAGACCGATGGGGTCGATGATCACGAAGAGGGTGACGAAGGCACTGATGAGAAAGGTCGTATCCATGCCGCACCCTAGCGGGTGGGGACGCAAGGCGGCAAGGGGGGCTTTGGGGGGATGTCCCACCGTGGGACATTTTTTGGATTGAGGGATTTCAATAGGTTACGCGGCGGCGTTAGGGAAATTTTAACGGAATTGGCGGCAAAACCTCTGTCAACGCCATCCGCCTAAAAAGTTCAACAAATAGCTAAAGTCAGATTCTGTGGCACCTTCTAGGCCCATAAGTTCACATAAGTTTTTAGGAAGTAGAACTGTCTTGAGAAGTCTTTTGCGAAACTGTTGATTCCGGATACTCTTAATTTGACCTAGGAGTGCTGTATCACAAGTTAAAAGATAATCGAGTTTCAATAGTCCAACACAGAAAAGATGCCATGCATCTTGGTTTGACTTGTCAGATCTGTTTACTTCAAAGAGATGGTTCCTAATTTCCAAGTATTCGGAATCGGCTTGAGATGCTAGAAACTCCCTGAATCTTTCATTTGGTGTTAGTTCACTTGGAAAAATGCAAGAAAATCCAGATAAAGTACTATTAGAAACACGCTTGATCTTTCCAAACCAAGAAAATGAAGCATAGCCTATGCCTAAAAATTTATTGCTTGGCTGCTCTAGGCGTTCTAGGTCAAGTGCGTCAGTGGTGTGAGCCTCCCATTCACCCTTTATGTGAGCAAGTGCGAGTGCCGCAATATATTTGCTCTGCTGGCCGCCTTTTGTATCCTTGATCATGATTGGGATATTTCTACTGGCTAGCCGTCCTGTATTTATATTGATCCCGTTGTTTCCACCCCAGCGTTCTACACCAATGTCCAACCAAGCACTTTGATGTTCAACTGAGTGATGGAGAACTGAATTATCCACTAATACTCGCACATGTCCCTCAACAGATTCGTAAACAAGGTGTGGTGAAAGTAGTTAGGTGCCAATCGAAATGGAATACAAGTCGTCCCGCCCCCGCGCGGAATCAAGGCCGCAGGCCGCCGCGCGATCGCCGACCCGCCCCCTGGGGCGGCGATTTTGTGACCGTTGTGGCCTGAACTGAGGCTCAAAGATGTGGCAGGGATAAAGTGCCCCGAACTGAGGTCGGATCGCCACCCCGCGGGTCTGCGACGGCACGGTTAGTTTCAAAGGCGTGAAAAAGGAAGGCCCGGCTTACGCCTCGGCCTTCTCCAGTTTCTCCAGCGCGGTCATCCACATGGCCTCGGCGCGGTCGAGGGCTTCGCGGAGTTCGGCGTATTTCTTCTGCCAGACGACCAGTTCGTCCTTGCGCTCGTCATAGAGGGTGGGGTCGGCCAGTTTCTTGGCCAGTTTGTCGCCCATCTCGTTGAGCTTGTTCACGCGCTCTTCGCATTTGCGGACCTCGGCGCGCAGGGCCATGATCTGGTCGCGGCTGGGTTTGGGCGCGGCCTCGCGCGGTTTGTCCTTGGACTTTGCGGGCGTATCGGATTGCAGCAGCATCTTCCGATAGGTTTCAAGGTCTTCCTCATAGGGGCGCACGGTACCGTCCTGCACCAGCCACAAACGATCCGCGACCATGGACAGAAGGTGCATGTCATGGCTGACAAGGATCACCGCGCCGGAATAGGCGGTGAGGGCTTCGACCAGCGCTTCGCGGCTTTCGATATCGAGGTGGTTGGTCGGCTCGTCGAGGATCAGAAGATGCGGTGCGGGCAGGGTCGCCAAGAGCAGCGAGAGGCGGGCTTTCTGCCCGCCCGAGAGGCGGCCCACTTCGGTTTCGGCTTGTGCTGCGCCAAGGCCGAAACCTGCGAGACGGGCGCGCAGCTTGGCCTGACCTTCCGCCGGGCGTTCGCGCAGCAGGTGCTGGAGGGGTGTTTCCTCGACCCGCAGCTCATCCACCTGATGTTGCGCGAAAAAACCGATGCGCAGCTTGGTGGATTGCGTGGTCTTGCCGCCCATGGCGGCAAGGCGGCCCGAGAGGAGTTTCGACAAAGTCGATTTGCCCTGACCGTTCTTGCCCAGCAGGGCGATGCGGTCATCCTGATCGATGCGCAGGTTGAGGTTGCGCAGCACGACGGTGTCGCCATAGCCGGTGCTGCCATTCTCGATCGAGATGATGGGAGGCGAAAGCTCCTCGGGTTCGGGGAAGGAAAAGACAGTGCGGGCGGCATCTTCGGGCGCGCGGATGGTTTCCATCTTTTCCAGCATCTTGACGCGGGACTGGGCCTGTTTGGCCTTGCTGGCCTTGGCCTTGAAGCGGTCGACGAAGCTTTGCAGATGGGCGCGGCGGGCGTCCTGTTTCTTGGCGGCGGCGGTCAGGATGGCCCTTTGGGCGGCGCGCTGGCGGGCGAATTGATCGTAATTGCCGGAGTAATAGGTGAGTTTGCGGTCTTCCAGATGCAGGATGGAGCCGACAGCGCGGTTCAGAAGCTCGCGGTCGTGAGAGATGATGAGCACCGTGTGGGGGTATTTCATCAGGTAGTTCTCAAGCCAGAGCGCGCCTTCAAGGTCGAGATAGTTGGTCGGCTCATCCAGCAGCAGGTAGTCGGGCTGCGCGAAGAGGACGGCGGCGAGGGCCACGCGCATCCGCCAGCCGCCCGAGAAGGCGGAGCAGGGCATGAGCTGTTCGGACGCGTCGAAGCCCAGACCGCGCAGGATGGAGGAGGCGCGCGCCTCGGCCGACCAGGCGTCGATATCGGCGAGGCGGGTCTGCACCTCGGAGATGCGGGCGGGATCGGTGGCGGTCTCCGCCTCGGCCAGCAGGGCGGCGCGTTCGGTATCCGCGGCAAGGACGGTGTCCAGCAGCGAGACCTCGTTGCCGGGCACCTCCTGTGCGACGCCACCGATGCGGGCGCGGGCGGGCAGGGTGATGGTGCCCCCCTCCAACGGCAATTCGCCCCGGATCAGTTTGAACAGCGTCGTCTTGCCCGCGCCATTGCGGCCGATCAGGCCGACTTTATGGCCTGTCGGGATGGTGGCGGAGGCGGACTCGAAGAGCGGGCGGCCTTCGATGTTGAAGGTCAGATCTGTGATGCGTAACATGCGCCTCCCATGCCCGAAGCCGCGGGCGGGGTCAATCACGCCTTTTCAAGCGTGGGGGGCCATGATAGGAGCGCGGCGATTTCATCGGGTGCGGGGCATGGGGCCCGGCATCCTTGCAGACAGAAAGAGCAACGACATGGCCATTCAGCGCACCTTTTCGATCATCAAACCCGACGCCACCAAGCGCAACCTGACCGGCGCCATCAACGCCAAATTCGAGGCCGCTGGCCTGCGGATCGTGGCGCAGAAGCGGATCCACCTGACCAAGGCGCAGGCCGGGGTGTTCTATGCGGTGCACAAGGAGCGTCCCTTCTATGACGAACTGTGCGAGTTCATGGCGTCCGAGCCGATCGTCGTGCAGGTTCTGGAAGGCGAGAACGCCGTTCTGAAGAACCGCGAAGTGATGGGCGCGACGAACCCCGCCGAGGCGGCTGAGGGCACGATCCGCAAGGAATTCGCGCTGTCGATCGGCGAGAACTCGGTCCACGGGTCGGACGCGCCGGAAACGGCGGCGGAAGAGATCGCGTATTTCTTCTCGGGTCTGGAACTGGTGGGCTGATCTTTCAGCTTGTGACGGTTGAGAAAGGGGCGCAGCGATGCGCCCCTTTTTTGTTGTCAGCGCCGCGCCAGCCGTTCCGGCGTGACCACGCCGATGGCGTCGAGCACGGCTTCCAGATGGCGCAGGTCCGCGTCGTCATGGGTGGATTTGAGCGCATCGAACCGCACCCGCAGGGCGGCTTTTTCCGCGCCTTTGCAGTCGTTCCACGGGCGGCCCTGAAGGGCCATGACCAGCACGTAATATCCGATGAAATGCGGGCGCACCCCGGCGGCGATCATCCGGCCATAGGCGGTGTCGGGGCCAAGGGCGCGCAAGTCCTCGGCCGAGTTGATGCCAGCGCGCGCCAGATCGCGGGCGAAGGCGGGGCCGATATTCGGAATCGTGGTGACAGGCGTGCTCATGCCGCGACTGTGCCAGTGCGGACCGCACCTGTCACGCCTGCGCGCGCAGGGTCATCGCTGTCAGATGCTGGCGAAGTCGGTATAGACCGATCCGGGGCGCGGTGTTGCCTGTTGGGCGGTCACGGGCGTCGCGGGGGTCGGGGTCGGTTTGGGGGATTGGGTCTGCGGTTTGGCTGCCTGGGCCATGGTGGTCTGCTCCTGCGGTGATCCCGGCCGCTTTGCGCGGTTCTCGGGGGTGATGGGGAATGTCCCTGTCTGTCACCTAGGAAGCGTCGGCCCGCGCCGCAAGCAAAAGCGGTGCGGGCCGTTGTGTTATCGGCGGGATTATGCCTTTTCCGCCGCAGTCACGATGATCTCGACCCGGTATTTGGGGGCGGCCAGTTTCGCCTCGCCGGTGGCGCGGGCGGGGGTGTGGCCCGGCGCGACCCAGCCGTCCCAGACAGCGTTCATCTCGGCGAAATCGGCCATATCGGACAGCCAGATGATGGTTTGCAGGATATGGGTCTTGTCGCTGCCGGCCTGTGCCAGCAAGTCGTCCACTTGCCGCAGGCAGTCGGCGGTCTGTTCGGCGACGGTGGCCCCTTCGCCGACCTGACCGGCCAGATAGATGGTGCCGTTGTGCTTGACGATCGCGCTCATGCGCGGGCCGGTTCCGATACGTTCGATCATGGGCTGTCCTTTCGCGGTGCCGTGGATGGGATGGGTTGCGGATAGCGATGCGGGGCGCGTTCTGCAAGCGGTGCCGGATGACATCGGATCAGGCCGGGGTGGGGGGAGTCCTGCGCGTCACGGGAAAGCGGGTGCGTTTGAGGATGCGCCCTTCGGCGTCGATGATCAGGCGCAGGGCCTGCGCGCCATGGTAGAAGGTGAGGCGGAAGGTGCCCGCATCGTCATCCTGCCCCTGTTCCAGACGGCTGGTGATGGTGCCTGCGCGCATCAGGACGGGCACATCGGCGGCGGGCAGGGTGAAGGCGGCCCCCAGCACTTCGGCGGGGACGATGAAGCCATCGGGGCCGATGGCCACGCGGTCGGTGGCATCAAGGGGTGTCTGCGGTTGTTCCATCAGATCAGACTAGCAGGCACCCCACCGGGGGCAAGCCCTGTCAGAGATCGAAGCGCACGCCCTGCGCCAGTGGCAGATGGCGGGAGTAGTTCACCGTGCTGGTCTGGCGGCGCATGTAGCCTTTCCATGCGTCCGAGCCGGATTCGCGCCCGCCGCCGGTTTCCTTTTCACCGCCGAAGGCCCCGCCGATTTCCGCGCCGGAGGGTCCGATATTCACATTGGCGATGCCGCAATCCGAGCCTGCGGCGGAGAGGAAGGTTTCCGCCTCGCGCAGGTCCAGTGTGAAGATGCAGGAGGAGAGGCCCTGCGGCACATCGTTCTGCATCGCAATCGCCTGATCGAGATCGTCATAGTCCATCACGTAAAGGATCGGCGCGAAGGTTTCGGTGCGCACGGTGTCGGTCTGGGCGGGCATGATCACCAGAGCCGGGCTGACATAGGCCCCGTCGGCGGGCACGTCCTTGGTCACGGCATCGCCGCCGATGACGGTGCCGCCCTCGGCCCTTGCCTTGTCCAGTTGCGCCAGCATCCGGTCGCGGGCGGGCGTGTCGATCAGAGGGCCGATCAGCGTGCCGGGTTTGCGCGGGTCGCCGATGGGCAGGGTCGCATAGGCGCGTTTCAGACGGTCCACCAGATCGGCATGGATGGAACGGTGCACGATCAGGCGGCGCAGCGAGGTGCAGCGTTGCCCCGCTGTGCCGACCGCGCCAAAGACGATGGCGCGCACGGCCATGTCGAGATCTGCGGAGGGGGCCACGATCATCGCGTTGTTGCCGCCCAGTTCGAGAATGGGGCGGCCCCAGCGGGACAGGACTTGCGGGCCGACGATGCCGCCCATGCGGGTGGAGCCTGTGGCGGAAAGGACTGGCACCTGTGGCGCGGCGGCGAGGGCTGCGCCCAGATCGGCACCGCCGATGACCAGTTGGCACAGGCCCTCCGGCGCGTCATCGCCGAAGCGGGCCAGCGCGCGTTCCATGATGCGTTGCGTGGCCATGGCGGTGAGGGGGGATTTCTCGGAGGGTTTCCAGATCACCGGATTGCCGCAGACAAGGGCCAGTGCCGCGTTCCAGCTATAGACCGCGACGGGGAAGTTGAAGGCGCTGATGATGCCCACGGGACCGATGGGGTGCCATGTCTCGGCCATGCGGTGGCCGGGACGTTCGGAGGCGATGGTCAGGCCGTAAAGCTGGCGCGAGAGGCCGACGGCGAAATCGCAGATGTCGATCATCTCCTGCACCTCGCCCAGCCCCTCGGAGGTGATCTTGCCCACTTCCAATGTGACCAGCGCGCCGAGTTCGGCCTTGGCGGCGCGCAACTCCTCGCCCCAGAGGCGGATGAGTTCGCCGCGCCGGGGGGCGGGGACATTGCGCCATGCGGCGAAGGCCGATTGCGCGCGGGCGATGACGGCGGGCATGTCGGCGGCGGTGGTTTGGGGCAGTTCAGCCAGCGTCGCCCCGTCGATGGGCGAGCGGACGTTGAGGTCGCCCCCGGTGAGCGCGGCGGGGGGCAGCCCGGCGGCGGTGAGCGTGGCGGTGTGTGTCATGGTCTTCTCCGGGCGGCGGGCCGCGTGTGGTTTTCGGTTTGCACAAGTCTATCGCTCTGCTAGCGCAAGGATAAGTGATGATTTGGTCAACAGGTTGGAGATTTACGCACATGATCGCGCCAAGACGGTTTTTGCCCTCGATCCCCTCGTTACTGGCGCTGGAGGCGGTGGAGCGGTTGGGCACGGCCACGGCGGCGGCCGAGGACCTGTCGCTGACCCATTCCGCGGTCAGTCGGCAGTTGAAGGTGCTGGAGGAGCAGTTGGGCGTGACCCTGTTCATCCGCGAGGGCAAGGGGTTGGCCCTGACTCCTGCGGGGATCGACTATGCGCGGGCGGTGCGCGAGACGTTGCAGGCTCTGGCGCGGGCCGGGTTGCGAATCCGCGCGGGCGGGGCGCGCAGCAGTCTCAATCTGGCGGTGTTGCCCGCGTTCGGGATGCATTGGCTGACGCCGCGACTGAAAGGCTTTGCCGATGCACATCCGGGGCTGATCGTGAATATGGGCACGCGGGTCGCGGCCTTTGACTTCAACCATGAAGGCTTTGACGCGGCGATTCATTTCGGGGCGCGGGACTGGCCGGGGGTGGATTATCTGGAACTGGCGCAGGAGCGGGTGATTCCGGCTGCGGCCCCTGCGATGTGCGCTGGCGGGTTCATGGCGGTCGCGGCGATCCGGGCGTTGCCGCTGCTGCATCTGGAAAGCCGTCCGGGGGGCTGGGAGGACTGGTTCGAGCGGCAGGGCTGTGCGGCGCAACCGCTGCGGGGGATGGTGTTCGACCAGTTCGCGCCGCTGGCCGAGGCGGCGGCGCTGGGGTTCGGGGCGGCCTTGCTGCCGGAATGTGTGGCTCAGGCGGAATTCGCGCGCGGGCGTCTGGTGCCTTTGGTGCCGGAGTACACGGCCGTCGAAGGGATCTATTTTCTGGTCTGGCCGCAGATGCGCCCGGTCGGGCCTGCGCTGCGGGCGCTGATCGACTGGCTGGACACGGCCAGCCGGGCCGGGTGACGCGGCCCTGCTGGACCGCGTCACCCTGCATGTCGGTCAGTCGTCGTCGCGCTGACGCTGGAGCGGCTCGCCGGTGACGGGGTGCAGGTAGGCCTCGACCCGCAGGCCGTTGGCATCGGTCATTTCGATCTCGTAGATACCATCATCGGTATCCAGTTCGTGGATGGTGTAGCCTTGGGCTTCGAACTTGAGGACAAGGTCAGAAACCTTCATCCATTCGGCGCGGGGCGGCATGGTGCCGAAGGCGCGGCTGGTGCTGTCCGAGGCATGGGCCGTGGCGGTGACAAGGCCCGCGCTCAGGGCCAGGGCAGCGGCAAGGGGAAGAATACGTGTCATGGTCAGTCTCCTGTCTGGGTGGGATGCGGCAAGAGCGCCGCGGTGGATGGGGCCCTTATCCGCCGAGTCGCCTGACATGGGCCTGACGGGTGCTGTCAGCTTGCTGTCAGGTCGCATTGGATAGAGAATGGACCCATGAGACGCCTGACCCCTCTGATCCTGTTTCTGGTGCCCGTGCTGGCGCTGACCGCAGCCCCCGTGCTGGCGGACCGGGAGGATCATGACCGCGCGCGCAAGGCGCTGGAGCGGGGCGAGATCCTGCCGCTGTCACGGATTTTGGACATTGCCAGGGCCGACAGTGACGGGCGGGTGATCGAGGTCGATCTGGACCGCGACGATGGCCGCTGGGTCTATGAGCTGGACCTGCTGACGCGGGATGGCCGTTTGCTGGAGCTGGAGATCGACGCGGCCTCGGGCCGGATCATCGAGCGCGATTTCGACGATGAGGATGATTGATGCGGGCGCTGGCTGTCGAGGATGATCCGCGGATCGCCGCTGATCTGGCCGCCGCGCTGGATGCGGCGGGTTTCCGGACCGAGACCTGCGCGGACGGGCAGGAGGCGTGGTTTCTGGGCGATACGGAAGCCTATGACCTGATCGTTCTGGATCTGGGCCTTCCGGGGATGGACGGCTTGTCGGTGCTGAAACGCTGGCGCGCGGCGGGATGCGAGACGCCCGTCCTGATCCTGACGGCGCGCGGGTCATGGCAGGAGCGGGTCGAGGGGATCGAGGCCGGGGCCGATGATTACCTGCCCAAGCCCTTCCGGATGGAGGAGTTGGTGGCGCGGGCCCGCGCGCTGGTGCGCCGGTCCGCCGGACGGGCCGGTGCCTTGCAGGAGGCGGGCCCCCTGACGCTGGATACCAACCGCATGACGGTGGCCTTGCGCGGGGTGCCGGTGGCGGTGACGGCGCAGGAATATCGGCTGCTGGCCTATCTGGTGCTGCACCGCGACCGGGTGATCGCGCCGACCGAGTTGCTGGAGCATCTTTACGGTGACGATGACGCGCGCGAGGTCAATGCGCTGGAGGCGGTGATTGCGCGGCTCAGGCGCAAACTGGGGGCCGGGGTGATCGAGACCCGTCGCGGTTTCGGCTATGCGCTGGAGGGGCTGACACCGTGACCGCGCTGTCGCTGCGCTGGCGTCTGATGGTGGCCGGAGCGGTGGCCGTGGTGCTGGCGCTGGGTCTGGCGGCGCTGGGACTGGCCCATCTGTTCGGCACCCATGTGGAGCGCCGCGCGTTGGCGGATCTGTCGGTGCAACTGGACCGGGTTCTGGCGGGGCTGGCGCGGGTCGATGGCGCGCTGGCGCAGGTTCTGCCCCCGGCCGATCCGCGCTTTGAGCAACCCTATAGCGGGCTTTACTGGCAGATCGCGGCGGATGGAGCCGTGCTGCGGTCACGCTCGCTATGGGATGTGGAACTGGCCCTGCCGGTGGAGGATGGGGCGGATGCGACACGGCACAACCATCTGCTGATCGGGCCGGAGGGGGCGGAGGTTCTGGTGCTGGAACAGCATGTGACCCTGCCGGCATCGCTGGGCGCGGGCCGGGCGCGGGCAGCCGTGGCGCTGGACACGGCCGAATTGGGCGCGGCGCGGCGGGCGTTTCTGCGGGACATGTTTCCCTATCTGGCAGTGCTGGGGATGGTGCTGATCGCGGCGCAATGGGCGCAGGTGACGCTGGGCCTCAAGCCGCTGCGGCGGGTCGGGGCCGAGGTCTCGGCCCTGCGCGACGGGCGGCGGCGGCGGATGGGCGGGGACTGGCCGCAGGAGGTGCAGCCTTTGGCGGCGGAGCTGGATGCGCTTCTGACCGCGCGCGAGGCGGATGTGGAGCGTGCACGGGGGCGGGCAGGGGATCTGGCGCATGGGCTCAAGACCCCGTTGCAGGCGCTGATGGGTGAGGCGGCGCGGTTGCGCGCGGCCGATCAGGCGCAGGCGGCCGAGGGGATCGAGGTCGTCGTGGTGACCATGCGCGCCCATGTGGACCGGGAATTGGCGCGCACGCGGATTGCCTTGCACAGCCGTAATGCCCGTGCCGGGGCGGCGGCGGTGGCGCGTTCGGTGGTGGCGGTGTTGCAACGCACCCCCGGCGGGCAGCGTCTGGCGTGGCAGGTCGATGTGCCGGACGATCTGCTGCTGGCGATCGACGCGGCGGATCTGTCCGAGGCCCTGGGCGCGCTGGCCGAGAATGCGGCGCGCCATGCGGCGGGACGGGTCGAGGTGGGGGCCGTCGTCATGGGGGCGCAGGCGCGGGTGACGGTGCGCGATGACGGGCCGGGTCTGCCTGCGGATCGGCGCGCGGCGATGATGGCGCGCGGTGTGCGGGCGGATGAGACGGGGCCGGGCACCGGGCTGGGGCTGGCTATCGCCGCCGAGATTGCGGAAGCGGCGGGCGGGGTGCTGGAGTTGGAAGAGGCCGGGCCGGGCCTGTCGGCGACATTGGTTCTGCCGCTGGCCTGACGGTCAGAGCGGCCAGCCGAGGTCGAAGGCCCAGACGATCAGCGGCACAGGCGCGACGGCCAGCGCCAGTGTCAGCAGGACGGATGGCAGGGAGAAGAGGCCGCTCAGCCCCGAGAGCATCAGGATGCCGCCGCCGCCCCCGACCAGCGCATTGCCGGGCAGGTTGACCAGAAGGGCCAGAGCCAGATGGCGATGGCGGATGGCGGGGCCGCGTATCGCCGCGGGCAGGCGGCTTTGCAGCAGGGCCAGCCGTTGCGTCTGGTCGAGGCCGTCCATCCGGTCGATCAGGGCACAGGCGCGGTGCAGACGCAGGTCGGCCAGGGCTGCGCGCAGGCGGCGGATGGGCAGGTGGCGGCCCAGCAGATAGGCCAGCATCAGACCCGCGAGTGTCGCGAGATAGACGAAAGGCGCGATCCAGCCGCCCTCGATCGCCATGAGCATCAGGCCGATTTCGACACCCGGCACGAACGGAACGGCGATCAGCAGGGCATAGACCGCGAGCAGTGCCAGAAGCAGCGCAAGGCGCATCCCCGCTGCGTCATCCAGCCCCTTGGTCGCGATCTGCGCCCAGCCGATGAGCAGATGGATGGCATAGGCCAGCAACGCCACGACGGCCAGCCGCAGAAGGCTGCGCGCCAGCCCGGTGGCCCATCCTGTCTGATCCTGCGGTTCTGTCATCCCGGTCCGGTCCTGCACTGGCAGCGGTGGCTGCGCTGCCCCTTGTGACAGCAGAACGCGGCGCAGGACATCGGAAAACGCGCGGCGCGGCGTTCTGGCGGGGACAGGGGCGGTGCCGGAAAGACCGGGCCGGGGTCAGGTCACGGGTTCCTTGGCCAGACCTTTTCCGAGGATTGGCCCGGTGGGCAGTTGCGTGGGCGATCCGCCGGCGGGCTCGAAGGTGATTTCATAGAGCTGTTGCGGGCGCGGTGTGGGCAGGCCGTCGATGGTGAGCGTGCTGGAGCGACCGGTGGACAGCAGGCCCAGCGAGACGGGGGGACCATCCTCTTCGGGCTTGGTCCAGACCTGCATGACCTGATCGGCCGCCACGTTCTGCCGCTCCAGCAGGGTGATCCGGGTCGTGTTGTCGGGCAGGCCTTCGACCAGAGCGATGGCCTCGCCCGCGTCGTTGAGCAGGACGGCGATCACGGCGGGTTCGGGCCGGGACAGCGCGACCCATGCCAGCATGACGCCCAGCATCAGCGCGGCGGCCATGCCCGCGACGGCGGTCGCACGCCAGCGGTGCATGGCGTTGCGGATGGATGACAGCTCCACCACGTTCTGTTGAGCGGGCTGTGGCGCTGCGGGGGGGGTGGTCGTCTCCTCCGCGTCCAGCCGTGCTTCGAGGCGTGTCCAGAAGCCCTCGGGCAGGGGCAGGGCATCGGCCGTATCATCCAGCGCAAGCAGGCGCTGGCGGGCCTGATCCAGACGGGCGGCGATGGCGGGATCGGCCTGCGCCATCCGGTCCAGCCGCGCGATATCGGCGTCGTCGGCAAGGCCAAGGGCGACTTCGTCGATCAACAGATCGAGGGAACGGTCGGTCATGACAAACACTCCCTCAGCTTGGTCAGGCCGCGCCGGACCCATGATTTGACCGAGCCCAGAGGGGCGGCCATGCGGCCTGCGATTTCACCATGGCTGTGACCCAGCACATAGGATGACAGGATCGCACGCCGCGTTTGCAGGTCAAGCCGTTCCAGACAGCGGCGCAGGTCGTCGGTCTGGTCCAGCCTGTCGAAGGCGGTGTCGAGGTCCTGGTCGTTGATGGCGGATTCCATGGCCTCGGGCCCGATCGGTTGCACCCTGTCCTCGTTGCGCAGCATCGTCAGACAGCGGTTGCGGAGAATTGTATAGACCCATCCTCTGGCACTGCCGCGGCTGGGATCGAATTGATGGGACCGCTTCCAGATCAGGACGAAGGCATCCTGCACTGCATCCTCGGCAAGGTCGATCCGCCGCAACATCCGCTGCGCGACGCCGAACATGCGCCCGCCTTCGGCGGTCATCAGCGCTTGCAGCGCCGATTTGTCACCTGCCGCACAGGCCTTGATCCAGGTGGCATGATCCGTCACAACATCGTCCGCTCTTGTTTCGCGGCATCCGGATGCCACCGCAGTCCTGTCAGAGCTAGTGGCCTTGGGCTTTGGTGTCAAACCGCAACCTTGCGCGGGGTTGCAGAACGGATCGCGATGGGCGGTGTCGCGCATGGGGCGGAGCGGCGGGGAAGGCTGGCGCGGACTGCGCCGCACCAGCCTGTCTTGGTGGGGCGGTTACTTTGCGGTCATGAAGGTGATGTCGCGCAGCATCGCGCCACCCGTTTCCATCAGGTCCCAGCTTTCCTGCACGGTGCCGTCTTCCAGCGAGACGGTGTGCAGCTTGTCCGCAGTTGCCAGCCATGCGGTGTTGTTGCCATCCGCATCGGTGGCGACGTCGAAGGCATAGCTGTCGGAACCGTCGATCCCCAGCTTGCCGATGGCCGCCAGCACGCCGTCATTGGGCGAGGTCTGCTGGATCAGCGCCACGATGGTGCTGTCGATGTTGAACATCGCGGTGGAGTCGGGCTTGCCGAAGGAGTTGATATAGGCGGCGGCGGCGATGGCCGGCTCTTCGCCCGCATGCATGTCGGCGGAATCATAGGCCAGTGATCCGTCCACGATGACTTCGCCGGTGTCCACGTTGACGCGGTGGTTCGTGGTGCCCGACATGAAGCGCAGGCGGTCGGCCATCGGGTTGAAGTCCACGATCACCGGCGCGTCGCCCATGACGGGCAGCGGGGTGTTCATGGTGGAGATCTTGGTGGCGGCGCCGGTCATCGGGTCGATCTCGACGATGTCGAAAGTGTCGGTGACGCCGATCAACTGGCCGGTGGCCGGGCGCAGGTCGATGCCCAGCAGTCTGGTCACGCCCTCGACCTCCATCGAGGCTTTGACCGTGGCGGTGGCGGCGTCGATCTGGTGCAGGGTCTTGTCTCCGGACAGGCCGATCGCCATCAGGCCGCCGTGGTCATCGGCAAAAGCGGCGGTGGTGGTCATCAGCGCGGCAACGGTCAAAGCGGGAAGTGTCTTGATCATGTGTTCAGTCCTTCGAAGCGTCGACTGCGGCCTATCCGCAGCCTCCATACCCCTAGGACTCGGTGGGATGCGGCTTTGGATGCAGGGGGCGCGATTTTTTTTGACGTGGACGCTGCGGACTGCGTTATGGAGTGGAGTACTCAAGGGAGATCCGTCATGCGCCCATACCTTGCTGCGCTGTTGCTGCTGCCCCTGCCTGCGGCGGCCGATCCGGTCGCGACGGGCGAGGCACTGGTCAAGGAGAACTGCGCCCGCTGTCATGCCGTCACGCAGGACGATGCCAGCCCCAATCCCCGGGCCATTCCGTTTCGCTTTCTGGGGCGGCTTTATCCGGTTGAATATCTGGAAGAAGCCCTGGCCGAAGGCATCATGGTCAGCCATGAGATGCCCGAATTCGTGCTGGAAGCCGAGCAGGTGACGGCGCTGATCCTGTATCTGGAGTCGATCCAGGTGAGATAGCGGAGGATGCCCCAAGGCGGCGGGCCGCCACATCCGCTCTGGCTGCTATGTGCGGGCCGGATTCCGTGATAGTCTTTGCCCCATCCTTGTGCGGAGGGGCGGCTTATGGCGTCGGATGGCATCGTGATCCTTGTGGGGACAACGAAGGGGGCGTTTCTGATCCGGGACGATGGTGATCGCAGCGGCTGGCGGGTGACCGGGCCTTGTTGCGATGGATGGCCGATCAATCATGTGGTGGGCGATGCGGAAAGCGGTATGCTCTGGGCCGGGGGCGGCGGCGCGTTTCAGGGGGCCGGCATCTGGCGGTCGGCGGATGGCGGGCAAAGCTGGGCGCTGGTCAGGCTGAGCAAGGGCCAGATGGACGATTGGGCCGCGCAGGATCCCGATTTCGCTGCGATGATCGGCTGGAACGATGCGCCCGTGCCATTCGGGGACAGCTTTGAACAGGTCTGGTCGCTGTGCCATGCGCATGGCAGGCTCTATGCGGGGATGAAACCGGCAGCCTTGCTGGAAAGCCGCGATCACGGGGCAAGCTGGCAGAGGGTGGAGGGTCTGACCGATCACCCTTCGGCCGAGAGCTGGACCCCCGGCGGGGCGGGGCTGGTGCTGCATACGATCGTGACCGATCCTGCGGCGCCCCAGAAGATCTGGGTGGGGATTTCGGCGGCAGGGGTCTTTGCCAGCGAGGATGGCGGGCAGAATTGGGAGCGGCGCAACCGGCTGTCCAATGCCGGGGCGCATCACCATCACGACCATCCTGCCGCGCCACAGGGGGGCGAGACCGGACATTGCGTGCACAACATGATGCGCGCGCCGGGGGGCGAGGATGTGCTTTATCAGCAGAACCATCACGGTGTCTGGCGCTCGGCGGACGGGGGGCGGAGCTGGGACGATATCACGGCGGGGCTGCCCTCGACCTTCGGCTTTCCGATCCGGGTGCATCCGCGCGATCCGGACACGATCTGGACGCTGCCGCTGAACGGCGACATGGCGGGGCGCTATCCGCCCGATGCGGCGGCGGCCGTGTGGCGGTCGCGCGATGGCGGACGGACATGGGCGGATCTGCGGACAGGGCTGCCGCAGGAGTCCTGCTACTTCACGGTGCTGCGGCAGGCCATGGCCGGGGATCAGCGCGATCCGGCGGGGCTGTATTTCGGCACCAACAGCGGGTCGGTCTTTGCCAGCACGGATGAGGGCGACACATGGGCCGAGATCGCCCGCCACCTGCCCACCATTCTGGCCGTCGAGGTGCTGGACCGCCGGGGCGCGGTGGCCGGCTGACGGGCCGGGCGGACAGATGACGGGCGGGACAGGTCAGGCCTGCCAGTGCAGCGTGGCTGTCTCGAATGGCAGTCCCTGCGCGTCGTGGGGATGGCGCGCAGATTCCTGAAAGCCGAGCGCGCGGTAGAAGCGCATGGCCTGCGTGTTGGCGGAATAGACATCCAGCGACAGCCTTTTGTGCTGCTGCTTGGCCTGCGCGATGAGCCGTCGCCCGATGCCGTGCCTGTGCATGTCGGGGGCCACGAAAAGCCCGCCGATGTGTTCATCCAGCAAACTGATGAACCCGATTGGCACGGTGCCAAGGCAGGCCACCGATGTCCGGGCCATAGGCAGGTAGGTCGCGCGGATCAGGTGTTGTTGGGCGCGCAGGCGCTGCGGCCCAAGGAAGGCATGCGCCTGCAACGAGGCGCGCAGCCAGATTTCGACAAGAGTGTCTGTGTCTGTGACCTTGTCGAAGGGACGGATGATGATGCTGTGGTCTGTCATGAGACCTCCGAAGATGTGATCATGCGAAAAGGTCGGCCACCTGTCAGGGCCGGGTCATGCCGCGTCCTGCGGGATCAGTCGGGACCTCTGCGCATCACTCTCCGTCTTTGGGGTGGTGCGATGGTATGCGCCGTTGTCCGAGGCGTCAACGGGGGTGGTCTATGCTGTCAGGTCAAGGGGACGATGTGCGTGTGCCATGTGGCCGCGTGCCGGGCGAGGGGATCACCGTGCTGTTGTCGGCTTGTCCGGTGGGCAGAGCAGATCGACGGCAGCCCGCCCCACGGCCTGCAGGGTGGCGTGATCCGCGCCGGCCCGCGCGCGCAGCATAAGGCCCCGCGCGACCGAGGCCAGCAGCACTGCCAGTGTCGCGGGATCTGTGGGGCTGGTCAGTTCGTCCTGTCCGGCCACAAGCCTTTGATGGAGGCGGGTTTCGAGGGCCGTGAAGCGGGCGGCCAGTTCCACGCGCAGGCGCGGGTTGGTGCCCGCGGCATCAGCCAGCACGCAGGAGATGAGACAGCCCGGCGTGGCGGGGTCCGCTGTGGCCAGTCTGGTGGCCGCGTCGAAGAAGGCGCGCAGATCGGCGGCGAGGCTGCCATGTGGCCCGAGCGTCTGTGCAAGCGGGGCGAGGCGCGTTTCGGCATAGCGGGCGATGCTGGCCAGAAACAGCCCCTCCTTGTCGCCATAGGCTTGATAGAGGCTGGCCTTGGGCAGGCGCATCCGGCGGCTGAGGCGGGTGATCGAGGCGCCGTCATAGCCTTCGGACCAGAACACCTGCACCGCCGCATCCAGCGCCTGCTGCGGTGCCACCATACGGGGGCGACCGCGTGGTCTGGAATGGGATGGGCTGTCCGGCGCGGGTCTGGTCATGATGTCACCGTGATGAGGACCTGCGGCCCTGTCTATCTGCTGGGGACGATCCATTCAAATGATGAAATGTCTTGCGTGCCTTGCGCCCCGGAGGCTTGCGGACATTCAGGCTTGTGTCGGGCCGGTTTTCTTCGCATGATTTTCAGAATGATCATTCTGCAAATCAGCCCGGATCACCGGCTCCTGAAGGAAAGGCCCCCCAAGATGACTCCACGCTCGAGACTTCTGACCGCGACCGCGCTTTGCGCGATCGGATTTGCCGCCACCGCGCAGGCCGAGACGTTCCGCTGGGCCAGCACCACCGATCCGCAGACCATGGACCCGCATGCGGCCAATGTGGCGCCGGTCACGTCCTTTCTGAACAATGTCTATGAAGGGCTGGTGCGCCGTGACAAGGACATGACGATCGTGCCGTCTCTGGCGACAGCATGGGAGCCTTTGGACGGGGCCGAGGCGGGGTGGCGGTTCACGCTGCGCGAGGGGGTGTCATTCCATGGTGGCGAGGATTTCACCGCCGATGACGTGCTGTTCTCCTATGAACGCGCCAAATCCGAGCAGTCCGATGTGCGATCCTGGTTCAGCCCGGTGACCGAGGTGCGGGTGGTGGATGATTTCACCGTCGATTTCATCACCGCGGCCCCCAATCCGCTGTTTCCCGACAGTATCGCCAACTGGATGATCCTTGATCGTGGCTGGACAGAGGCGAACGGGGCCGAAGTGCCCGCGCGGGACGAGGAGAAATTCACCACCCGCAACACGAACGGGACCGGCCCGTTCATCCTGACGGCGCGTGATCCGGGGGTCGAGATCCGGCTGGTCCCGAATCCGGACTGGTGGGACGAGGCGGAGCACAACATCACCGAGGCGGTGTTCAATCCGATCGAGAATGCGGCGACGGGTCTGGCGGCGCTGTTGTCGGGCGAGGTGGATATGCTGTCGCCGATCCCGATCCGCGATGTGGCGCGGCTGCGTGAGACGGACGGTATCCAGACCTATGAGGGGATCGAGGCGCGGGTCATCATGCTGGGATTTGGGCACAGCAAGGACAGTCTGACCTATTCCGTGGAAACGACCGGGGTGAACCCGTTTCAGGACGTGCGCGTGCGTCGCGCCGTGGCGCAGGCGATCGACGTGGACGCGATCAACACGGTTCTCATGTCCGGCATGGCGGAACCTGCCAGCCAGCTGCAACCGGCAGGATTGTCGGGCTATTCCGAGGCAAACGCGGCGCGGCCTGCCTTTGACGAGGCGGCGGCCAAGGCCCTGATGGCGGAGGCCGGGTATGGGGAGGGCTTTTCGTTTGGGCTGCGCTGCACGAATGACCGCTATCTGAACGATGAGGCGGTCTGTCAGGCGATCACCGGCATGTTGCAGCGGGCCGGTCTGGATGCGCGGCTGGAGACGATGCCGGTGCGCAACTACTGGACCGAGCTGCGCGAGGGGAATTACGACATGTTCCTGCTGGGCTGGTCGCCGGGCACTTTTGATGCCGAACATCCGATCCGTTTTCTGGCGGCCACGCCCGATGGCACGCGGGGCACATGGAATTTCGGCGGCTATTCCAACGCGCGCGTGGATGAGCTGTTGCCGCTGATCCAGCAGGAGTTGGACGCGGACAAGCGGCAAGCCATGCTGGACGAGGTGGCAGCGATCCTGCAGGAGGAGGTGGCCTATGTGCCGCTTTATACCGAGCCGCTGGCATGGGCGGCGCGCGACGGGATCGACCTTGTGCAGCGCCCGGACAATTTCTTCATGCTGCGCTGGGTGACGGTGAACTGAGGCACGGCCTTGGGGCAGGGTTCGCGGCGGTTCTCGCGGCGGACCCTGTTGCAGGGCATGCGGTGACAGCGTCATTTGGAGGCGTGATCCAATGCAGGGTGCCACGATGGCCATGACGCTTTCACATCGCGGACGAGGACGGGGCTGACACCCGCTCCTGTCGCTTGATTGGATCGAGCTTCCGGATTTGACCCCGGTTTGTGGCAGGCGCGTCCTGCCGGGAGCACCATGGGCGGCGATAGCTCAGGTGGAAGCGCGTCGGTTTTCCAGTCCGAAGGTCGCCGGTTCGAAGCCGGTTCGCCGCTCCAATTCCAGCCCGGTCCATGATGGTTTGCCTGTCAGTCGATCATTTCGGTCGCAAGACGGGTGTCGAGCAATTCCTGTTCCACCAACAGGTAGATATCCGTGGGCGGTGTGTTCAGGGAATAGCGCATCAGGCCCGGATCTATGCCCATTTCGATCAGGTAGTCGAGGGTCTGGCCCTGACCCAGCTGGACCCTTTCCACCGCCAGAAAGGCGGGCATGTAGCCCGGCGCGTCGTAGAAATGCTGATGCATGCCCAAGGCCGCGTCGCGTGAGGCGCGTCGCGTTTCGCCGGCGGCGAAGATGTAGGGGCAGGAGGACAGGCATACCATGCCGGGCAGCATCACGGTATCCGCTTCTGTCCCGCGCAGGTGACGGCCGATGGCGAGGGCTTCGCTGACCATCCCGCCCGGGCTGTTCAACGCGATGGTCGCGGGCGGTGTCTCGAGACTGGCCAGATGCGCGGCGAAGCGATCCGCGTCGCCCGCATTGATCATGCCGAGGATCAGCAGCGTCTGGTCGGCGGCGTCCGTCGGGATCATGCTGAATTCCAGCCGCGTGGGCATGTCGTCGGGCATGTCGATATCGGGCATGTTTGTGCGGTCGGTGAAACCGGGTTGCAGGCGGGCGGGATCGTAATGGCGGACCTGATCGCCGGGTGAGGCGGGGCCTGTGGGCAGGTCGCGCTGATCCGCAAGGCGCGGCCACCAGCGCGCGTCGATATCCGCGACGACCAGACAGGCGGCCAGAACGGCCTGCGCGATGAGCGCCCATTTCAGACCCTTGCCGATGGTCATGCGGGGTGTGGCGAGCCGGTCCAGCACGGGGTTACTCTGCCGCTTTCAGTCTGGCGTCGCTGTCCGGGTCTTGCGGCATGGCGCGGCGCAGGATCTCGGCATCGGCGGCGCCCATCGAGGCTTCGACATCCTTCATCGCGTTGATCGCGGCCTTGAGATCGGCGAGCGTCAGGGTTTCCTCGATGCTGAGCCCGTCGCGCCCGTTGCGGATCGCGGCCTGCGTGATGGCCAGCACGAAAACCAGAATGCCCGGAAGCAGGTCGATGGCGATCGCCCCGGCCCAGGAGGGCACGAAATTGCCCGCATAGCGTATCACGGCATCGGCGCTGGAGATCGGGTTATAGGCGGTCTCTTGCGGCGGGTCGATGGCCAGCACCTCGTCGGCGGCGCGGCGCAGGGTCAGGCTGCGTTGATCCAGCGCGTTCAGGACCGAGCCGATGGTTGAGGACTGTGCCTCGCGGATGGCAGCGCTGCGCCCGTCGAGTTCGGGCAGCACGACCGAGGCGGGCAGATCCTCGGCGGCGCGGGCGACGAGGGGGGCGACGGAATACTGGTTCAGACTGGCGATGACGCCGGCCAGACGCACGCTTTCCTCGGAAAAGGCGACCGAGCGCTGTTCGACCGGGCCGGGTGCCACGGTCAGGGCGCGCATGCGGCCCAGAATGGCATTGCCATCGGCAAAGGCGGTCGAGATCAGGGGTTGCTGTTCGGCGATCTGGCCTTCCAGATTGCGCAGTTCTTCGGTTTTCTGCGTCAACACCCTGAATACCGCGCCTTCGCCACCAGTGCCGGACAAGGCGCCCGAACGTTCCTGATCGGCCAGCGCCTCGAACGCCTCGCGGGCGCGCTGCACCTCGCGGGCCAGCGCCTGACCGGACAGGGCGATCTCGTGGGATTGCTCCAGTGCGGCCTGATAGTCGCGCACGGTGTTTTCCAGATGCTGTTCGACGGCGGCCGACCCTGCAAGGGCGGCGGCGTTCAGCCAACTGGACATCGCGATGATGGCCAGCGAGCCGACGAAGGTCGAGATCGTGAGCCCGATGAAGCCCGTGGCGCTGCGCATCGCGGGCAGCAGGCGCAGCATGTAGCTCCAGAATACGAAGATGCCGACCGAGACGGCGATGGAATAGGCGACCGCCGCAAAGAAGGACATGGCCCCCGTGTCTTCAAGCAGAGAGGACACGCCGAGATAGGTATAGATGCCCGAGGCGACGGCCAGAACGCCCAGCGCAGCGGGGGTGAAGGTGTCGAGCCAAGCCA
Organism: Seohaeicola sp. 4SK31; assembly: GCF_028802875.1. NCBI lineage: Bacteria > Pseudomonadati > Pseudomonadota > Alphaproteobacteria > Rhodobacterales > Roseobacteraceae > Seohaeicola > Seohaeicola sp. 4SK31. The sequence continues at coordinate 11,172 of NZ_JARAMP010000002.1, read as the reverse complement.
GATGCCCTTCCAGTTCTTTGGCGGTGCGCAGGCCCTTGGCCTCGCTGGCTGTCAACTTGCGCGTTCGTTCACTCACATCACACCTCATCCTGCGGGGGCGCGCGGCACTGGCCCGCCCGGCGGCACGGCCGGGCGGCCGCGCTTCACAGGGCAGGATTGCCGGAAACGCGGGCCTGCACAAACAAGTTTTCCGTGATGCGGCTGTGTTCCGCCCGAGATGCGGGCTGCTTTGATCAGCGACGATGGGCCTGCGAGGAGGGCGAGATGGCGTTGGCGGTGTCTTGCAGCCTTGGCAGGATTTCCGCCTCGACGCGGGCATGGGTCCAGGTATGGGCCGAGACCGAGCATTGCACGGCGGCGAAGGCGCGGCCGCTGGGTCCCGTGATCGGGCAGGCCACGCCGATTTCGGACAGGATCATCTGCCCGGAGGAGATCGCATATCCCTTTTCGACAGCGATGTTGATGCTGTCGCGGATCGAGTCGCGGTCGAGGGTCGTCTGTGAGGTGAACGCCTTGAGCGGCCAGGTGCGGATGGCGGCTTCGCGCTCTTCTGGCGGTAAGGTGGCGATCATCGCGCGTCCGCCGGAGGTCGAGAGCGCGGGAAGGCGGCGGCCGATCACGGTCGCGGCGAAATAGGTGCGTTTGCAGGGCAGGCGGCTGACATAGATGATGTGGTCGCCGGAAAGTTCGGCCAGATTGACCGTTTCGCCCAGATCCTGCGACAGGTCGATCAGTTTGGGGATGGCCTGTCCGACCAGTTGATCGGACCAGTAATAGGCATAGGCCAGTTCCAGCCAGGCATGCGAGGGGCGGAAGCGGCGCGTGACCGGGTCCTTGTCCAGCATTCCCTCGACATGGAGGGTGTTGGCCAGCCTCTGGACGGCGCTTTTGTCCAGATTCGTGCGCAGCGCCAGATCGGTCAGAGACAGTTCGGTATGGGTTTCATCGAAGGCCCGCAGGAGCCGCAGCCCCTTGGCCAGTGACCCGACGAAAAGTGTATTTTGTTTCTTTTCCAATCGCTTGCCCCCGCCGCGTCACAAAACCGTTACCCGGAGCCTTGACGCCCCGGCGTTAATCGGAATTTAATAACTAAATAGCAATTCATAATATCATATTATGATACTTGCTTGACGTCAAATGGAAAGCGGATCGCACTCCGCGACATCAGGGAGCTGGCAATGAAACTAACGGTCTTGAAAATGTCGGTCGCAGGCATCGCTCTGGCAGCCGCGACGGGCGCTGCATGGGCGGACAAGGCGAATGACACGCTGCGTCTGGCCTTTACCAAGGAGTTGGAGAATGTTGACAGCTACTTCAACTCGTCCCGCGAGGGCGTTGTCCTTCAGCGTGCCGTCTGGGACGGGCTGATCTATCGCGATCCGGTCACCAATGAATACAAGGGCAATCTGGCCACCGCCTGGGAGTGGATCGACGACACGACCATCGAGTTCAAGCTGCGCGAAGGCGTCAAATTCCATGACGGGTCCGATTTCACCGCCGATGACGTGGTCTTTACCGTCAACTATGTCGCGGACGAGGCGAATGGCGTGAAAACGCAGCGCAACGTGAACTGGATGAAATCCGCCGAGAAGGTGGACGATTATACCGTCCGCATCATGCTGAAGGAGAAGTTCCCCGCGGCCATCGAATTCCTGTCCGGTCCGGTATCGATCTATCCCAGCGACTATTATGCCGAGGCCGGTCCCGAGGGGATGGGGCTGAAGCCGGTGGGCACGGGACCCTACAAGGTCGTGGATGTCACCCCCGGTCAGCATTTCGTGCTTGAGAAATATGAGGGCTATCACGACAGCCCCAAGGGTCAGCCGACCATCGGCAAGGTGGATATCCGCACCATTCCCGACGTGAACACCCAGATCGCGGAGCTGTTCAGCGGCACGCTTGACATGATCTGGCAGGTGCCTTCGGACCAGTCCGAGAAACTGGAGCAGATGGGGCAGTTCACGGTGGCCAACGAATCCACGATGCGCGTGGGCTATCTGGCGATGGATGCCGCCGGGCGGTCGGGCGAGGGACCGTTCACGGATATCCGTGTGCGTCAGGCGGTCAACCATGCGATCAACCGCGAGGAACTGGTTGAGGCGCTGCTCAAGGGCAAGTCGCAGGTCATCTCGACCCCCTGTTTCCCCAGCCAGTTCGGCTGTGATGTGGATGCGGCGGTGTCCTATGACTATGATCCCGAAAAGGCCAAGGCCCTGCTGGCCGAGGCCGGTTATCCGGACGGGTTCACCACCGATTTCTATGCCTATCGCGACCGTGAATATGCCGAGGCGATCTCGAGCTATCTGAATGCGGTCGGTATCCAGACCAACTTCAAGATGTTGCAGTATTCGGCCCTGCGCGAGCTGAACATGAAGGGCGAGACCCCGATCTCGTTCCAGACATGGGGCAGCTACTCGGTCAATGACGCCTCGGCCATGGTCAGCCAGTTCTTCAAGCACGGATCGCTGGATGATGCACGTGACGACGAAACGCTTGGGTATCTGGACATCGCGGACAGCTCGACCGATCCCGAGGTGCGCAAGGAGAACTATGCCAAGGCGATCGAGCGTATCACGGAAGAAGCGTATTGGGCGCCGATGTTCTCGTACAACACCAACTATGTCTATACCAACGAGGTGGCCTATACGCCGACGGCGGATGAGGTGCTGCGCTTCACCACGATGACCTGGAACTGAGACCTGTTGCGGGGGTGCCTGTGCGCCCCCGCATTCTGACTGGCCCGGACCGTTGGGCCAAGATCATACGCAGCGGCCAAGGGTCTGCTGCGCAAATCCAAGGTGATTGATCCCGTGCTTCACTTCATACTCAAACGGCTTGGGTTGGCTGTCCTTGTCGCCTTCACCGTGTCTTTTATCAGCTTCAGCCTGCTGTTCCTGTCGGGTGATCCGGCGGCGGCGCTTGCGGGGGAAACCGCGAGTGGCGAGGATATCGAGGCGCTGCGCAGGCTTTATGGCTTCGACCGGCCCATGCTGGTGCAATATGGCGAATGGCTTTGGTCCGCCCTGCGGGGTGATTTCGGCGAAAGCTACTACTTCAAGCTGCCGGTGGCGTCGCTGATTGCGGACAGGCTGGGCGTGACGATGCTGCTGGGTGTCTGCGGGATCAGTTTCGCGCTGCTGACGGCCGTGCCCCTGGGTGTGGTGGCGGCGATCCGGCCCAATTCGCTGATTGACCGTGCCGCACTTTTCATTTCGGTCGCGGGGCAGGCGATGCCAAGCTTCTGGTTCGGTCTGATCCTGATCGTGGTCTTTGCCATCCAGCTGGGCTGGTTGCCACCATCGGGCACCGGGACATGGCGGCATTTCGTGATGCCGACCATCGTGCTGGGCTATTACGCGATGCCCGCCATCATGCGCCTGACGCGGGCGGGGATGCTGGATGTGCTGTCCTCCGACTACATCCGCACGGCGCGGGCCAAGGGCGCGAACGAGACGCGCGTTCTGTTCCGCCATGCGCTGCGCAATGCGATCATCCCGGTGGTCAGTCTGGCCGCCGTGCAGATGGGCTTCATGCTGGGCGGGTCCATCGTGGTGGAGTCGATCTTTGCGCTGCACGGGGCCGGGTATCTGGCCTGGGAGAGCATCGCGCGCAACGACCTGCCGACCGTGCAGGCGCTGATCCTGATCTTTTCGATGTTCTACATCGTGTTCACCTTTCTGGCCGATGTGCTGAACGCCTGGCTTGATCCCCGCATGAGGAGCAGCTGACATGGCTGATGTGACATCGCATGACCGTTTGCTAAACGAGATCACGGGCCCCACGCCGGGGCAGATGCTGCGCAAGCGCGTCTTTGGGCATCAGGGCCTGCTGATCGGTCTGGTGGTTCTGCTGCTGCTGACGCTGGTTGCGATCTTCGCGCCGTGGCTGGCTCCGCATGATCCCTATGCCCAAAGCCTGATGACGCGGATGGAGCCGCCTGTGTTCATGGGGGGCTCGTGGGACCATCCATTGGGCACTGACCATCTGGGGCGGGATTATCTGTCGCGGCTGATCTATGGCGCGCGGGTGTCGCTGCTGATCGGGGCGGTGGCGGCGTTGATTTCCGGTGTGATCGGCACGGCGATGGGCGTGGCTGCGGGCTATTTCGGCGGCAAGGTCGATACTGTCGTGACATTCCTGATCAATGTGCGGCTGGCCATGCCCGTGGTGCTGGTGGCGCTGGCCGTGGTCGCGATCCTTGGCGGATCGCTGGAGGTGGTGATCGTGGTTCTGGGCCTGCTGCTGTGGGATCGTTTCGCGGTCGTCATGCGCGCGTCCACCATGCAAGTGCGGCGGCGCGAATATGTGGCGGCGGCGCAGGTCATTGGCGCCTCGACCCCGCGCATCCTTTTGTCCGAGATCATGCCGAACATCGCCAACAACCTGATCGTGGTGGTCACGCTGGAAATGGCCCATGCGATCCTGCTGGAGGCGGCGCTGTCCTTCCTTGGTCTGGGGGTGCAGCCGCCGACGCCAAGCTGGGGTCTGATGGTGTCCGAGGGCAAGAACATGATGCTGTTCGAGCCATGGCTGGTGCTGATCCCCGGCGCGGTGCTGTTCGTGCTGGTGCTGGCGATCAACCTGATGGGTGACGGTCTGCGCGATGTCACCGCCCCTGAGAACCGGAGCTGACCGATGTCTGAACCTCTTCTGAGTGTCCGCAACCTGACGCTGGACATCCCCACGGGCAGCGGCACGCTGCATGCGGTGCGCGGCATCGATTTCGACCTGAACCGGGGCGAGACTCTGTGCATCGTGGGTGAAAGCGGATCGGGGAAATCCCTGACCTCGCTGGCGCTGATGGGGCTGCTGGGCAAGGGCATCAAGCGCAGCGCGGATCGCATGACCTTTGACGGGACGGAACTGACCACGGCGGACAGCCGCAAGATGCGGTCGCTGCGCGGGGCGCGGATGGCGATGATCTTTCAGGAGCCGATGACCTCGCTGAACCCGGCCTATACGATCGGGGATCAACTGGCCGAGGCGTTGCTGTTGCACCGCAATGTGACGCGGGCCGCGGCGCGGGCGCGGGCGGTTGAACTGCTGGAAAAGGTGGGGATCACGGCGGCGGAAAGCCGGCTGTCGCAATATCCGCATCAGTTGTCGGGCGGGTTGCGGCAGCGGGTGATGATCGCGATGGCGCTGATGTGCGAGCCGGAACTGATCATCGCGGATGAGCCGACGACGGCGCTGGATGTGACCATTCAGGCGCAGATCCTGCGGTTGCTGCATGATCTAGGGCGCGAGATGAACATGGCGATGATCCTGATCACCCACGATCTGGGTGTCGTGGCGCGGGTCGCGGACAAGGTGGCGGTCATGTATGCGGGCGAGCTGGTCGAGACCGGCCCGGTGGGCGAGATCTTCAACGCGCCCACGCATCCCTATACGCGGGGCTTGTTGCGCTGCATTCCCTTGCCCGGCAAGACCGCGCGGGGCAGCCAGTTGGGCACCATTCCGGGCATCGTGCCGTCTCTGGTGGGCGCGGTGGAGGGCTGCGTGTTCCGCACGCGCTGTCCGCATGCGACGATGGAGTGTCGCGGCCCCATACCGAAACGCGTGGACGGAGATCATGCGTTCCGCTGCATTTTCCCCGATGGAAAGCGCCATGACGAGAAGGAGCTGACGGCATGAAAGATACCGTGACCCAAAGCCCGGTTCTGGAACTGTCGGGCGTCACCAAGACCTATCGCGTCAAGCAGGGCCTGTTCGGTGGCGTCAAGCCGCTGACAGCCGTCAATGACGTGTCGTTGCAACTGGGCCGGGGCGAGGTTCTGGGACTGGTGGGGGAATCCGGTTGCGGCAAGTCCACGCTGGCCAAGATCCTGCTGGGACTGGAGGCTCCGACGGCGGGACAGGTGCTGGTGGATGGCGAGGATATCTCGGCGCAGGGACGGCTGGCGCTGGCGCGGCGGATTCAGCCGATCTTTCAGGACCCCTATTCCTCGCTCAACCCGCGCAAGAGCATTTACGACATCATCTCGCTGCCCTTGCGGGTGCATGGGATCGGGGATGAGGCGAGCCGGACCAAGCAGGTGCGCGAGATTCTGGATGTGGTGGGACTGCCCGCGCGGGTGATGAACACCTTTCCCAGCCAGATGTCGGGCGGTCAGCGCCAGCGGGTCGCGATTGCCCGCGCGCTGATCATGAAGCCCGAGGTGGTGATCTGCGACGAGCCGACCTCGGCTTTGGATGTGTCGGTGCAGAGCCAGATTCTGAACCTGCTGGGCGATCTGCGGCGCGAGTTCGGTCTGACCTATCTGTTCATCAGCCACAACCTTGCCGTGGTCGAGCATCTGGCGACAAGGGTGGCTGTGATGTATCTGGGCCGGATCGTCGAGGAGAACAGCGTGGCGGGTCTGTTCGACGCGCCGCGTCATCCCTATACGCAGGCCCTGCTGAAATCGGTTCTGACGCCCGAGCCGGGTCTGGGCGTGCCCGATACGCAGCTTGGCATGGCCTATCCCAATCCGATCGCGCCACCGCCGGGCTGCCACTTCCACCCGCGCTGTCCGCGCGCCACGGATCTGTGCCGCAGGACATTCCCCCGGTCCATCGATACGCCCGAAGGTCATGTGGCCTGTCACCTGCATGATCCGCAAACCGCCATGTATGCGCAGGAATGATCAGATGTCGTTGAACCTGTCACGCAGCATGGTGACCCGCAAGACGGTCATCGAAACCGAACATGGCGTTGTCGCCGCGCAGCACAGGCTGGCCGCGCTGGCGGGGGCCGAGGTTCTTGCGGCGGGTGGCGATGCCGTGGATGCGGCTGTCGCCACGTCTTTCGTGATCGGCGTGCTGGAGCCTTGGATGAGCGGGCCTGCCGGGGGCGGGGCCATGATGCTGTGGCGCGCCGAGCAAGGGCAGGCGGTGGCGCTGAACCACGGGATGCGCGCGCCTGCGGCGCTTGATCCGGCCGACTATCCGCTGAGCGGGCGCGGCGCGGCGGGTGATCTGTTTCCATGGGAGCATGTGGAGGGTGACCGCAACGTGCAGGGTGCCACGGCCATTGCGGTGCCGGGGGTCGTGGACGGGTTGGGTCAAGCCCATGCGCGTTATGGCCGGATGCCTTGGGCCGAGCTTGTGTCTCCGGCGATCGACCATGCGCGGCAAGGCCTGCTGGTGGATTGGTTCGCGGCGCTGGTCATCGCGTCCTGCACACGCGAACTGGCCAAGGATGCGGATGCGGCGGCGCTGTTCCTTGAGGATGGGCAATGGCCCACGATCAGCGGCTGGACGGCGCTTGCGGACAAGCGGCTGGACCAGTCCCGCATGGCCGACAGTCTGGACCAGATCGCGCGGCATGGGGCGCGTGCGCTTTATGACGGTGATCTGGGCGCGGCGATGGCGGCGGATGTGCAGGCCAAGGGCGGCTGCCTGACAGTTGATGATCTGCGCGGCTATCAGGCGCGCTTTCATGATCCGCTGAGCTTTGCCTATCGCGATGCGCGGTTTCATGTGGTGCCGGGGCTGACGGCAGGGCCGACCTTCCGCGATACCTTTGCCCATCTGGCCGAGGCGCGGATGGGAGACAGGCCGGGCGCTGACAGCTATGCTGCGATGGCAGGGGCGTTGCAATCGGCCTATGCGGCGCGGCTGGAATCAATGGGCGATACTGGTGAAAGCCCTGAGGCGCCGGGCTGCACCACCCATTTCTCGGTCGTGGACCGGCAGGGCAATATGGTGGCGCAGACACAGACGCTGCTGTCGATCTTTGGATCGCGCGTCGTGTCGCCCAGCACCGGATTTCTGATGAACAACGGGATCATGTGGTTCGATCCGGTGCAGGGACGTCCCAATTCGCTGGGACCCGGTAAGCGTTGTCTGATGAATGTCTGCCCGGTGATCGGCGAACAGGGTGAGCGGCGTTTCGCTTTTGGGGCATCCGGCGGGCGCAAGATCATGGGGGCTGTGGCGCAGCTCTCGTCTTGCGTGACCGATTTCGGCATGGATCTGGCAGACAGTTTCCACCAGCCGCGCATGGATGTGTCAGGGGATCAGCTGATCGCCGATGACGCGCTGCCGCGCGAAGTGCTGGACAGGTTGCGCCAGACGCATAAGGTGACGACGACCAGACGGACGATCTTTCCCTATGCCTTTGCCTGCCCGGCGGGTGTGATGCGGCGCGGAAAGCTGAACTCCGGCTGCACCGAGATCATGTCGCCCTGGGGCGACGCCATTTCCGAAGATATGACCCATGAAAGCTGACAGCATGACCCGTGACACCGCGATCGAGACCATCTCCTCTTACTTCGACGGGGGCAGCTTCCAGTCGGATCTGGCCGGTCTTGTCGGCTTTCAGACGGAAAGCCAGAACCCGAACCAGGCCGTGGAACTGATGCGCTATCTGACCGAGGCGATGGAGCCTCGTCTGGTCGCGTTGGGATTTGCCTGCACGATCTTTGCCAATCCCGACCCGCGCGGCGGCCCGCTGCTGATCGGCGAGCGGCATGAAGGGGACGATCTGCCCACGATCCTGACCTATGGCCACGGCGATGTGATCCGTGCCCAGACCGACCAATGGCGCGAGGGGCTGCATCCGTTCACGCTGGTTGAGGAGGGGGATCGTCTGTATGGGCGCGGCACGGCGGACAACAAATGCCAGCATCTGATCAATATCGCCGCACTAGAGGCGGTTCTGGCCACGCGTGGCAGGCTTGGCTTCAACGTGCGCATCGTGATCGAGATGAGCGAAGAGACGGGATCGCCGGGTCTGCCCGAGTTCTTTGCCGCGCAGAAGGACAGGTTGACCGCTGATGTGCTGATCGCCTCGGACGGGCCGCGTCTGCAACCGGATGTGCCGACGATGTTCATGGGATCGCGCGGGGGGGTGACCTTTGATCTGATCGTCGATCTGCGCGAGGGGGCGCATCATTCGGGCAACTGGGGCGGATTGCTGGCGGACCCCGCGATGATCCTGACACAGGCCTTGGCCACGATCACTGACGCGCGCGGCCAGATCCGCATCCCGGAATGGCGCCCCGACAGCCTGACCCCGGCGGTGCGCAAGGCTCTGGACGGGCTGCCGATCCATGCCGAGGACGGGCCGGCCATCGACACCGATTGGGGCGAGGAAAGCCTGACTCCGGCCGAGCGGGCCTATGGCTGGAACAGCTTTGCGATCCTTGCGATGAAAAGCGGTGTGCCCGAGGCCCCGGTGAATGCGATTTCGGCCCATGCGCGAGCCACCTGCCAGTTGCGCTATGTCGTGGGGACCGATCCCGAGGATATCCTGCCCGCGCTGCGCCGCTATCTGGACGCGCATGGGTTCGAGGCGGTGCAGATCGAACCGCATGATCGCGGGTTCTTCCGCGCGACACGGCTGGACCCGGATCACCCTTGGGTGGCCTTCGTGGCCGACAGCCTGACACGCAGCGCCGGGCGCGCGCCCCATATCCTGCCCAATCTTGCGGGATCTCTGCCCAATGACAGTTTCACCGACATTCTGGGTCTGCCCACGGTCTGGGTGCCGCATTCCTATCGCGGCTGCTCGCAGCATGCGCCGAATGAACATGTGCTCAAACCCGTGTGCCGTGACGCGCTGCGCCTGATGGCGGGGCTGTTCTGGGATCTGGGCGAGGGCGGCACACCCGCGCGCAACGCCGCCTGAGACGGAGTGCTGGCGGCGCGGCCCGCAGCGTGGTGGCGCCGTCACACCGGCGGTGGCAGAGTCGCGATGCATTGACTGTGCGTCGCTCCTCGGCTGGCGTGCGAAGCCCTGCTTCCCGTGCGGATCAGCGAGACCAGTTGACCTGCCTGCTGCGGGGCGGTCTAAGGTTGCGTGAGGTCACGCAAGGCGCGGAGTGCTGTGTCTTGCCGAGCAGGGCGATTGATCATGTCCCTTTTTGAACGCTTTCTGACGCTTTGGGTTTTCCTGTGCATCATCGCGGGAATCGTGCTGGCCACCCTGTTGCCAGGGGTTTTTGCGGCTTTGGCCGCAGTTGAATATGCCTCGGTCAATCTTGTGGTGGCGGTGCTGATCTGGGCGATGGTCTATCCGATGATGGTTGCGGTAGATTTCACCGCGCTTGGGCGGGTGGGCGAGCGTCCGAAGGGGTTGATCATCACCGTGGTCGTGAACTGGCTGATCAAGCCCTTCACAATGGCGGCACTGGGTGTGCTGTTCTTCAATCACGTTTTTGCCGACCTGATCGACCCTGCGGATGCCGGTCAGTATATCGCGGGGTTGATCCTGTTGGGGGCGGCCCCCTGCACCGCGATGGTCTTTGTCTGGTCGCAACTGACCAAGGGGGATCCGAACTACACGCTGGTGCAGGTTTCGCTCAACGATGTGATCATGGTTTTTGCCTTCGCGCCCATTGTGGCGCTTCTGCTGGGTGTGACCGAACTGTCGGTGCCGTGGGAAACGCTGGTGCTGTCGGTCGTGCTCTATGTGGTGCTGCCCCTGACGGCGGGGGCGATCACGCGGGCGCGGCTGATGCGGCAGGGGGGTGAGGCGGCCGTCGCGGGGTTCACGGCGCGGATCAAGCCCGCCTCGGTGCTGGGTTTGCTGCTGACGGTCGTGCTGCTGTTCGGGTTTCAGGGGAATGTCATTCTGGACCGGCCGTTCCTGATCCTGCTGCTGGCGACTCCGATCCTGATCCAGTCCTATGGGATCTTTGCCATCGCCTATGCCTGGGCCTGGCGCTGGCGCGTGCCGCATAACGTGGCCGCCCCTTGTGCGTTGATCGGCACGTCCAACTTCTTTGAACTGGCGGTGGCCGTGGCCATCGGTTTGTTCGGGCTGAACTCGGGGGCCGCGCTGGTCACTGTGGTAGGTGTGCTGGTCGAGGTGCCGGTGATGCTGTCGCTGGTCTGGTTTGCCAATCGCACGCGTGGCCGGTTTCCGTCAGAGGCGGCGTGATCCACCCCGAGCCCGCGTGCCGCAATTTGCGCCATGCTACGGCGATACGCCGCGTCGCTGCGATGGCAGGGGGTCTTTCGCGCCCGGTTTGATTTACATCAACGCGCGGTTGCGCGGCGCGGGGCAGATATCCTCAAGGTTGCCGATGCGACTTGTGGCGCATGGCGGTGATGCCGGAAAAGGCCCGCTGAAAGGAGTCCGATGCTGCTGACCGATCCGCACAGCCAGTCTGCCGATGCCTGTCTGTCGGCGCTGGACTCGGACCCGGCGGGGTTGAGTGCGGCGGAGGCGGCGCGGCGACTGGC
>NZ_JARAMP010000029.1:0-33998 GCF_028802875.1 Seohaeicola sp. 4SK31 | reverse complement strand
TCGGTGCCGAAGCCGGGAGCCAGCAGGAAGGTATCATCGCCGCTGCCGCCGAGCAGGCTGTCATTGCCGGTGCCGCCGTCGAGCGTGTCATTGCCCGCGCCGCCGTCCAGCGTGTCATTGCCCTCGCCGCCGTCGAGACTGTCATTGCCGGGCACACCTTCGATCGTCCCGGACGAGGTGACGAAGGTCGGTTTGGCCGTCAGGATGGCGACACCGTTGTCATTGTCCGAGGCCGATACGAGCACGCCGTTGACATAGGCCAGATCTTCGGAGTCGAGGAGTTCCGCCCCCGGATCGTTCGCATCGTCCACGATGCGGCCGCCGGCGAGGTCGAGCGTGACCACGCCTGTCGTGGGGTTCACCAGGACGGCGGCGTAGCGCAACTCGCTTTGTTCGCCGCCGATCACCAGGGTGCCGCTGGTGCCCGAGGGGATGAACTGGAGCGCGCTGATGTCGCTCATGACATCGTCGACCTGACCGACAAGGGTGAGGTCGAAGGTGCCGTCATTGGCGGCATCCGGGTCGACGCGGAAGATCGAGACGTCGTCGTCATTGCCGCCGACGAAAACATAGGTCTGCCCGCCGATTTCGGCCCAGGCGGCGGCGTTGGAATCGTCCAGTCCGGTCTGGGAGCCAGCCGGCGAGATCAGGTCGCGACCAAGGGTGTTGCCCTGCGGATCGGTTTCCGAACCGCCGTTCTGGTCGTCGCCGCGCGCGTTCTGGAAGGTCAGTTGTCCGGCGCTGTTGATCGTCCAGAGCGAGATGCCGTTCTGTCCACCGTCATTGCCTGCCGCAAGCACGAAGCTTTGGCCCGCGCTGTTGGTGAAGCCTTCGACGAAGGAGGGCGATTCACCGTTGCCGCCCGCCAGGAAATTCTCGGCGGTGCCGTTGCCGTCGACCTCGCGGTCGAGCAGGGTGAGGCCGCCTGTCGCGGGGTCGATCGCATAGGAGAGCAGGTTGTCCGAGGCGCCGCCGGCATAGGCCAGCAGGATCGGCTGCCCGTCGACATTGACGACCGAAAGGCTCTGGACCTGATCCAGACGCAGGGTATCGGTCAGGGAGGGGCCTTCGGTCAGGCTTCCGTTCGCCCCGATCTGCGCGATACCGATGGTGGCGCGGTCGACATCGGCCGTGAAGACATAGGTTTCGCCGGTCGGCAAGGTGACGGCTTCCATGCTCTGGATATTGTCGAAACCGTTGCCCGCGCCCGAGAATCGCAGCTGGCTGATCTTGCCCGTCAGGTCGGACGTGCCGCCGCCTGCGGGAGCGGTAGATCCCGACCCGACCGGGTTGATGATCTGCCCGAAAGTGGGAGAGTCCGGGTTTCCGTCGATCTCATAGGTGGCGATGCCGTCGGTTCCGCCGCCATTTTCGGAGGTGATCATGATCAGCCGGCCGTCGGCCAACTGGACCAGTTCCACCGCGCGGGTGCTGTTCGCTTCGGTGGCGCCGGCATCCTGAAGGTTGTCGGTGTTCTGCAGGTTGACGAGAGGCTGCTCGACCGCCCCGATCGGGGTGGCGCCATCGCCCGAGATCACATCGTTTCCGAGGCCGCCACGAATCGTGTCGTTGCCGCCGCCGCCGACGATCACATCGTTCAGACCGTCTGCGCCATCGACCTGATCGCCTTGCAGGTCGGCGAAGTCCGGTCCGATCGAGTCATCGCCCACTGTGCCATCGACCACGCCGTCGGGGGGCACGATGACCGCGACGCGTTCCCAGCTGTAGAAAAAGCTGTCGCCGATCCGGAAATTGCCACCCGGGACTTCGTAGACGCCGTCGCCGTCATCATCCCGCCACCCGTTCGCGGCGAGGATGCTTTCGATGTCGCCTTTGCTGAACCCGAAGCCTTCGGTCAGGTTCAGTGTGTCGGTTCCAGATTCGCCCCAGAACTGGCCATATTGGCTGAAATCATAGGCCCCGAGCGACAGCGTATCGTTGCCGGCTCCCATATCGACCCAAGCATATTCGCCGAAATCGGCGTTGTCCCCGATCATGATCAGGTCATCGCCGTCATCGGCATAAAGTTCGCCATAATAGCCGTCGTCGACGGTGGCGTTGTCGCCGATGATCAGCGTGTCATTGCCGGTATAGAGCCAGACCCATTCGTTGAGCGTGACGTCGTCGCCCATCGTGATCAGATCGTTGCCCTCGTCGCCGTAGATCCGGCCGAACAGGGTTGCACCGTCACCGATGGTCAGCGTGTCATCGCCCGTCTGCATGTCGATGTAATAGTTGACGGTCGTGTTGTCCCCGATCGTGATGCTGTCGCCCAGATCTTCGTTGAATCCGGCATAGATATAGCCGTTGACCGTGACGTCCGAGCCGATGGTCAGATCGACCACCCCGCCAAGGTTGATGTTCTCGACATAGCTGCCAGAGCCGATGTTGATGACGTCGCCATCGCCCAATTCGGTGTTGATCTGACCGAAAACGGTGCTGTTTTCCCCGATGGTGAGCGTGTCTTGTCCGTCGCCCATCCAGATCGCGTTATCGACATAGTTGTTGGCGCCGAGGATCAGGGTGTCGTCCTGATCTCCCATCGAATAACCGCCGCCATCGGTGATGCGGAAGCCGTCTCCGGTGGTGACGGTCTCGGTCCCGCCAAAGCCGGACACGCCGCCCCAGTCGAGGTTGTAGGCCGAGACTCCCGGCGCGAACTGGGCGCGCACGGTCGTGTTCTCGGCGGTGAAGATGGTCACCGAGTTCGGAAGGTCCTGATTGATCTGAACATCATAGGTGGCGCCCGCAGGGGCGAAAAGGGAGTAGGTCCCAAACGCGCTTGGGTCGATGATGACGATGTCGCCATCGGCAACGTTGACGGAGCCTGACGTGCTGTCGTTGATGATAATGGTCGCCATGTCTACTTCTCCAGCCAAGACGCTCGAACCCGGCTGCTACGGCCAAGCGACGCAAAGCGTTGATAAGATGGGCCGCCCTGCGGACGGTGCATCGGGGTTTCTGCAAATCGGTTCATTGCGGGATTGCGCGTTACATGCCTGGACCAGCGGTCCGGGGGGCGGCAGACGGCCCCCGGCGTTGAACGGCACGTGGTTGCGGGTGTTCTTGCCGGACGCGCAACCGCAGAAACGCGATGACAGGTGGTCATGCTGCAATACCTTCGTTGCGGGCGAGGCCGAGCAGCGGTTGCGTCGGGATCGCCTTGGTCTTTTCGTCGCGGGCGCGCGGCGAGGCGGCGCTGCGGACGGCTTGCAAGACTGATGCCAATGGCAGCGTCAGGCCGCTGTCGGCCGGTTGTGACGGAAAGAACGTGGTCGTCCGCGTTCTGGCGGATCGATCCCCCAGGCCAGGGGTGGCGCCTTGTGCAATGCGCGCCTGGGGAGCTGTAGGCAGGGCGTCGTATGACATCACTTCATCCTCGAAAACTGCGCACTGGTTACCTGTGCAGAGCGGTCGCGTGTGATGCGCCTGATCCCTGTCATCAGCCCCCTGCTGACAGTTCACATCCCCGTTTTCGACGTCCTGTGATTCAGGCAGCAGACAAGACAGGCTGGCGCAGCACGGGTTCGCAACCGTTCTGCATCTACGAGTCTTATACCGTTTCTGTTTAGCCGGATCAGGCGGAGTCGCCGTCTGTTCACGCTTTCCGGAGTCTGTTCGCCAACTGACCAGAATTCGTGATCTGCGGCGTCAGTTCGTGCAAATTGCAGTGTATGTGGCGCCAACTGCAGAGTATGGCTGTTGCCATAATTCGTAGCTGCGGGCGACGATATCGCGTATTGCAAATTTAACCTTTTTCGAAGAAAACTGAGCAATACCTGCCAGAAGAGAATGTCGTGATCGGCGGGTGGCGACAATCTGTCGGGTCTATTCCGGTCGGCGTTGCGGGCGTGCCGCCCAGTTTGAGCGTGAATTGACAGGTTGTCCGGTTTGGTAATGATTTTGATGCAAGGTTTGCACAATGCAGGTGACCCCTCATGATCTGCCCGACAGGGCGAATCCCGCTCTGTTTCCCATGGAAGGGACGGCCTTTCGGGATACTGTTTCCTGGACAAAGTTAATCTTCGCGGATGGAACAGCGGTCTGGTCGCGGGCGCGGCGGGCTTCGGACCATGTTTTTCATCCGGTGATGATGAAGAATCTGATCATCTGTGTTCTGGTGCTGGCCGTGCTGCAGAATCGCCCCGATCTGGCGCAGCTTGAAATGCGGCAATTCGCGCTGTCGTGGTTTGTCGTCACGATTGCGGCGGTGTGCTGGTTCTATATCAGTATCGGCACCGCAATCGGGCTGGAGCGGGCGGGGCGCGTGCGCTTTGTCTTTACGCCGCTGCTGAGCCTGCCTGTCATTCCCGTGACCGAAGTAGTGCGGCAGGTGACACTACACCTGATTACCGGGCAAGCGCTGCCGGAGATCGCCGATATCGCGCCGTTTGTCACCCGTGATCTGATCGTGATCCTGCTGTTCGATATCCAGTACGGGTCCTTCGTGGCACCACATCACCCATTGTATCGGCAGGACGATCCGCGATTGGCCGAGGCAGCCCCGGTGCATCCTGTCACCCCGCGCCCCGATATGGAGGCGCTGGCCGCGCGCCCTGCCGAGATGCCGCCGGTCGCGCCGCAGGTCGCCATGCGCGGCGAGACTGATCTGGGACTAGACGAAGCCGTTGCACTGTCCCTGCCGCAGGACGGGGATGCGGACTGCGCGCCTGATGTGGTTGCCGTGGCTGACGGAACTGTCGAGATCGCGGGTGAAAGCCTGAAGGTCAGCGAGCTTTTGGTGATCCATGCGGAGGATCATTATGTGCGGGTGCATCAGACCGGACGCTCTGCCCTGTTGCGGGGGCGCTTTTCGGATGTGATCGCTTCTGTGCCGCCGGATAGCGGGATCGTGCTCAACCGTTCGGTCTGGGTGTCGGTGGCTGGAATTCGCGCCCTTCACCGCACCGAGGATTACAAGCTGCTGATCCGGGCGGCTGATGATCAGGTCTATACGGTCGCGCGGTCGCGCAAATCCGAAGTGCAGCATTTCGCGCGCCGCCATGGGCTGTCGCTGGCGCGGCGCAAACTTGTGGACCGCAGCGCGGATTGACTCAGGGCAGCGCGACGTCGTGGAAGGCGGCTGATCCGTCGGTGAACAGGGCAAGGACAAGGGGGCCATAGGGCGGCGCCCATGCGCTGTGCCGGTGCCGGTTGCGCGGAAGGGTGATGCGGGCGTGGTGGCCGTCATGGTCAAGGACCTGTCCAGCGACGCAGAGATGGGCCAGTGGCGCGTCGGCGGTGATCGTCAGGTGGAGTTGGTTCGCGTCTATCTGCGCATCGATATGCAAAGCGGGGCCGGCGGCTTGATCCGGCGCGATGACGGGGGCGATGACAGGTGGCGTGGGCAAGGGCGGCGTGCGAGGGGGGCAGGGGCTGGGCGGGACAAGCCGTTCCAGCGCGACGGCCAGCGCCATCAGCTCTGCATCCGCCCGGCCGCGACCAAGGATGGTCAGGCCCATCGGCATGCCGGTATCCGCCATGATCCCCATGGGGATCGTCACGCTGGGCAGGCCGAGATGCCGGATGGCCAGATTCCCGTTGGCGACCCAGACCCCGTTGCGCCAGGCCAGATCGGCCGAGGCCGGGTTGGTGTCGGCATCGGCGGGGCCGACATCGGCCAGCGCGGGAAAGACCACCGCGTCCAGACCCAGCCAATCCATCCAGTCCTCCAGATCGCGTTTGCGCGTCTGTTCCAGCCCGCGCAGCCCGTCGGCCAGATGCGGGATCTGGCGGAAATCGTCACAGGGATGGCTGCGGGCGTGATCGGGATAGGCGGCGATATCGTCGTCGAAGCCGGTATAGCGGTCCGGCAGGGCGCCGTCGGGGCGCGGAAAGATCAGCGTGCCGTCCACCTGCGTCAGCCGGTTCAGATGCGGGTCGCCGTTGCGGCGCAGGAAGTCATCCCAGGCCCAGACGGACAGGTCCGTGATCTCGTGTTTCAGGTAGGCGGCGCTGACCAGCCCGGCTGTGGCGATGGTGGGGGCACCGGGGCGGTCGCCTTCGTAATTCGTGACGATGGGGAAGTCGGTGTCGGTCACCGTGGCCCCGGCGGTTTCGATCCGGGCACGCAGGGCGGACCACAGCGCGAGGATGGAGGGGCGGGTGTCGATCCTTTGCCCGGTGGGGCCACCGATGCCGCCGTCGGGCGCAGTGCCTGCAAGGGGATCGGCGTTGATATACATGGACGGAACGCCCAGACGCTTGCCGGTGAGGGATGCGCCCTGCGCCAGTGCCGGCCATGACGGCGGGCGCGGCGGGTCGAGCGGCACCCAGTCCTGACTGCGCCATAAGTCGCCGTCGCGGCGGCTGTCCCTGACCCCCAGCACGTCCATCAGGGTCAGCATATCCGCCATCGTCCGGGTCTGCGGCACGACCACGTCCATCGTGGGCACAAGCGGCCAGTTGCCCCGCACCGAGATGACGCCGCGACCGGGCGTGTAGGCGCAGAGGCCGTTCAATGCGGCGGGGGCGCGTCCTGAGGACCAGGTCTCCTCGGCCAGGCTGAAGGCGCCGAAGCCTGCGGCGACGGCGGTGCCTGATCCGTTCGACGAGCCCGAGGCGAAGGCCGAGGTGAGCCAGTCCGCCGACCATGGCGATTCCGCGCGCCCGTGCAGGCCGCGCTGCATGCCGCCGTTTGCCATGGGCGGCATGGTCGTCAGCCCGATCAGCACGGCCCCTGCCGCCCGGAGGCGTTCGACGGCAAAGCTGTCCTCGTTGGCGATCAGCCCGGCGAAGGCGGGCGAGCCGGCATCGACCGGCAGGCCTCGCACCTTGTAGCTGCCCTTGGCGGTATAGGGGATGCCATCGAGAGGTCCGAGGGATTCCCCCCGGCTGCGGCGCAGGTCGCTGGCGCGGGCCTCGTCGAAGAGGGCCGGGTTCAGGATCGGCACGGCGTTGAGGATCGGTCCGGCCCGGTCATAGGCGGCGATCCGGGTCAGCGCCTCATACGCGAGGGACACGGCGGTGGCGCGGCCCTGATCCAGCGCCTTGGCCAGCGTGGCCAGATCGGGCCAGGCGGTCATGCGCGCGCCTTGGGCTGTTGCTGGGTGATGCAATGCACGCCGCCGCCACGGGCGAAGAGTTCGCGTGCGTCCACGGGCAGGATGCGGCGGCCGGGATAAGCCTCGGAGAGGATTGCGGCGGCGCGGGCGTCGGCTTTCGTGTCGCCGAAGGTGCAGGCGATGACGCCGTCATTGCAGACCAGATGGTTGACATAGCTGTAATCGACAAAGCCATGGGCATCGCGCAGCGTATCGGGGGCGGGCAGGTCGATGATCTCGAACGGACGGCCCTGCGCGTCGGTCTGCGCGGCGAAGAGAGCGCGCAATTCCTGTGCCAGCGGATGATCGGGATGGTCGGGATTGTCCTGCACATGCATCAGGATGCGGCCTGGCGCGGGGAAGGTCGCCACGATATCGACATGGCCGCGCGTGCCGAACATGTCGTAGTCGCGCGACAGGCCGCGCGGCAGCCAGATCGCCTGCGTCGTGCCCAGCAGGCGCGTCATCTCGGCCTCGATCCGGGCGCGGTCGGCATGGGGGTTGCGGTCGGGGTCGCGCTGCACGGTTTCGGTCAGCAGCACGGTGCCGTGGCCGTCGACATGGATCCCGCCCCCCTCGTTCACCAGAAGCGAGGGGATGACCGGCGCGCCGACAAGGCCCGCGATGAAGGCGGCCAGCGCGTTGTCCTGTGTGGGCTGCGACCAGTCGGCGCCGCCCCAGCCGTTGAATATCCAGTCCACCGCCGCCAGGCTGCCATCTGCGGCATGCACGAAGGTGGGGCCGGAATCGCGCAGCCAGAATTCACCCAGAGGATGGGGAACGATCTCGATCCCGTCGCCCAGCATCCGGGTGGCGCGCTGGATTTCCGAGGGGTCCACGATCATCGACACCGGCGCGCATTGCGCCACCGTATGCGCCACGGCGGTCCATGCGGCATAGCCCGCCTCGCGCGCGGAGGTGCTGTCGCCCAGCGTGGCCCCTTGGCGGGGGAAGGCCATCCAGACACGATCCTGCGGAGCCGTTTCCGGCGGCATGGTCCAGTGAGTCATGTGTGCCGTCTCCTCAGATCGTGGCGTGCCAGAGTTCGATATAGACATGGTCAGGATCGTCTGCGCCGGAAAAGGCGGTTCCGAACAGCACCATGTTCCCCAGTGCCCGGTGCGGACCATCGGGCACTTCGAGGGTTGCGCGGGTGCGTCCATGATAGCTGCCATCCGGTTGCGGCACCATGCGTCCCGCGTTCATGACCATGACGGGGGTCCCGTCGTCAAGTTGCAGGATATAGCGCGCCTCGACCTCGTAGGTGCCATCCTCAAGGCGGCGCGCAACATCGGCACCGCCGGGCAGGATCGTGGCGCTCCAGTCCGCCGCGACGGCTTGCCCGCCCAGAATGGGAAAGAGCGCGCGGCCATGGCCCTGCGTCGTGGTGAATTCGGTCGGCGGGCCGATATCGGCGCGGATCGCGCAGAGGCGGCGCAGACCGGGCTGGCCGGGTGAGAGCGGCGCGCCGAGCGCCGTCATGTCGGGGCTGTCATGCGGCATAAGTGATAGCCCCGTCGCAGACGGTCAGCGCCACCTCCAGACTGTCGATCCGGTCGATGGGGGTGGCTTCGATATCGTCTGACAGCAGGACCAGATCCGCCGCCATGCCCGGTTTGATCCGCCCGGTGATGTCATCGGCGAAACCGGCGCGGGCGCCGCGCCATGTATAGGCTTCCAGCACCTGATGCAGGGCAAGGCGTTGATCGGGCAGTCCCGGAATCCATGGGGTGCGGGTCATGGCGGCGGCGATGCTGGTCAGGGGAGCGATCGGCACGATGGGCCAGTCCGAGGAGAAGGCGAAATCCGCCCCTGTCGCCACGATGTCGCGCCAGGCATAGGCCTGCGGGGCGCGGTCGGGGCCGATGCCATCGGTGGTGCCGCTGGGGCCGCGCGGCGCGTGCAGCGGCTGCATCGAGGCGATGACTCCCTGTGCGGCAAGGCGCGGGATATCGGCGCGGTCGATCATCTCGACATGTTCGATCCGGTGGCGGCGGTCGCGGGGGCCGTTCGCGCGCGCGGCGGCGGCATAGCCGTCCAGCGCCAGCCGGACGGCGGCATCGCCGATGGCGTGCACGGCGATCTGAAGGCCACGGCGGTCCGCTTCGGTCGCGGCGGCGTGGAAATGCGCGGGAGTGAAGATGGTCTCGCCGCAATGGCCGGGGCGGTTGGCATAGGGGGCCAGCATGGCGGCGGTGCCGCTTTCGATCACCCCGTCCAGAAACATCTTGACGATGCCCGAGGTCAGTTTCGGCCCCGTGAAGGCGCGCTGCATGGCGGTGGCGCGGTCCAGTTCGGACAGGGGCATTTCGGCGGTCAGGTGGAAGGGCACCCTGACGCGGGCGGTCAAGGCGCCCTCGGCCTCAAGCTCGGCCAGCAGGTCCAGAAGGTAGCGGTTGCCGTCCATGTTCTGCATGGAAGTGATTCCGTGTTTCGCGGCATGGGACAGACCGAGCTTCAGAATCTCCTTGTCCTCGTGCCGCTGGGCCGGGGTCGGGGGGACGGGCGGTTCGATCCCCGACATGCCCAGCATTTCGCGCCCGCCGGTGTTGCGCAGGTCCAGCACGGGCAGGAGCGCCATCTTTTCGCGCAACTCTCCGGTGGCCAGCCCGTCGGGACCCATCACCACCTCGTTGCCGGGAGGGAGGGCGCGGCCGTGCAACAGTCCTGCGGCGCGCAGGGCGGCGGTATTGGCGAAAAGCGTGTGGAAGTCATAGGCCATCAGCGCGAGGGGACGGTCCGGGCAGATCGCGTCCAGCGCGTGCCGGTCCAGCGGGCGGCCATCGCCCAGCATCGTGTAATCGGCCCCTTGGCCGAACAGAAGCGTCGCATCGGGATTGGCGGCGGCGAAGCGGTCCACGGCGGCTTGCAACGCGGCTGTGCCGCGAATGTCGGCCAGTTGCAGAAGCGTTTCGCCGTAAGCGCCGGAAAAGAGGTGCAGGTGGGATTCCACGAAGCCGGGCAGCAGCGTGGCGCCGCCCGCGTCGATCACCCGCGTTGCGGGACCGGCGAGCGGCAGGATTTCCGCATCTTCGCCCAGTGCCAGGATTGTGGTTCCTGCGACGGCGACGGCGGCGGCGCGGGGGCGGGCGTCGTCCATCGTCAGGACGCGCGCGTTATGCACGATGAGATCAGCGGACATGGTTGTTCCTGTCGGTCAGAGGTTGCGCCCGGCAAGGCAGGCATCGTCGAAGACCAGTGCGATCACGGGAAGAACCCGCGCGCGCACCATCGCGTCATGGTCGGCGACGGTCATGTCGTCGCCTCTGATCAGTTCGATGAAACAGGGCATCCACAGATCGTGCAGCATCTCGGCCAGCAGGGGAATATCCGCCGGTGCACCGGCGCGGGTGGACAGGTCGCAGGCCCGCAGGACATCGGCGATGGCTTCGACCAGTTTCGTTCCGACCTCGCGATAGGTTTGGGACAGCTCGGTTTCGGGGTGGCGGATGACGGCGGATTCGGCATAGCGCCACACCCGTTTGCTGGCGATCAGAAGCGTCTGCGCGGCGATCCGCGAGAACAGGTCCAGAAGCACCTTGTCGAGCGGCGTGCCCGCAGGGCGGGGCATCACCTTTTCGCTTTCGCGGGCGGCGCGGGTGCCTTCGTCGATGATGGCGATCAGGATGCCGTCCTTGGACCCGAAGTAGTTGAACACGGTGGGCGCCGAAATCTCGCAGGCTTCGGCGATGTCCGTGATCGTGGTCGCATCGACGCCGCGTTCGGCGAACAGGGCGCGGGCAGCGGCGATGATCCTGTCGCGGCGCTGCGCCTTCTTGCGGTCGCGCAGGCCGATCACCTCGTCTTCGGGTGCCGTGATCTCGGGCAGTTCTGCAGTCATCTTCGGGGCTTTCTTTGTGTCACTAAAAATTTTTATTGACTTAAAAAATTATGTCAATAGCGTTTTGGCCATGAACGCAGGCAGGATCACGATGCTGGACATAACGAGACTTTCCAAGACATTTGGCCAAGGGGCCAACAGCTATACGGCCTTGCATGCGGTGGATGTCACCATTGCGGAAGGCGAATTCTTTACGCTTCTTGGCCCGTCCGGTTGCGGCAAGACCACGCTTCTGCGGCTGATCGCCGGGTTCGAGCAGCCTTCGGGCGGGCGCATCGTTCTGGACGGGCGCGACATTGCGGCGATCCCGCCCAGCCAGCGGCCGGTGAACACGGTCTTTCAGAGTTATGCGCTGTTTCCGCATCTGAGCGTGGCGCAGAACGTGGCTTTCGGGCTGGAGGCGCTGGGACGGCCTGCATCCGAGGTGAGGTCCCGTGTCGATGAGATGCTGGCGCTGGTGCAGTTGTCGCATCTGCGCGACCGGCGCAGTTCGGCCCTGTCCGGCGGGCAGCAGCAGCGTGTCGCGCTGGCCCGCGCGCTGGCCCCGCGTCCGCGCATCCTGTTGCTGGACGAACCGCTGTCGGCGCTGGATCTGAAGCTGCGCAAAGACATGCAGGCGGAGCTCAAGCGGTTGCAGCGCGAGACGGGCCTGACCTTCATTTTCGTGACCCATGATCAGGACGAGGCACTGACCATGTCGGATCGGATCGCGGTGATGGAGGGCGGACGCCTCCAGCAGGTCGCGGCACCACGCGCGCTGTATGACACGCCTTCCAACAGGTTTGTGGCCGGGTTCATCGGCGATACGAATTTTTTGAAAGGGCTGGCCTTGCCCGAGGGTGTGGTTCTGGGCGGGCAGGCCCCCGTGATGCTTTCGGCGGCGGCGGGCTTTGTCGGGCCGGTCACCGTGTTGATCCGGCCCGAGCAGGTGATCATCGGGCGGGCTGCGCCGGACTCGGTCGTTCTGACCGGGCGGGTCGAGGATCTTGTGTTTTCGGGCACGGATACGCATGTGCGCCTGTCCCTGCCGACGGGAGAGACGCTCAGCGTGCGCAGCCAGAACAGCCTGCATGCAGGCACCGCCTTCACCGAGGGCGAGGTCGTCACCCTGTCGCTGCCCTGTGAGGCGCTGCGCATCCTGCCGGAGGAGACCGCAGATGCAGCCTGAGACCTCCGGCGTCACGGCGGGGCTTGCCCGCGCGGATCTTCAGCGGCGCTGGTCGCTGGCGATGCCGGCCTTGGTCGTGATCGGTGCCTTTTCGATCCTGCCGCTGATGATGGTGGTGGTCTATTCCGTCCTGGCCTCGGGGAGCTATGGCGGTGTGCAATGGCACCTGTCCTGGGAGGGATGGTTTTCGGTTTTCTTCGAGCGGGACATTTTCGACGACAGCATCAGCGTCGCTTCGGCCCATGTCGAGGTGCTGTTGCGCTCGGTCCTGCTGGCGCTGGCGACGATGGGGCTGACGCTGGTTTTCGGACTGCCGACCGCGTGGTTCATCGCCACACGCGCCCCGCAGACACGGGGGTTCTGGCTGTTTCTGATCACGATCCCGTTCTGGACCAACCTTCTGGTGCGCACCATCGCCATTCAGGACATCATCCGCGCCGATGGCGTGGTGAACCGGCTGCTGATCTGGGCCGGGATGATCGAGGCCCCTTTGCCCATGATGTTCACCAATGGCGCGGTGCTGCTGGGCATGACCTATGTCTATCTGCCGCTGATGGTGCTGCCGGTCTATGCCGCGATCGAGAAGTTCGACTTCCGGCTGGCCGAGGCGGCCTATGATCTTTACGCCTCGCGTCTG
This sequence comes from Seohaeicola sp. 4SK31, assembly GCF_028802875.1. Lineage (NCBI taxonomy): Bacteria > Pseudomonadati > Pseudomonadota > Alphaproteobacteria > Rhodobacterales > Roseobacteraceae > Seohaeicola > Seohaeicola sp. 4SK31. Next base: position 21,309 of record NZ_JARAMP010000029.1, on the reverse strand, counting down.
TTCTGTCTGCGGCGGGTGATCCTGCCCATGGTGCGCCCCGGCATTGCTGCGGGGGCGATCCTTGTCTTCATTCCCGCGCTGGGGGCCTATGTCACGCCGCGTCTGATGGGGGGCGGCACGGCGATGATGTGGGGCAATCTGATCGACCTGCAATTCGGGCAGGGCCGCAACTGGCCCTTGGGGGCGGCGCTGTCTGTCGCGCTGACCGTTCTGATCCTTGTGGCGCTGGTCTGGTATCTGCGGCAAGCATCGCAGAAGGCGGCGGCGCATGGCTGACCGTCGCTTTTCCGTCCGTCATCTGCCCGGAGTTTCGCTGATCGCGGGGATGACGTTTGTCGCGCTCTATGCGCCGATCCTGATTCTGGTGATCAATGCCTTCAACGCGGGCAGCGTCATCGGCCGCTGGGAGGGGGCGTCGCTGCGCTGGTTCGTGGCCGCGCTGGAGAACCGCGCCTTCCGCGATGCGGCGATGAACTCGCTGGTGATAGCGACGCTGGCCGGGGCGATCGCCACGCTTTGCGCCATGATGGCCGCGCTGGCGACGACGCGCAGTCGCCGCATGCCCGGGCAAAACGCGGTGCAGGCCGTGATCTATCAACCGCTTGTGGTGCCCGAGATCGTTCTGGCCGTCGCGCTGATGGTGGTGCTGGCCCAGATCAAGCAGATGACCGGCTATCACGGGCTGGCCTATATGGTTGTCGCGCATACGGCCTTTTGCATTCCCTTTGCCTATATGCCGATCCGTGCCCGGCTGGAGGATATGGACCTGACACTGGAAACGGCGGCGATGGACCTTTACGCCAGCCGTTTCTACACCTTCCGCCGCGTGACCTTGCCCTTGCTGGCACCCGGGGTGCTGGCGGGGTTCATGCTGGCTTTCGTTGTCTCGCTGGACAACGTGGTCGTCAGCGCCTTTGTCAAATCGCCCGGGCAGGAGACTTTGCCCACCTATCTGATGGGCGAATTGCGACGGAACCTGAGTTCCGAGATCTATGCGATTTCCGCGCTTTTGCTGTTTGCCAGTGTCATGGTCGTGGCCGCGTCCTGGCTGATCACCCGAAAGAAACCGTGACCATAAACTGTCCAACACAGGAGATTTGCCCATGACTCGCCTTGCCTGCCTTGCCGCTGCCGTGACCGGCGCTGCAATCGGCCTTACGACCCCGGCCATGGCCGATGGCCAACTGAATATCTACAATTTCGGCCTCTATACGCCGCCAGCCCTGCTGGAGCGGTTCACGCAGACCTATGGGGTCGAGGTGACGTTGAGCGAATTCGCCGCCAATGAGGAGGCGATCGCCCGCATTCAGGCGGGGGGCCACGGGTTTGATGTGGTGATCGTCAGCGGATATTACCTGCCGGTCTATCTGGAGCAGGGTCTGCTGCTGGAAAGCCGTCCCGATACGATGGCGAATTTTGCCAATGTCGATCCGGCATGGATCACGATGCCCGGCGATCCCGAACGGCGTTTCAGTGTGCCTTGGGTCTGGGGCACCACGGGGGTGATGGTGAACACGGCCCTTTATGATGGCGACATCAACACGGCGGCGATTTTCCTTGATCCGCCCGAGGCGTTGCGGGGGACCATCAACCTTGTCCCGTCGATGAATGACGTGATCGACATGACGCTGCGCTATGTCGGGTCGGAGCCTTGCACCAGCGACCGCGAGGCCCTGCGCAAAGCGCGCGACACGCTTCTTGCGGCCAAGCCGCATTGGGCGTCGATTGATTATGCCTCTTTCGAGAAGTTCGTGAACGAGGATCTGAACGCCTCGGTTTTCTGGAGTGGAGCGGCGGGACGGATCCGCGATGCCAATGCCGACTTTGCCTTCGGCTGGCCCGCGACCGGCTATATGCGCTGGATGGACAATGTGGCGATCCTTGCCGATGCGCGCAATGTCGACAATGCCAAGCTGTTCCTTGACTTCATCATGGCGCCCGAGAATGCGGCGCTGATCTCGAACTACACCCGCTATGGCAATGCCATCACGGGGTCTGAGGCCTTCATGGATGCGGGTCTTCTGTCCTCGCCCGAAATGCAGGTGCCCGCTGAACTGGCGGATGCGGCGATCAATCAGCAGCTTTGTGCGCCCGAGGTGCAGGAGCTTTACACGCGAATCTGGACCGACCTTTTGAAGTAGGGTTTAGCTGCCGAAAGACACGGCCTGCATGCGATGGAAAAGCGGGGTGAATGCCCCGCTTTTTCAGTCTGTGCGCAGGCGGCGAGTCGGTTTTCTGTGGTGCGGATTGTCGTGAATTCAAATTCACGACAGCTTCGGTCCGGGGTCCTGCTGATTGGCGACATCGGACGGCGTCACCAATCTGAGCCGGCGAATTTCTTATGAAAGCAAGGGGAAAAACGCGACATCTTGGGTGAAGCGATGAAAGAGGGCTGTTATTGCTATCCGTGAAGAGGATGGCCCGACGGACTGCCAGCACAAAGAGCAGCTCTGAACCGATAAGCCAAGAAACCGGGCCCTTTTCGCGAGTTTAACGAGTGACGTGTTACCTTGTGATCGTGCATCGCGGAGATCCTCTGCGGTGCACGATGTTTTTGTGCTGATGGCATCGGCAGCGAGGCAGGTGCGACTGCCCAGATAATGCCCAATTGCCGTTAAACTTTGCTCCAGTTTGCCCTGTTATCCGGACGCTGTGCGAGTTGGCGCGTCAGTCTTGCTGGCGTTGTGTGTGTGGGTATCGGGTTTACTATGGCCACTTACTATATCGTATCGGCCGGGACTGCCGGGACGCCCGATCCGGATAACGTGATGGGCTATACCCAGATCGGAGCAGGCACGACGATCGTCGCGCAGCCCGGTGATATCTTCATCATTGATGGTGCGGTCAACTCCAACATCACGATCAACGCGGCCAGCGGAATTGCGACGCCGGTCGAGGTGCGGTTCGAGCAGGACCTGACGACGCTTGGCGCTGCGAACGCGGCCACGATCACCTTTGGTCCCGATACAATTCCGACGGTCACTATCGCCGCTGAGATTGATGCGGATGGTCTGAACCTGAACGCGGCATTGTCGGATGGGTTGACGGTGAACGCGGATGACGGCGCATCTGTCGGTCGGATCACGGGCTCGCCGGACACTGATACGGTCACGGCGGGTGACAACGTCACCTTCCATGGCATCGTTCTAAACGATTCAAGCCAGGCGACCATCACCGTCGGTGACAACGCGACATTCAACAGCGTCTTGTCACTGACGGGTTCCGATTCATCCATGACGATGACCGTCGGCGACAACGCGACGTTCAATGTTGCCGTCACGATGTCCGGCGATAATGCCGAGCGGGTGTTCATCGTCGGCAATGAGGCAGAGTTCAACAGCACCCTGACGATGGAGCTGGACAATTCCGAAGGCACGCTTGTCATCGGGACGGATAGCGGCATCTTTGGCGCGCTGAGCCTTGATGCGACCCAGTCGACGATGAATGTCGCCATCGGGGATCGCAGCGTCATCGGATTGAGCGGCACGGGCGGGGTGAGCGCAGTCGGTGATACGACCGACTACAACCTGGCTTTTGGCGACTTCGTCACCGTGAACGGCAGCGTCGTGATGTCGGGTAGCGGCAACACCCAATGGATCGAAGGCGGGCAGAACGTCTCGATCAATGGCGGCCTGAACATGGGTGGGGTGTCCAACGCCAATGCGGTGACATTCGGCGATAATTTCGCTCTGTCGGGCGACTGGACCGGTTCGGCCAATCCGGGTGCCCCGGAATATGTCGCGTTGGGCGACAACTGGCGCATCGGTGGCAACATGACTCTGGGCGGCGGGTCCGACCAGTTGTTTCTGGGCGCACCCGCGCCGGGTCAGGTCACCACGATCACCGCCGATGGCGATGGCAACGATGGCATCAGCGTCTTTGCCCCTGCCGGTCAGGAGCCAGCCTTTGCCAGCGCCGCCACCGCTGCGGGATGGGCGCAAAACCCCGATGGAAGCTGGAGTCCGACAAGCCCGAACCAGAGCCTGACCTTCGGGACGCTGAGCTACCAGAATTTCGACTCCAGCGCAGATCCCGGCGCGGAGCCGGACTGGTGGAACGCGCCGATCTTCGGCGCTCTGGACGGGGCGGTGCAGGGGACCGAGCAGGACGATGTCATCGGTCCGGGCGATGCCGATGCGGCTGGCGATGTGGTCGATGGCAGCGATGGCCTTGATGATACGATCATTGGCGGCGGAGGGAACGACACGCTCTTTGGCGGGCTTGGCAATGATCTGATCGAAGGGGATGGTGACACCCCCTTTGCGCCGGTCCAATCCGGCTTCGTGTCGTTGCGCAACACGGACAACCTTCAGGACGCCGGTGGCGTCGAGGCCAATGCCATCCGTGCCGTCGAACTGGTCCGCCTGTCGGACGGCCGGTTGATCATGATTTCGTCCGAACGGGGCACTGCGTCCGATGGCATCGCCACCTATGAGATCGACAGTGACCGCGACTCGGGGACATTCGGCCAGATTCTGAATAGCTCGGGCGGCGGGACGACCAATCCCACCGGCGGCGGGACGGCCGATCAGGCTGCACGGTTGGGCTTTCTGACACAATCGGCCAATGGCAACGGTTTCGACGATATCCGGTCGATCGAGGCGGTGACGCTGACCACGGGCGAAAGCTATATCTTTACCGCCGATACCGCGACGGGCACGATCGGGATCGCGCGGCTTGCCCCGGATGGATCGCTGACCGAGGGGCCGTCGCTGACATTGCCGCAGTTGAACGGCGTGCAGTCGCTGTCCGTCGTCGAGGTTGGCGGCACACCGATCCTGCTGGCCTATGCCGGTGGCTCCTCCGACAGCCTGATGAGCTTTGCCATTGATCCGGCCACGGGCGGATTGACGCTGCTGGACCGGGAACTGGATGGCAACGGCACATCCGAGAACTTCCTGGCAGGCGCTGGTGCGGATTTCGGTTTTGTCGAAGGTTTCACCAACGCGGCCGGGCAAAGTTTCGTGCTGGCGACCGGCAACGATGGCGGGCAGAACGGTGTGTCGCTCTGGACTGTTGATGGGGCAGGGCAGTTCACCTTTCAGAACGCGCGCGGTGACGATCAGAACGGCGCCACCGAAACCGACCCGCAAGGCAATACGCTGGGCCGTGACCTCATCTCGCCCGCGGGATCGCAGACCGGTCTGAATGATTCTGCTGCGGCGGCCTGGGGCGAGATCGACGGTCAGACCTATGTCTTTGTCGGTGGCATTGACGATGACGTGACCATTTTTCGTGTCGATCCAGATGCCTTGGGGGATGGCACCTTCGATCTGACCCTGGTCGGCCAGGTTGACGGTTTTGTAAATGACATCAGTGCAATAGCCTTCATTCCGTCTGGCAGCGGCGGAACGCTGGCCGTCGGTGGCGAACAGGCCGGGTTGCGGTTTGCGCAGGTCGTGGTCGATCCGGCAACCGGGATCGTGACGCTGAATCTGGACACGGACGGCACAATTGCCGATGCCGGGGAACCGGGTGCAGAACTGGCGGATTCCGAAAGCCTTGCCTATCTCGACGGTGTGCTGGTTTCGGCCTCGGATACCGACAATGGTGTCGCTGTTCTGGTGACGGAACCCAGCGCCTCGACTCCGTCCGGCACCACGGCCGGTGTCGCGGGCGATGACGTTCTTTATGGCGGCGACGGCGATGACACGATCTTCGGCGGTGCCGGAGATGATTTCCTGGATGGGGGCGCGGGGCGCGACACCCTGACCGGCGGCGATGGGGCCGATGTCTTTGTGGCCGATGGCACGGCGGATCTGATCACGGATTTCGATACCGTGACGGGGATCGGCAACGGGGATCAGTCGGATAACGATCTGGTCGATCTGTCGGGGTTCTACAATGTCTCGACGCTGGCTGCGTGGAACGCGGCCAATCCCGAGCAGACCTACAAGCAGGCGCTGGCCTGGCTTAAGGCGGATCAGGCCGATGGTGTGCTGGACGCGGCCGGCGGGTTGCAGATCCAGAACGGTGGCGCTGCGGTCAGCGGTGATGGGTTCAGCTTCGAAAACACCAGTGTGATCTGCTTTGCCCGCGATACCGGCATCCTGACCCCGCGCGGCGAAGTCGCGGTGCAGGATCTGCGGCTGGGCGATCTGGTGCAGACGGTGGACAATGGGTGCAAGCCGCTGTTGTGGATTGGCGCGCGCCGGGTCGCAGCGCAGGGTGCCGCGGCCCCGATCCGGATCGAGGAGGGGGTGCTGAACAACAGCCGTCCGCTGATCCTGTCGCCACAGCATCGCGTGCGGGTTCAGTCCCGGATTGCCGAGCGCATGTTCGGCTGTGAGGAGGCGCTGGTTGCCGTCAAACACTTGCTGGAGTTGCCGGGCGTGTCACGTCTGGAGGGGGGCGAGGTGGAGTATTTCCATTTCCTCTTTGATCAACATGAGCTGGTCATGTCGGACGGGGCCGAAACGGAAAGCCTGTTCACCGGGCCAGAGGCGTTGAAGGCGATCCATCCGGAGGGTCGGCAAGAGGTGATGGCGCTGTTCCCCGAACTGCTGGACAATCCCGACTACCGGCCTGATCCGGCGCGTCCGCTGCTGCGGGGGGGCGAGGGACGCAATCTGGTGCGGCGGCATATCAAGAACAACAAGCCCGTCATTCCTGCGCGGGTTGTCCCACGGTTTGCCGCGCGATGACGCGCTTTCAGGGGTGTGGACAGGCTCAGGATTGGGGCTTGTGCCGTTCCATTGCAGCTAGAAAGGCAATCCGCCGCGACTGCGCGACCTTGACGCAGTCGCCGCTTGTCAGGGTCAGGGCAAGGGCGCCCTTGTCCCCTTCGGATGTTGCCGCGATATCGGCAAAGGCCAACCAGGTGGATCGGTTGACCTGTATCCCGAGCGCGTAGTCCAGTTGCTCGACAGCCTCGGCCAGACGACCACGCACCATGAACCGTTTGTCCTGTGTGACGATCCGCAGGTAGTGATCCTCGGATTGCACGCGGAGCACCTTTTCGGCGGGCAGCGTGACATTGCCGACGCTAAGCCGGCCCAGATCAGGGAGGGGGGCCGTCGCCCCGGACGGGGGAGGGCGGTTCAAAGGCTGATCGGCATCGCCGCCTTCTGTCGTGGCATCGCGGGCTGCCTTGGTCACCACCGCGTCGGGCCCGAGGTTTGCCAGGGCCGCAACCTCGGACTGGCGGTGGGGATGGGGCAGGGCAAGCGGGGCGGTCTTGTCGTCCGCGATCGGGGCCGCGGAGCCGGGCCTGACCGAGGAGAGCGATGGGTGGAAGGGGGCCACGAAATTCCCGAAGATCATGTCCATCACCAAAAGGACGATAAGATCGCGCAGGATCTCCGTTGCCCATTGAGCTGCATTGATCAACGGGTCCCCGACCATGGCCGTGGTGACCATATAGGTGGTCATACTGGTGAAGATGAACAGTGGCAGGATCAGTGTCGGGGTGTAGATCAACCGGATCACCCCCCGCTTCCACAGAAGCTTGAGGACGCTGAGCGACAGCAGGAACCAGAGCATCGACACGATGCTGATTGTGGTCCACAGAACAACTGTCTGAAACCCGGCCAGTGCGTTGGTATCCAGCCCGCCCCTGTCGAGCAGGCCATAGATCAGAATGCAGGCAAGCGTATATTTGAGATAGGTCGGATGCAGCAGGAAGTCGCCAACGGAATCGTTGACCACATAGTAGCGCTGTCCGTCGGTGAAGCGTATTTCGGGCATCCGGACGGCGCCATTTTCATATGTGACGCGATCCATATAACGCGCTGACCTTTTACCAAATTATCGTGGCTACCCCGTATACGGATCGATGGGGCAATACTTCTAGCTGTGCTACACATAATGCAGTAATTTTTTCAGTCTACTTGTTTTGTGCCGCCGGTCCGGCTCTGGGCGTCCGGCGCAGAGGGCGCCGGTGTCCGGGCTGACAGTGTCGCTTGCCCACCCGCGACGGGGCGGCATACTCTGTAAATGTCGCCGCTGTCACGGAGTTGTCGCAGTTAGACGCTTTTTTGGTTGAACACTGAGGCGCGATGGGCAAAGTTGACTCGGGAGTCAACAACCCGAGACGATGGCTTTGCACCGCAGCGTGCGGCTACGGACGGAATAGACCAGTCAGGGCCGGAAAACCGGCCCGGATTGTGACAAGATCAGCAAGTATCGCGACAAGCGAACAGATACCAACAGGGAGACGACGATGACCGGAAAGATCGACCAGAACCAGATTGACTACCTCAAGGTGCGGGCCGGCATGGGCCGGATCTCGCGGCGCGAGTTCATCGGCCGCATGGGCGCGCTGGGTGTCAGCGCCGCGATGGCGGGCACCTTCTATGCGCAGGCCGTGCATGCGGCAGGCCCGGTCAAGGGTGGCACGATGCGCATGGGCGTGTCGGGTGGCGAAAGCACCAACTCGCTTGATCCGGCACTGGCGGCAAGCCCGGTGCCTTACAACGTGCTGAACCAGTTCGGCGAAACGCTGGTGAACGTGGACGAGAACGGGCAGCTTGAGATGCGCCTTGCGGAAACGGTCGAGGCGTCGGCCGATGCGAAGACCTGGATGTTCAAGATCCGCTCGGGTGTGGAATTCCACAACGGCAAGCCGCTGACCGCCGAAGACGTGATGCGCACGATGGAGCGTCACTCGAACGAGGACAGCAAGTCGGGTGCCTTGGGCATCATGCGCGGCATCACCTCGATGAAGGTCGAGGGCGACATGTTCATTGTCGGGCTGGATACGGCCAATGCCGACCTGCCCTTCCTGCTGGGTGATTATCACCTGATGATCCAGCCCGATGGCGGCTTTGACAATCCCGGCGCGGGCATCGGCACCGGTCCCTATATGGTCGAGGCGGATGAGCCCGGCGTGCGTCACCTGTTCAAGAAGAACCCGAATTACTGGGACAGCAGCCGTGGCCATGTGGACGAGGTCGAGATCCTGGCGATCAACGACACGACCGCACGGATGGGCGCGCTGCAATCAGGTCAGGTGCATCTGGTCAACCGGGTCGATCCCAAGGTTGCGGCCCTGCTGGACCGTGCGCCGGGTCTGTCGGTGAAAAGCGTGGGTGGCCCCGGCCACTATGTGTTCATCATGCATTGCGACACCGAGCCGTTCCTGAACAATGACCTGCGTTTGGCGCTGAAATACGCGATCGACCGCAAGGACATGGTGGACAAGGTGCTGCGCGGCTATGGGACGGTCGGCAATGACATGCCCGTCAATGCCGCTTATCCGCTGTTTGACGACAGCATCCCGCAGCGCGAATACGACCCCGAGAAGGCCGCCGAGCACTACAAGAAATCCGGCCATGACGGCAGCCCGATCGTCCTGCGTGTGTCCGACGTGGCCTTCCCCGGCGCGGTCGAAGCGGCGCAGTTGTTCGAGCAGACGGCCAAGGCGGCTGGTATCCCGCTGGAGCTGAAGCGCGAGCCGGGTGACGGCTACTGGTCCGAGGTCTGGAACGTGCAGCCCTTCAGCGCATCCTATTGGGGCGGGCGTCCGGTGCAGGACCAGATGTATTCGACGGCCTATCTGTCGACGGCGGACTGGAACGACACCCGCTTCAAGCGCGACGATTTCGACGCGCTGCTGTTGCAGGCGCGCGGCGAGCTGGACGCGGACAAGCGCAAGGCGCTCTACAGCCAGATGGGCATGATGGTGCGCGACGAGGGCGGGCTGATCTGCCCGATGTTCAACGACTTCGTGGAAGGCGTCAGCGACAAGGTGCAGGGCTGGGTGGCCGACCCGACCGGCGAACTGATGTCGGGCACCGCGTCGCACAAGTGCTGGCTGACGGCCTGAGCGGGGCCTGCTGAATGCACCCGATTCTGATACTGGTGTCCCAGCGCGTTGCGCTGGGCCTCCTTCTGCTTTTTGCGGCTTCGGTCCTGATTTTTGCGGGGACGATGATCCTGCCGGGCGATGTGGCGCAATCCATCCTTGGTCAGTCCGCGACACCAGAGGCGCTGGCGAACCTGCGCGCCGAACTGGGGCTGAACGATCCTCCGGTCACGCGCTATTTCAACTGGCTGTTCGGGGCCATGCAGGGTGATCTGGGTGTGGCCCTGACCAATGGTCAGGAAATAGCCGATGCGCTGGGCCGACGTCTGGGCAATACGCTGTTTCTGGCGTTCTGGGCGGCGATCATCGCGGTGCCGCTGGCGATCTTTCTGGGCCTGCTGGCCGTGCGCTATCGCAACCGCTGGCCCGACAAGCTGATTTCGGGGGTGACGCTGGCCTCGATCTCGATCCCCGAATTCCTGATCGGCTACCTGCTGGTCTATTTCGTGGCCGTGAAGCTGGGCTGGTTCTCGTCCGTGTCGATGATCAATGACAGCATGAACCTTGGCGAAAAGCTGAGCGCCATTGCCCTGCCGGTGGCCGTGCTGGTGCTGGTGGTGCTGGCCCATATGATGCGGATGACGCGGGCCGCGATCCTGAACGTGATGCAATCGGCCTATATCGAGACGGCGGAACTCAAGGGTCTGTCGGGGTTCAACGTGATCTTCCGCCATGCCTTTCCCAATGCCATCGCCCCCATCGTCAATGTGGTGATGCTGAACCTGGCCTATCTGGTGGTGGGCGTCGTGGTGGTCGAGGTGGTTTTTGTCTATCCCGGCATGGGGCAGTATCTGGTCGATCACGTCTCGAAGCGTGACGTGCCCGTAGTGCAGGCCTGCGGGCTGGTTTTCGCGGCCGTCTATATCGGGTTGAACATGGTGGCCGATATCGTGGCGATCCTGTCCAACCCGCGGCTGAGGCATCCGAAATGAGCAGGATACCGATTTCCGCCCTGATCGGGCTGTTCTTCACCGGGGCCTATTTCCTGGCTGCCCTGTTCGCACCCTTCATCGCGCCCTATGGCATGGCCGAAACCGTGGGCGATGTGTGGGAGCCGATGTCGCGCACCCATCTGCTGGGAACGGACAGTATCGGGCGCGATCTGCTGACGCGCATGATCTATGGCGGGCGCACGACGATCTTCATCGCGACGATGGCGACCTTGCTGTCTTTCACGACCGGCGCGGTGCTGGGTTTTCTGGCCGCCGTCATCGGCGGTTGGGTCGATCAGGCGCTGTCGCGCTTTGTCGATCTGATGATGGCGATCCCCTCGCTGATCTTCGCGCTGGTGGTGCTGTCAGTCATGCCGGTCACGATCCCGGTGCTGATCATGGTGATGGGCCTGCTGGATTCCACCCGCGTCTACCGTCTGGCCCGCGCCGTGGCGGTGGATATCAACGTGATGGACTTTGTCGAGGCCGCCCGCCTGCGGGGCGAGGGGCGCGGCTGGATCATCTTCCGTGAGATCCTGCCCAATGCCCTGTCGCCGCTGGTGGCGGAGATGGGCCTGCGTTTCATCTTCATGGTGCTGTTCGTGTCCACGCTGTCCTTCCTTGGCTTGGGGGTGCAGCCGCCCAACGCCGATTGGGGCGGCATCGTGAAAGAGAACAAGGAAGGTATCGTCTATGGTATCGCGGCCGCGCTGGTTCCGGCCTTTGCGATTGCGACGCTGGCGATCTCGGTCAACCTCGTGGCGGATTGGATCCTGAACCGCACGACAAGTCTGAAAGGGGGGCGCGGTGGCTGAACCCTTGCTCAAGGTCACGGATCTGAAGATCGAGGCGACGGCCTATCCGCCGGGAGAGCCGCCCCAGGACATCACCATCGTCGAGGGCGTGTCCTTTGCGCTGGACAAGGGGCGCGTGCTGGGCCTGATCGGGGAAAGCGGTGCGGGCAAGTCCACCATCGGGCTGTCGGCGATGGCCTATGGGCGTGGTGGCGTGCGTATCACGGGCGGCGAGGTCGTGGTGAACGGGCGCGACATATTGAGACTGGGTGTGCGCGGCCTGCGCAAGCTGCGGGGGGCCGAGGTGACCTATGTGGCGCAATCCGCCGCCGCCGCCTTCAACCCGGCCAAGCGGATCATGGAGCAGGTGATCGAGGCGACGCTGGAACATGGCCGCGCGTCACGGGCCGAGGCCGAGGCGCGGGCCAAAAGTCTGTTCGCGACGCTGGGCCTGCCCGATCCCGATACGTTCGGGAACCGCTACCCGCATCAGGTGTCAGGCGGGCAGTTGCAGCGCGCCATGACGGCCCTTGCCCTGTGTCCGCATCCTGATCTTGTGATCTTTGACGAACCGACCACCGCGCTTGACGTGACCACGCAGATCGACGTGCTGGCCGCGATCAAGGATGCGATCCGTGAAACCGGGGTGGCCGCGCTGTATATCACCCACGATCTGGCTGTCGTGGCGCAGGTCAGCGACGAGATCATGGTGCTGAAGGGCGGCACCATGGTCGAGCATGGCACGACCGATCAGATCATCAACGCCCCGCGTGAGGATTATACCCGTGCCTTGGTCTCGGTCCGGTCCATCGCGCATGAGGAAAAGGTGCCATCGGACGATCCGGTGCTGCGGGTGGAACATGTCACCGCGCGCTATCGCGGCACCGCCTTTGACGTGCTGCATGACGTGAATGTCGCGGTGCATCGCGGTCAGACCTTGGCCGTTGTGGGGGAAAGCGGATCGGGCAAGTCGACGCTGGCCCGTGTGATCACCGGGCTATTGCCACCGTCCGAGGGGCAGATCACCTTTGCGGGACGGCCGCTGTCGGCCACTCTTGCGGGCCGGTCGCGCGAGGATCTGCGCGAGGTGCAGATGATCTATCAGATGGCGGATGTGGCGATGAACCCGCGCCAGACGGTGGGCACGATCATCGGGCGGCCGCTGGAGTTCTATTTCGGCCTGAAAGGTGCGGCCAAGCGTGCCCGCGTGGCCGAGTTGCTGGAGGCTATCGAGATGGGCAAAGGCTTCATCGACCGCTATCCGGCAGAACTGTCGGGCGGGCAGAAACAGCGTGTCTGCATCGCCCGCGCGCTGGCCGCGAACCCGCGCCTGATCATCTGTGACGAGGTGACCTCGGCACTGGACCCGCTTGTGGCTGATGGCATCCTCAAGCTGCTTCTGGATCTGCAGAAGAAAGAGGATGTGGCCTATCTCTTCATCACCCATGACCTTGCCACGGTGCGGGCCATCGCGGACAGCATCGCGGTGATGTATCGCGGTCGCGTGGTGCGCTATGGCCCCAAAGGCGAGGTTCTGGCCCCGCCCTTTGATGATTACACCGACCTGCTGCTGTCCTCGGTGCCCGAGATGAAACTGGGCTGGCTGGAAGAGGTGATCGCCCATCGCAAGATGGAAAGCGCCGGGAATTAGATCTGTATCCTCGTTTCTTCTTGCGCCAAATATCCCCGCCGGAGGCTCCTCCCCTTGCCGCAGGACGCGCGGTTTTGAGAAAGAAAGACCATGCAGAACAAGCTTCTTCTGATCATCCTTGACGGTGTGCCGCTGCGCAACTGGCGGCGTTTGTTCGGCAATCTGGAAGGATGGGTCGAGAGTGGGCAGGCGCAGAGCTGGGTGATGCGGTCGGTGCTGCCGTCGATTTCGGCCAGTTGCTATGCCTCGATCCATACGGGCGTGACGCCGCAGGAACATGGCTGCACCGGCAATGGCAATGTCTTCCGCCTGTCGCATCCGGATGTCTTCAGCCAGGTGCGGCTGGGCGGCGGTGTCACGGGGGCTGTGACACATTCCTTCTGGTCCGAGTTCTTCAACCGCGCGCCCTTCGATTATGTCCGCGACATCGAATATGACGAGCCGGACAGTGCCACGATCAACCATGGGCGGTTCCATACCATGACAGGTTACGGGCTGATCAACCAGATGACGCCCTCGGATGTGGATCTGTTCGCGACACTGACCATGCTCTGTGCGCGGCATGAGTTGGATTACGGCATCCTGCACACCTGCACACTGGACAGCATGGGGCACCGTTTCTATCACGACTGTCAGGAGATGGATCACGCCTGCGCCGTCATGGACGAGATGCTGGCACCGTTCATTCCGAAATGGCTGGCGATGGGTTATGAGATCATCGTGACCGCCGATCACGGGCAGGATGCGCGGGGCCATCACGGGGGCAACAGCGATCTGCAACGCGAGGTGGCGCTCTATTATTTCGGGCCCGCGCGTGGACCTGCATCCGATCAAGTGCTGGACCAGTTGCAACTGGCGCCCACGATCCTGTCCCGGCTGGGCGCGCCGATCCCCGACAGCATGCGGGCAGAGCCTTTCCTGTCGTCCTGACGTCACCGCATATGGGATTGGCTTTTCAGGTTTCCGCTACATCTTGTAGGTGCGGGTCGATTTTGGGGAAGGGTGAAAATTGACTCTAGCATGGCCGCGAAAAACGGCATATTCTTGCCATAATCAATAAGACTGCCGGAAAAATCGGCGTGTAACGAGTAGAGCGGTGCCAGTATGAAGACAATGGATTTTGTCGTGCGTTCCGTCACGGGCGCAACCCGTCGCGGTATGGTCGAAGAGAATGTGGCCGCATCGGTCATCGACGTCTCGGCAGGGGAAGAAATATCCCTCAATCTCAGGCAGTTCGAGCTTAAAGCTTATGTCAGGGCGGGCAATGACCTGCAAATGACGCTGGCCGATGGCCGGATCGTCACGCTGAAAGGCTATTTCGGCGAGGATGGTCCGCAGGCCCGCTTGTTCATCAGCGCGGATGGTTATCTGAGTGAAGTGACTCTGGCGGAAGCCACGGATGGCACGCTTTACGCCCAGTTCGGACCGACCGAGGCCTGGGGCAAATGGAGCCCGCATGAGGATCTGATCTTTTTCGACGGGTCCGAGGTCACGGAGCCGGTGACCGACAATGACACGGTCAGCATGTTGGCGCCCGGCTTGCTGCTGGGCGGCGGCACGCTGGGGGCGGCGGGCGGAATGGCGGCCCTTGCGGCGGGTTCGTTGTTCGCAGGCGGCCTTGGCGGTGCTGGCGCCCAGGTGCAGGACACGCCCGCTGTCGTCGTTCCCGGTGCGGATGGCGGGGCGCTGCGTCTGCCGACCATCAATGAAAAGGACATGATCCGCATTGGCGGCGATGACACGCCGCAGATCATCATCAGCGGCACAGGCGAGCCCGGTGCCCGGATCGAGGTCAATATCGGTGGCAAGACCGAAGTCACGACCCCCAATGGCAGTGGCAACTGGCAGGTGGTGTTCGAGGATGACACGATGCCGCCCGATGGGACCTTTCCGGTCGAGGTGAAGGTCACGCAACCCGATGGCAGCCAGATCAATCTGACCGGACCCTCGGTCGTGATCGACACGACGCCGCCGGTGCTGTCCCTGACGGGTGGCACGGAGTCCACCGGCCATGTGGTCAATGGCGATGATCAGCGCGACGGCGTGGATATCGCGGGGACCAGCGAACAGGGTGCCCGGATCACCGTGACCATGGGCGACGCGAGCACGGGTATCGTCACACGTCAGGTTGACGTCGGGGGCGACGGGCGCTGGTCGGTCAACTTCGGGGCGTCTGATCTGCCGGAAGGCGACTACAACCGCTCGATTACCGTGACCGCAACGGACAGTTTCAACAATACCACCCGCGTGACGGACCGGGTGATCGTTGATACGATCCCCGATCCCATCGTGATCCAGAACGGTCTGGTGGGGGGCAACGGCATCGTCAATTTCGACGAGGCACGCGGCGGCTATGTCGTGACGGGCACCTCGACGCCGGGCAACAAGCTGACGCTGATACGTGATGACGGGGTGACGACCCTGTCCCGCACGGTCGATGTTCAGCCTGATGGCACATGGCGGGTCGAGTATCTGCCGGGCGAGGTGCGCAGCGGTGAATACACCGTCTCGCTGACCGCGACCACATCGGATGCGGCAGGCAATATCGGCCGCGCGAGCGAGACGTTCCGTGTGGATACGGTGCATCATCTGACCATTGATCCGGCCGCGCTGGGGACAGGGAATGTGATCAACAGCGATGCGGCGCAGGCTGGCGTTGTGTTGCGGGGCACCACGCAGCCCGGATCGGTCGTTCAGGTGGCGTTCAACGGGATCACGCGGGAGGTCACCTCGACCGACGGGACGTGGTCGATGCGCTTTGCAGGCAGCGATTTCGATCGTGTTGGGCAGGGCGAATACAATGACAGTTTCCGTGTCACGGCGCGGGATGCGGCGGGCAACGTCAACACCGCCTCGCGCGAGGTGCGTGTGGATACGGTGGTCGATGTCGCCATCAATGACGGGATCGCGGGGGACGGTCTGATCAACGCGGCGGATCGTGCGGCGGGGTTCTGGGTCACCGGCACGACCGAGCCGGGGGCGCGCGTGATGGTGCAGCTTGGCACCGGCGCGGCGAAACAGGCCGAGGATATCGGGAACGGCAACTGGCGCGTGCGCTTTGATACCAATGAGATTCCCACCGGTCAGGACCAACTGGCCGTGCGGGCGACCGCGACGGACCGGGCCGGCAACAGCACCAGCGCCAGCCGCACCGTCATGCTGGATACCGAAGTGCGGGACTTCGCCTTCACCTCGACAGGGGTGGCGGCGGACGGGATCATCAACGGAACCGAGGCCGGAGCGGCCCGCGGTCTTGAGGTGACGGGGCAGGTCGAGCGTGGCGCGCGGGTGTTCGTCACATTGGGGCAGGGCACGCCCTTTGCCCTGACCGAGGAAGCGCAGGTCGATGCGAACGGCCGCTGGTCCCACCGCTTCGATGCCTCGGCCATCCGGTCGGGCGAATATGCCAGCAGCATCACCGCTGTCGCCACTGATCTGGCGCTGAACACCCGCACGATCCAGCATCAGGTGCGTGTGGATACCCGGTTGAACCGGCTGGAACTGGCGGGACCGGTGGCGGGCGACGGTATCATCAACATTCAGGAAGCCCGCGACGGCTTTGCCATCACGGGCCGCACCGAGGCGGCCTTGCCGAATGGCGCGCGCTCGCGGGTCGAGGTTGACTTCAACGGCCAGACCTATCACGCGACGGTGGACGCGGCAGGCAACTGGCGGGCCGATATTCCCGGCGGCGCGGTGCGTCCGGGCACCTATCCTTCGGGGTTCGAGGTGCGCGCCTGGGATGGTGCGGGCAATGGTGGCCTGCTGACAACGCAACCGCTGTCCGTGGATACGGATGCACCGACCAGCCCCATCGTGGAGGGCTACAGCCGCGATCATCAGGGCATCAGCGATGTGTCCATTGTGACCACTCCGGACCAGATCACCCTGAACGAGGTTCAGGCGAATGGCACGATGGCCCCGTTGAACAGCGAAGAGATCCTCATCCGGGGCAGGGGCGAAACCCTGTTCAGTTTCGGCAATGTCCTGCCTGATGGCAGCTTTGCCGAGACGCCGTTGCCGGATGGCTCGCATCTGATGATCACCTCGACCGACAGTGCGGGCAACAACAGCGGGACCTTCCTTGCCTTTGATGAATTGTCCACCTCGGTCATCGACCTGTCGGCACCTGTGGCGGCGGGGATGCGGATCGACGCGATTGATCTGACCTTTGCCGAGGATAGCAGCCTGACCCTGACCGAAGCGCAGATTCTGGCAATGGCACCGGATACCCAGACGGTCACGATCCACGGTGGCACGGATGATACGGTCACCATGATCGGCGCGAAGCGCGACGGGACCGAGACGATCGGGGGGCGCAGCTATGCGGTCTATGATCTGGGGCAGGCCCGGGTGATCGTCGACGAGACCGTGGATCGGATCATCTGAACGGTGTGATGGCAGGGCCTGCGGGGTGAGTATCAACCGGCGGGCCCACCACATGCAACAAGCACCGGGACAAGAGGCGATCATGAGGCAGGGTGACACGCAACGGACAAGACGGCGCGAATTGCGCGCCGTTCTGGCCTGTCTGGCGGTTCTGGCCTTGCCCGGGTGTCTGGCGCAAGGCGGAGGCGGGGCGGTCAGCCGGATGCTGATGCCCGAAGCGCCGCCCGTGCCGCAAGGTCTGGCGTCGGGGGACATGGCCGAAGCCTCGACGCTTCTGGTGGATCTGATGACACGGCGCAGCGCCTTGCCTGATGGCGCGCCGCTGGACCGGATTGCGGATGCCGTGCTGATCGCCGACACCCGCGCCGCAGCGGCGGAGTTGCGCAGCGCGCGTCTGCGTGAG
Organism: Seohaeicola sp. 4SK31; assembly: GCF_028802875.1. NCBI lineage: Bacteria > Pseudomonadati > Pseudomonadota > Alphaproteobacteria > Rhodobacterales > Roseobacteraceae > Seohaeicola > Seohaeicola sp. 4SK31. The sequence goes on along the minus strand of NZ_JARAMP010000029.1, from coordinate 3,335 downwards.
CGGGCGCAATCCCGCAACTGGTTGCCCAGCATCAGCCCGCAAGCCAGCCTCAGTTCGCTGGGGTCGGTGGTGGCGATGCTGGTTGTGGAACAGGTCTTGTTCGACAATGGCCGCAAGCTGGCAGAACGCGATTTCGCCAAGGCCGATGTCGAAGTCGCGGCCGTGGCGCTGGTGCAGGACGCCAATGCGCGGGTGTTGGGCGCGCTGCGTCTTTATCTGGCGGCGCTTGAAGCGCATGAGAAAGCCGCGCTGGCGCAAGCGGCGGGCCGCGACATGGCCCATTTCGAATGGATCATGACCGAGCGGGTGACGGGCGGGATCTCGGATCCGTCGGATTTGCAGGTGCTGCGGCAGAAGCTGGCCGAGATCCGCGCCTCGGAACAGACGGAATCCGAGGCGGCAGGCGCGGCCTTGGCGGAACTGGTGGCGATGGGGGTCAGTCCTGCGCTTTTGGCGCAGATGGCGGGATTGACCGGGGCAGAGGTTGCCTTGCAGGTGCCCACACCCTTGCCGGTTCCCCTTTCGGTGCGTCTTGCCGAGGCCGAGCAGTCCCGCGCCGAGGCCCGCGCGCGGGCGGAGCGGGCCGGGTTCCTGCCGGCGCTGACCGCGACCGGAGCCTTGGGGCGCAACGCGCCGGATCCATCTGTCGGGCTGCGGACGGACCGGCCCTTGGGCTTTGGTCTGGGTGACGACTTGCGCGCCATTGAAGCCGCCACCGAAGGCGAGCGGCGCCGGGTGGCTCAGGCCCGCGAGGAGTCGCGGCGGCGTCTGGCGCGGCTGGAGCAGGAGCAGACAGCCCTTGCCCGGCAGGCGGCGGAGGCGGCTGTTCTGGCCAGCCGCGCCAAGGCGAACCTTGATCTGTTTCAGGCGCAGTATGACGCCGGGCAGCGTCAGGTGATGGATGTGGTGGGCCTTTACGAGCAATTCGCCCGCCAGCAGCATGATGCCGCCGCCCTGCGCTATCGTGCCGCCCTGACGGGGCTTGAGATGGCCGCCGAACTGGGTGTTCTGGCCGATGGGGATCGGTTGTGACCGGCGCGCCGTCCTTGCAGATCTCTCATGCGGAGCCTGAGGCACCAAAGCAGACCGGGGCAGGCATCCGCACACCGTTGCAGAGTGTTGCGGCCCCCGCTGAGAGCGATGCCATTTCAGACGGGGCGAGGATCGACCCGCGCACCATCGCGCGGGCTGATCTGGTAGTCGCCTATGCCGGGGTTCTGGGGCGGGCGCTGCTGCGTCGCGACGTGATCGAGGCCATGGTCGCGGGAGAGCAGGCCGGAAGGCGGGACCGGACGCAGGCGCTGGTGCAGGGGTTCGCCGCCTGCGGGTTTCTGGCGCGGATCGAGCAGGCCGCAGGGCCACGTCCGGATCTGTGGCCCGCGCTGGCGCAGATGCATGGCGGGCAGTTCGTGCTGGTGCTGGAGCAATCCGGGGCCGGAGCCGCAGGTGCGGTGACGATCTTCGACGCGGATAGTCCCGACAAGCGCCTTGATGTGCCCTTGTCCGAGTTTCAGCCCTTTTTCACAGGGGTTTTGGTTCGCGCCGAGACGCAGGTGGCGCAACTGGCGCAGGCGCATCTGGCCGCCCCGCGCCCGGCCCATTGGTTTTGGGGCGAGTTTGCGACCCTGCACCGCCCGTTCGCCGAGGTCATGCTGGGCTCTCTCGTGGCCAATCTTCTGGCTGTGGCTGTGGCGCTTTTCTCGTTGCAGGTCTATGACCGGGTGATCCCGCATCAGTCGCAGGCCACGCTCTGGGTGCTGGCCGCCGGGGCCATTCTGGCGCTGGTGATGGAAGCCGCGCTCAAGATGGCGCGGGCGCAGCTGATGGACGGGGCCGGGCGGCAAATCGAATTGTCGGTGCAAGCCCTGCTGATGGACCGTATTCTGGGCGCGCGATCGGATCAGCCGGGACGCAGCCCGTCGCAGATGTTCAGCGCGATGCGGGAATTCGGGTCGGTGCGGGAGTTCTTCACGACCGCCACCGTGGGCACCTTGGCGGATATCCCCTTCATCTTCGTGTTCCTGCTGCTGGTCGCCTCGATCGGCGGGAATGTGGTCTGGGTGCTGATGCTGGGCGGCGTGCTGATGGTGGTGCCGGGCTTTGTCATGCAGCGTCGCATGATCCGCCTGACCGAAGACGGGCAGGGGGCCTCTGCCCGCGCGGGCCGTCTGTTGCAGGAGGTGATCCATGAGCAGGAGACGGTGAAAACCCTGCGCGGCGAGGAGCGGATGCGCCGCCTTTGGGCCGAGTTGACGGCGCTGTCGGCGCATACCTCATCCGAGCAGCGCAAGCTTGCCTCGATCCTCACGACATGGGCGCAAGGCGTGCAGCAGGCTACCTATGTGGCGGCCGTGGTGCTGGGGGCCTATCTGGTGTTCGCGGGGCAGTTCACCGTGGGGTCGATCATCGCGGTGGGCATCCTGACCGGGCGCACGCTGGCGCCGCTGTCGCAACTGGCGGGCACGATGGCGCGCTGGGGGAATGTGCGCACGGCGCTGGATGCGCTGGAGGCCATCGCACACGCGCCGCAGGACCGCGAGGCGGGCCGCAGCTATCTGCGTCGGGACCGGCTGGCGGGGCATTACGAGATCCGGGAGATGCAGTTTCGCTACGGCACGGACGGCGCGACCGTGCTGGACGTTCCGGCGCTGGCGATCCTGCCGGGGCAGCGGGTGGCGATCCTCGGGGCCAATGGTTCGGGCAAATCCACGTTTCTGCGCTTGATGTCGGGGCTTTATGCCCCGACGCGCGGACGGGTGCTGATCGACGGGACCGAGATGGGCCAGATCGAACCGCGTGATCTGCGCCGCGCCATCGGCTATCTGGGGCAGGAAGTGCGGTTGTTCGCAGGCAGCCTGCGCGAGAACCTGAGCTTCAACCTGCTGGAGCGGGATGACGACCGACTGATGCAGGCGCTGGATTTCGCGGGGCTGGGACAGTTCGTGAAGGCGCATCCGCGCGGGCTGGATCTGGAACTGGGCGATGGCGGGGCGGGTCTGTCCATCGGGCAGCGTCAATCGGTGGGCTGGGCGCGGCTGTGGTTGCAGAACCCTTCGGTCTGCCTGCTGGACGAGCCGACCGCCGCCCTGGATCAAAGGCTGGAGGCGACGCTGATCAGCCGTCTTGAGGGCTGGCTTGCGGGGCGCACGGTGGTGATTGCCACGCACCGGATGCCGATCCTGTCGCTGACCAGCCGGGTGATGATTCTGCAAAACGGTTCTCTGATTGCGGCTATGTCAAGTGGGCTAGCGATCTGTCCGTTCGGGGTCATGGTTCTCTCCGAGGTCACGCATTGCGCCTCATGATGGTTTTCGGTGGTGGATCGTCTCCAATGT
>NZ_JARAMP010000028.1:0-42174 GCF_028802875.1 Seohaeicola sp. 4SK31 | reverse complement strand
CGCCACTTGGCAAGCTTCCGGCGCTCTTCCAAACTCAGGTGAGGGTAGCAGCGTCCCATTCGACATCCTCCATGCAACATTCTGTTTTGATACAGAATTTGCACTTCGGATGTGAATCCACCCTGTAGTCTTAATTACACGCATAATCTTGATTATGTTATTTTCTGAAATTGTGATGATTTACTGCCGACGGAAAATATATTACGATGATCTAATATATTTTGAGCCACTACATCCCCTGACCATCTGAAATAATCGCTTTAGAACATGATTTTAGCCTAATTCTCTGGCAGTTGTTTGACAAAACCCTCCGGGTTACCGTAGCCTTGCAGGGTATTTTACTTAGATTGCCGAATGACTCTGCAGTCGCCGCTCAACCACGGGGATGCGTGGGCTGGGCCAACAGCGAAAGAGAGGATGACATGACAACACTCAAACGCTTTCTGACAGGTTCGGCGGCTCTGGTGGCCCTCACGGCCAGCATGACGACCGCCCAAGCCGATACATGGCGCTATGCGTTCGAGGAAGCCCTTGACGAGGTGCAAGGCGTGTTCGCCCAGAAGTTCAAGGAAGAGATCGAGGCAAATTCAGATCACGAGGTCCAGCTTTTCCCCTATGGCACCTTGGGTGAATCCGCCGACATCATGGAACAGGCGCAGGCAGGCATCCTGCAGTTCGTGGACCAGAGCCCCGGCTTCACAGGCTCACTGATCCCCGAAGCGCAGGTTTTCTTCGTGCCTTATCTTTTGCCACAGGACGAGCAAGAACTGTTCGACTTCTTCCGCACCTCCAAGGCAATCAACGAGATGTTCCCGGAGCTTTATGCGGAACAGGGTCTTGAACTGCTGACCATGTTCCCCGAAGGCGAGGTCGTGATCACCACCAAAGAGCCGGTGACAAGCCCAGCCGATCTGAACGAGGTGAAGGTGCGTGTGATGACCAACCCGCTGCTGGTGGAAAGCTACCGCGCCTTTGGCGCGACGCCGACCCCCCTGCCCTGGGGCGAAGTCTATGGCGGTCTTCAGACGAACATCATTCAGGGTCAGGAGAATCCGATGTTCTTCGTGGAATCCACCAAGATGTATGAGGTGACGGACCACATCACCTTTACCGGCCACAACAATTTCACGACAGCTGTGATGGCGAACAAGGACTTCTTCGACGGACTGCCCGAGGAGGAACAGAAGATCGTGCAGGACGCGATCGACGTCGCCTTCGAGCATATCCTCGAGTATCAGAAAGGTCTGACGGAAACGTCGCTGGACAAGATCCTTGAGGCGAAGCCCGAGATGACGGTGACCCGCCTGACCGAAGATCAGCGGACGCCGTTCAAGGAAGCAGCGGCATCGGTCGAGGCCGCCTTCATCGACATGACCGGCGACAGCGGTCAGGAGATTCTTGAGCAGATGAAGGCCGATCTGGCCAACGTTGCGGACTGATCCGCACCAACAATAAAGGGGCGTCCCGGTCAGACGGGCCGGGGCGTCACCTGTCCGGGTCCTGCCCTGTCCGACGCCGGAACAGACATCCTAGACAGGAGTGATCGCCCGTGAGCGACACGCGACAATCGCAGCTGCAAAGCCAGACGGATACAACGGGAACCGATGACGCTCCGCTCGGCCCCTATGTCAGCACCCTGCCCGGCCCTTTGGGATGGATCGACAACACCATTGCGCGGATCGAGGCCATCCTGCTGGCGACAGGGGTTCTTCTATTGGCCGCGAACACGATCGCCAATGTACTGGGACGCTTCGTCTTTCAGAACTCGATCTTCTTCTCCGAGGAACTCAACCGCGTTCTGATCATCATGATCACTTTCGCGGGGATCTCCTATGCCGCGCGACACGGGCGCCACATCCGGATGTCGGCCTTGTTCGACGCCCTGCCCCCTCGTCCGCGCAAGATGATGATGGTGGTGATCAGCCTTGTCTCGGGTGTGATCATGTTGGCACTGGCCTGGTACGCACTGCACTACATCCAGACGCAGGCCGGACGCGGTCGCGTGCTACCCGCATTGCAGATCCCTGTCTGGTGGACGCTGGTCTGGGTTCCGGTGGGCTTTTTCATGACGGGCGCACAGTACCTGCTCACCGCTCTCAAGAACCTGCTCGAAAAGGACATCTACCTCTCGACCGGGGTGCTCGAGGGGTATGACAACGGCGAAGAGGAGGTCTGAGCCATGGGTTGGACATTGCTGTCGATCATGGTCGTGTTGCTTCTGCTGGGTTTTCCCATGATGATCCCCCTGATTGCCGGGGCTGGCGTGGGTTTCTACGTCATGTTCGGCGGGCTGGGTCAGATGGAGACGATGATCCAGCAGATGATGGCCGGCATTCGCCCGGCTTCGCTCATCGCGGTCCCGATGTTCATCTTTGCCGCCGATATCATGACGCGCGGGCAATCGGCAGGACGGTTGATCGACCTTGTCATGAGCTTCGTGGGTCATCTGCGCGGCGGCCTTGCCGTGGCAACGGCATCCGCCTGCACGATGTTCGGCGCGGTGTCCGGTTCGACCCAAGCGACCGTGGTCGCCATCGGCTCGCCATTGCGGCCACGGATGCTCAAGGCCGGATACAAGGACAGCTTCATTCTTGCCTTGATCGTGAACGCGTCGGACATCGCCTTTCTGATCCCGCCCTCGATCGGGATGATCATCTATGGCGTGGTATCCAACACCTCGATTGCCGAATTGTTCATCGCGGGGATCGGACCGGGTCTGCTGATCCTTGTGCTGTTCTCGATCTATTCGTGGATCTATGCGGTGCGGCACAACGTGCCGACCGAAGAGCGGGCCACATGGGGTGAAAGGATGCGTTCGCTGCAAGCGGCGCTGTGGCCACTGGGTTTTCCGGCAATCATCATCGGCGGCATCTACGGGGGCATTTTTTCACCGACCGAAGCGGCGGCGGTCTGCGTGCTCTACGCCATCATCCTTGAAACGGTTGTGTTCCGCGAGATGTCCCTTGCCGACCTCTATGAGACCGCGAAATCGACAGGCCTGATCACGGCGGTGGTTTTCATCCTCGTGGCGGCAGGCGCAGCTTTCTCATGGATCATCTCTTTCGCGCAGATCCCGCAGGCGATCCTGTCGGGTATCGGCATCGACGAGATGGGACAGATCGGCGTGCTGATCGTGATCTCGATCGCCTTTTTCATCGGGTGCATGTTTGTGGACCCTATCGTCGTGATCCTTGTGCTGGTGCCGATTTTTGCGCCTGTGGTTGATGCCGTGGGCCTTGATCCGGTGCTTGTGGGCACGATCATCACGCTTCAGGTTGCCATCGGATCGGCGACGCCGCCTTTTGGCTGCGATATCTTCACCGCCATCGCCGTGTTCAAACGCCCGTATCTGGAAGTGATCCGGGGCACGCCGCCTTTCATCCTGATCCTTCTCAGCGTCTCTGCGGCCCTGATCATGTTCCCGCAGATCGCGCTATTCCTGCGGGACCTGGCTTTTGCGAAATAAGGAAGTGGCACGATGTTCAAGCGGATCCTGGTCCCCTTCGACGGCTCGCGCGGTGCGGAAACGGCGCTGCGGCAAGGTATCGACCTTGCCAAGCTTTGCGGTGCAGAGGTGCAGATACTGACGGTCTACCGCCATCACGCGATGATCGAAGCATCACTGTCGATGGTGCGTCCCAAGGCCAAACAGAGCAACCCCGACGAAGCGATGAAGGAACATGCCAAGGAAGTGGCGGGATACGCCAAGCAGATTGTCCTTGCCGAGGGTCTGCCGTCCGTGCGCGCCTTCACACGGGCCGGTCAACCGGCCCGCACCATCGTGAGCTTTGCCAAGGAACATGAGGCCGATCTGATCGTGATCGGCGCCCGTGGTCTGGGCTCGGTCGAGACTTTTCTGCTGGGGTCCGTCTCGCACAAGGTCACGGGGCTGTCGAAACTGCCCGTGCTGGTGGTCTGACCCCGTCCCTGTCACGCCCGGCGCGGCGCCCCCTGAAATCCCAGAACCTTGCGCTCCCGTCCCAGCGCCTGCATGGCGCTTGCCGCGATATCGTGCCGCGTCAGGCCGGCATCCAGATACATCTCGTCCGGGCTGGCCTGATCAATGAAACGATCCGGCAGAGTCAGGGTCCGCACCGCAAGGCCACGGTCGAAAACACCGGCTGCGGCAAGTTCGTGCAGAACCATCGCCCCGAACCCGCCACGCGCACCCTGCTCCACGGTGATCAGGGCGCCATGATTGCGGGCCAGCTGCATCAGCAGGTCCAGATCAAGCGGCTTGGCAAAACGGGCATCAGCCAGCGTGACCGACACGCCTTCAGCCGCCAGCAAATCCGCCGCCGCCTCGCATTCCGACAGATGTGCGCCAAGGCTGAGGATGGCGATATCGCTGCCTTCACGGATCACGCGCCCCTTGCCGATCTGCAAGACCTGCCCCACTTCGGGTAACACAACACCCGTGCCGGACCCGCGCGGGTATCGGAAGGCAATCGGTCCGGCATCATGCACGGCAGCAGTCGCGACCATATGCACCAGTTCCGCCTCATCTGCGGCAGCCATCACCGTAAACCCCGGCAAGTTGGACAGATAAGCCACATCGAAGGCACCCGCATGGGTCGCCCCGTCGGCACCGACCAAACCTGCCCGGTCAATCGCAAAACGCACGGGCAGCCCCTGCAAAGCCACGTCATGCACCACCTGATCATAGCCGCGCTGCAGGAAGGTCGAATAGATCGCGCAGAACGGCCGCAACCCGCTGGCCGCCATACCGGCGGCAAAGGTCACGCCATGTTGTTCGGCAATGCCGACATCAAAGACCCGCGCGGGAAAGCGCTTCGCCATGATGTCCAGGCCCGTCCCATCAGGCATCGCCGCCGTCACCGCCACAACCTTGGGATCGCGCGCCGCTATGTCAGAGAGGGCCTGACCGAATACCGAGGTATAGCTGGGTGCGTTCGGCTTTGACTTCACCTGCGCGCCCGAGGGCACGTCGAACTTGGCAACACCATGATACTTGTCCCGCGATGCCTCGGCCGGCGCATAGCCCTTTCCCTTGACCGTGCAGCAATGGATCAGCACTGGTCCCGTGGCCCGTGCCCGCGCGGCCCGCAACACCGGCAGAAGCTGGCCCATGTCATGCCCGTTGATCGGACCGATATAGGTGAAGCCCAGTTCCTCGAACAATGTGCCGCTGGCGGATTGCCCGGTCACCAATTGCCGCGCACGTTTCGCGCCTTCGCGCATCGGGGGGGGCAAGGCCGCTTCGAACCCTTCGGCCATCTGGCGAAGGGCGGCCAGCGGTTCATTGGCATAGAGCCGCGACAGATAGGACGACATCGCCCCCACTGGCGGCGCAATCGACATCTCGTTGTCGTTCAGGATCACGAACAGCCGCCGCTTTTCATGACCTGCGTTGTTCATCGCCTCATAGGCCATGCCCGCGCTGATGGAACCGTCGCCGATCACGGCAATCGCGTCACCTGTGGGCTGGCCCATGTCGCGTCCCACCGCAAATCCCAGCGCTGCCGAGATCGAGGTAGAACTGTGTGCCGCGCCAAAAGGATCATAGTCGGACTCGCTGCGCTTGGTGAAACCGCTCAACCCATCCTTCTGACGCAGGCTTGTCATACGATGGCGCCGCCCGGTCAGAATCTTGTGCGGATAGCACTGATGCCCGACATCCCAGACCAGCTTGTCCATCGGTGTGTTGAACACCGCATGGATGGCCACAGTCAACTCGACCACACCCAAAGATGACCCAAGATGCCCGCCCGTCTGCGCCACCGAGCGGATCACCTCGGATCGCAACTCATGGCTCAGACGTGCCAACTCGTCATCAGAGAACCGCTTCAGATCGGCAGGGCCTGCCACGCGGTCCAGAAGAGGAGTGTCGGTAGAGTCATGGGACTGTGTCATCAGAGCCTCCCGCTCGATAAAGAAAAGGCGCCACACCAGGTGTCCCCGGTGTGGCGCCCAGGTCCTGTAGCCAACAGGAAGGGAACCGGGGTGTTGAAGCCCCGTGTCCGGATCACGCGGCGCGAACGACGCGATCCGAACATGGCTAAGGACAGGGCGGAGGGGAGTCCGCCCGATCCTTATTCGTAGACCGGCGTGCCCGAGGTCGTGGCCAGTTCGGGCCAGTCCGCGATCACGTTGGTGCCTTGCAGCGGCTGCTGATAGCCCTGATGGCAGGTCTTGCAGGCGGCTTTCGGCGCGTCGGCATAGATCGGACCAAGGCGATGCTCAGGGTATTGGTCCTGCAGCGGCACAAGGTAGTCGTTGTTCAACTCCTGAACCATGGCGATCCCAAGCGAGGCAGTGCCCCACTGCGGCGTCACCTGACCGGGGTCATAGAACGCACGGCTGTTGTGACAGAACACGCAGTTCACCCCGAGCGAGTTCGAGAAGTAGTTCATCAGCGAATAGGTCCGCTCGGTCTGCTGGATCAGCGGATCGCCGGGCTGGTTGTCCACGCGGCTTTCCAGATCGTGAACCTTGATGCTTTCATATTCCAGCAGGTACTTTTCCAGCGCATCCGACGGCAAGGACGTGGACTGGCTGATACTTGTCGCACGGTTCTGGTTGGCTGACCAACCGGCAACGGACTCGTTGACCGGCGTGATCTTGAACCAGATGTTGCTGGGCACGTTCTGACCCCGATGGCAGGTCATGCAGGTGACACCCACCTGCTTGTTGGCGTTGACGTGACCGTCCCAGTTCTCGTTGATGTTCTGGGTCATCTCGATCATGCGGCGCGCGACAATCTTGGTATACAGATTATCCTCGCCATACGTCTCCAGATCACCATCTCCGTGGCAATAGGCACAGCCCTGCTCAGGTGCGACCCATTCCGTCATCGCCGCCATCAGCCGGTTGAAATTGGCATCCGTCAGACCGCCCAGAACCTGCACGTTCTGATAGATGTCACCCGCCAGTTCTTCACCCGGTTCCGGGATCAGCGGATCATTCGCCAGGATCAACTCGATCGAAGGATCGGGCGTCGCCAGATCGGCTTTGAACTCTGGCACCGACATGCCGGTGCCGCGAGGACCGGTCTGCATGCTGTCCGTGGCAAGGGGTTGCCCCCATGTCACCAGGAATGCCGCCACGAAAACCGCGCCTCCCACGGCCCCGACAAGTATCGCGGGGCCGTAGATGTCCTTTGGATTCTTGCGATTCCAGTCATCAAACCATTTCGGAAACATATCAGTCCTCCTGTCCGATGAAGGCTTCGTAAGACCCGTAGTCAGCGTAGCCATAGGAGCCGTCATACATGGGCGCGAAGTTGTGCTCTTGTGCCCAGATGAACCAGTTATCCACGACGGTGCCGGTCAGAAGGATACCGATGCCACCCGTAATCGGGGTCAGCACGGCAAACCACCAGGCCCAGCGATGGATACCTTCCATCGTGGCGTTGAAACCCATGGTCCAGCGCCAGAACAGGGCTGCCCGCTCTGAAGCCGTGCCACGGTCGTAGATCTGCTCCAACTCGCGGTCGCCACCGAAGCGGGTCACGGCAAGGATCGTTGCGCCATGCATCGCGAACAGCAGGACAGAACCATACAGGAACACGATCGAGAGACAGTGGAACGGGTTGTAGTAAAGGTTCCCGTAGCGGATCGAGAATGCGGTGGTCCAGTCAAGGTGCGGGAAGATGCCATAGGGCACCGCCTCGGACCAGCTGCCCATCAGGACAGGACGGATCAGGCCCAGCACAAGGAACAGCCAGATCGCCGAGGCAAAGGCCCAGGCCACATGCTTGCCCATCTTGTGCTGCTGCGCCAACAAGTAAGAGCGCAGCCACCATGTCATGACCGACACCAGCAGGAAGAACGAGCTGATGATATACCAGCCCCCGTCATTCAGCGGCGGCATCGACAGGCCATGCTCCGGCCCCGGCGGCTCCAGCGCCAGCCAGAACAGCTGCCGCAGAAATTCCGGGATCGACCAGCCGACCTGCGCCAGCATGTTCAGACCCACGATGTTGAACCACAGAAGGCCGGTGGCAAGGCTGATCATGCCCGTCCAGCCAAGGTAGACCGGACCGATCTGCGCATTGCCGATCCAGCCAACCAACTGGCTGAAGAAAGGCTTGCCGATCCGCTCTTCCATCATGTTGTTTTCGTTGTCCATGCCCCATTCGACCGGGCCCTGAACCTGTACTTGCGTGAATATGTTCTGATATTCAGCCATGATTACATTCCTACCTGAGAGGGCCAGATCGGCAGCTCAAGCCACCAGTTCCACCATTCGGGCCAGCCCTTGGTCCAGACCGGGCCGGAGATGATGATGCAGACCGCCGAAAAGAAGACCGCGTTGATCGCCAGCAGGAAACCCACACGGTGGATGCCCAGGGTGCCGACCGAATAACCGATGAAGTCACGGAAGAACGTATCTTCATTGTCGGGCCCCTGCGCTAACTCGCCCTTCTCGGGGTTGGCCGCACTCAGCACCAGCGCACCATGCAGGGCCAGCGCGAAGGTCGTCGTGAAGAACAACGTCACGGCCAGCATATGTGCCGGGTTATAGTGGAAGTGCAGATAGGCGTAGCCCGTGTTGCTGACCCAATCGAGGTGGCTGAAGATCCCATAGGGAAAACCATGCCCCCAGGCGCCCATCAGTAGCGGGCGGAAGATCACCAGTGTCATATAGGCCAGGATGGCAAAACTGAAGGCGAAGGGCACATGATAGCCAATCCCGAGTTTGCGGCAGATCTCGACCTCGCGCAGGGCCCAGCTGATGAAGGCGCCGGTTGCGCAGAATGTGATGATCTGCCAGAGCCCCCCCTCCATGAGGGGAGCCATGCCCAGACCATAAGCCAGGTCGGGCGGTGCTATGTTGATCAACCAAGGATTGAATGTCCCTTGCTGGGACGCTCCCCAGAAGATCAGAATGGTGCCTAACAAGGCGAAAAATGCTGTCGTGACCCCAAAGAAGCCCACGTAGAACGGGCCCACCCAGAAATCGAACAGATCGCCGCCGATCAGCGTCCCACCACGGACGCGATACTTTCTCTCGAAGCTGAGCAACGCCATCTTCTGTCTCCGCGTTTGGCGGCTCGTCTGTTCAGACCGCAAGCCGTCGATGGATTTCGGTTTGCCGCGGGCAGGCCACGCCTGACGTGCCCGCAGCTATCTTGATGTCACTCTACTGGTTGTCACCCGTCCCCATTTGGGGAGAACGGATCACATCGCTGCTTTTTGGGCTGCCAGCTCGAACCAGTTGAAGTGCTCCGTGCTCAGCAGGACGAGGTGAATCATCGCTGCCAGCAGGAAGAGGAAGACGCCTTGTGCAACAAACACGCGGCGCGGATCGAAGATGAGCCAGATCTTGTAGAATTTAGCCATTGTTCAATCTCTCCTCAGAGCCAGGGGCGCCAAATGTACACGGCCAGGTGAGCCACAACTGCGACAGCTGTGAAGAGCCAAAGCCCGCTCATGTAGACCGAGTGCAATTCTTGCGCCTGCTCGTCTGTGAGACCTGTGAAGGACAGGTCGGATTTATCAGCCATTAACTTTCCTCCGGAATGTAATGGTGACGCCGCGCTCCCCGCGGCCGGGTCCTTTGGGGTGCAAGCGCCCCTCCGGGCTCTGACCACCCTTGCGGATGGACAGATCTCGTGTTCGGCTGTCTGCCGGTCCGCGCGTGGGCGGGATATGCAGACCGATCCACATGGATCAGGCCGAGAAAATCATGGGCGTGATGATCCGAGCCTGGCTCCAGGCACGGGCAATCGGGCCCTTTTCGGGGATGCGTCCCCCCTTGATCAGCGCCAGCGCCCAAGTCAGGGTCGCAAGCGGCAGGGTAGCCAGAAAGATCACGCCAAAATAGACCATGAACTCGGTCCGCGGCGGTTTGTGGCTGCGGGTCATCGGGGTATTGGACGTTGCATCTGTCATGACAGATCTCCTTTCACCACTGGACCCCGCGCAGGGCGCGCAAGGTCGGGATTGAGTGCCTGAACGGTCTCGAGCACCACGCGTTCGGCACCTTGCGCCAACGCGGCCCGCTCGGCCTCGTCTCTCAGGGTCTTGGCCGCCGAAATCCGTGTCAGCACCGGATGGCGGGACACGATACGATCAAGGGCGGCTTGCGCATCGGCATCCCAGGGGAAGTCGCGGCGCAGGGTCGTGGGGGTCGCCTCGGCCGCATCCATGGTGCTGGCCAATGGCAGGATGTGGAACAGCGCATCAAACAGCCCGTTGCACACTTCCTGAAGCAGATATGTCGCACCGGCATAGCCCATCATTGGCGTGCCGGTATGACGCCGGATCGCAGCACCGGGGAAGGATGCCGGGATGAAAGCGGGGCTGGGTCCGTGCCCGCCCTTCATCTCCGCCAGATACATCTTCTCGTTGATGCTGCCCAAGACGATCAGCGGGCGCTTCTGGTGCAGCATCGCCTTGACCTCGACGTTGTTCGTCTTGGTCCCGGCAACGCGCGCTACTGCAAAGGCGCAAGGAAAGCCCAGATCGCCCTCAAGGAAATGGCGGATGCCACGCGCATAAGTCTCGTTCGCCACCACCGCGAAACTGGCTGTGGCAAAAAAATCCTGCGTCACGCTGCGCCACAGATCCCAGACCGGCTTGATCGTGGAATGCTTCTCGCGCGCGATGAACGGCTCGGGGTCCAGCCCCAGCATCTCGCCCAGCTTGCGCAGGAATTTCGTGGTGCTGTCCACACCGATGGGCGCTTGCAGATAGGGCTTGCCCAGACATTCGCACAGGCCGCGCCCGAACTCGCGATACATGCAGATATTCACATCCGCATTCACCAGATTGCGCATCTCGGCGACATGGCTGCCAAGCGGCATGACCATATTGACCTCGGCCCCGATCCCTTCGACCAGGCGCCGGATCTCGGCCAAGTCCGAGGGCATGTTGAACACACCATACATAGGCCCAAGGATATTGACGCGGGGGGCAGCTCCTTCTTCGCGCTTCTTCTCGGGCGGCATACGGCCCTTGGTCATGCCAAACTCGGTGAAGATCCACGTCATCGCGCGGTCCGCGCTCTGCCATTGGTCCTCATCAATTGTGCGCGGCAGGAACCGCTGAATATTCGTGCCCTGCGGTGTGACACCACCACCGATCATCTCGGCAATCGAACCTGTCACGACCACGGCGGGAAGAGCCGGATCAAGCGTGCCCCAGGCGCGTTTCATCGCATCCTCTGTGCCCGAGCCCATTTCGGACTCGCCCAGGCCAGTAACAACGATAGGCAACTCATGCGGCGGCAACGCATCTGTATAATGCAGCACCGATGTGACAGGCAGGTTTTCGCAGCCAACCGGGCCGTCGATCACCACCTGCAACCCTTTGGTGGCGCAGAAGGCATAGACCGCACCCCAATATCCGCCCGCGCGGTCGTGGTCTTGGATCAGCATCTTTTGCACTCCTCGAACGAGGAGCGCACGCAGATCGCTTTGGCGATCCGCTTTCGCGCACTGGGCGCGTTTTTGCAAAACACGCCCCCCATCAGATCATCTCCTCGGCTTTGGCCGCACGTGCCGCCTTGTCGAGTTTCTTCTGATGCAGGGCGCGGAAATCGGGGCGCAGGTTGGGGCTGCCCTCCCAGATCCCGGCGGTATCGCCCGTGCCGACGCCCTCGAAGAATTCCTTCATATGCTCCATCCGGTCTTTGCCGGCGATGGCGGCATTCACCACCTCGGCCAAGGACCCTGCCCCCGCCGGCCCCATCAGGGGACGCGCGGAAATCAGGTTGGTGAAGTAAAGTCCGGGGATCGCCAGTTCCTTGGCCTTCTGCACGACCGGGGTCGTCCCGATCGCCAGATCCGGGCGGATCGCCTCCATCGCGGCGCAATCATCTTCCAATGACGCGCGGAACTTCACTGTCACCCCACGCGCGCGCAGCCATTCGGCATCAGCGGCAGACCACGGTGTTTTAGGGCAAGCCGTACCGACATAAGGCACATTCGCGCCGCTTTCGATCAGCAGACGGGCGACAAGCAGCTCGCTCCCCTCATACCCGCTGAGTGTGATGGTGCCGTTGATCGGCGCACCAGCCAAAGCGGCCTTGATCGCGGGCAGGAACATGTTCTGGGCGGCAGCAACCTTGTCGGCAGGCAGATTGAACGCCTCACCAATCGCAGACAGCCACGCGGCAGTGCCGTCATGTCCGACGGGGGCAGAGCCGACCACGGGGCGGCCAGCCGCCTGAAACTCGCGGATCGCAGCGGTATAGAAGGGATGGATCGCAGCCACAGCACCGCAATCAAGGGCGGCATAAAGCTCGCGCCATTCGCGGCAGGGCACAACCGGCCCGACAGCCAGACCCATAGGGGCCAGCATTGCACCGATCATCATCGGATCGGCCGGGAACATCTCGCCCAACAGGGTCACGGTGGGACGGTCCGATTTACCGCCAGCAGGAGCAGCCACAGGTCCGGCCTGGATCTCCTTGCGCGCGTAATTCAGCATCGCGCCAGCCAGAACGTCCTTGGCCTCGGCATGGGTGGGGATGCCGAAACCCGGCACATCAATCCCCACAATCCGCACGCCGTTGATTTCTTCGGGCAGCAGACGGAGCGGCACGCCGCTGGCGGTGGGCACACAAAGGTTGGTCACAACGACCGCGTCAAATTGATCGGGATCGGCCAGTTCATGCACCGCGTCGCGGATATCTTCGAACAGCTTGCCGGTGACGAGGGATTCCGAGTTGAAGGGCACATAACCCACAGACCGCCGCGCGCCGTAGAAATGCGACACGAAGGTCAGACCGTAAACGCAGCAGGCCGATCCCGACAGGATCGTCGCCACACGGCGCATCCTGAGACCCACACGCAATGAGCCGAACGCGGGGCACATGCTCTGCGGTTGGTCATGCGGACCCTTGGGATAATCCGCTGCGTAGCGATCCAGAATCTCGGACTGCCCGGCCTGACGCGCAGCAGCCTCCATCGTGGCGGCACCTGCGTGGCAACCTGCCCCGTCCTGCGGCAAAGCTGTGCCTGTCGCAGTCTCGGAAATCGGATCAGGCTTCCCGAGGATCACATCAGCCTGAGCGGCGGTGTCATATGTGACTTCATCGGTCATGCTGTCTTCTGTTCAGATTGTTTTTGCGGTTGCGCGGGCACGGCCAGCCGCTTCAGTAGCGCGTCCCATGTGGAAAGCTGGTCGAGGTCAAACATCGTCGTACACCACTTCCAGAGAGGGTTTCGGCTCGGCGTTCTTGCCGCGCATGTCCATGTCGGTAGCGGGCACCAGTTGATAGTCGCCGCCCGTATCCTTGGCATCGAACAGGCCCAGCAGACCGTCCTGATCCAACGGCTTGGGCCGGACCGGCGGGGCGATGCCTACGGCTTCTGCCAACTCCGCGAACAGCGGACCCCACTGGGATTCCATTGTGCCGACGATCTGGTAATTCGCTGACTTCTTGCGCAGGTCATCATCCTGCGGGATCGCGGCCAGTACGGGGATGTTCACCGCCTTCGCAAAGGCCTGCGCCTCGCCTGAGTGATCGTCCTTGTTGATGACCAGACCGGCCACGCCGACATTGCCACCCAGCTTGCGGAAGTACTCCACCGCCGAACAGACATTGTTGGCCACATAGAGCGATTGCAGATCGTTGGACGCGACCAAAATCACCTTCTGCGCCATGTCGCGGGCAATCGGCAGACCGAAGCCACCACAGACCACATCACCCAGGAAATCCAGCAAGACATAGTCGAAGTCCCAGTCGTGGAAGCCCAACTTCTCCAGCAGTTCAAACCCGTGGATGATTCCGCGCCCACCGCAACCGCGCCCCACTTCGGGACCGCCCAGCTCCATGGCGAAAACACCGTTGCGCTTATAGCAGACATCACCGATCGCGACCTCTTCGCCCGCCAGTTTCTTGCGGGTCGAGGTCTCGATGATTGTCGGGCAAGCTCTGCCGTTGAACAAAAGCGAGGTCGTGTCGGATTTCGGATCACAGCCGATAAGCAAGACGCGCTTGCCCTGTTCGGCCATCATGCAGGACAGGTTTGCCAGCGTGAAACTTTTTCCGATCCCGCCCTTGCCATAGATCGCGATGATCTGCGTCTTGCTGGTGGGCTCGCCCTGCGGCACCTCCAGTGTCGGCTCCTCATGCGCTTCATCACGCAAGCGGCGGTCGAAGTCCTTCAGATTCGGTACATCGTCTTTCACGCTGCGTCCTTCCAGTTCAAGATCATTTTCAGACAGGCCGAGTCGTCAAAGGCTGTCCGATAGGCAGAGGGCGCATCCGAGGCAGTGGCTTGATGCGTGATCAGCCCCGCCAGCGACAGCGCACCGCTTTCAACAAGAGAGCGGGTGGCAATCAGATCGTCGCGTGCCCATTCGGCGGCGATGCGGAACCGCGCCTCCTTCATGAAGGCAGGCGGAAAGGCAAAGCTGATCGGATCGGTATAGAAACCGGCAAGAACGATCTCTCCGCCCTTGCGGATACGGGTGACCAGTTCATTCAGCAGCGCGCCGTTACCAGAGGCATCATAGACCGCACCATAGTCGCGCCGCGTATCTTCCTCGGGCGAGATGACCTGATATCCTTCGGCACCAGTGCGGCGGTCGGCATTCACCTCCCACACCGTCGGTGCAGGCGCACCGGCGGCAATCGTCAGACGCGCCAGCAAGCGACCCAGAACACCGTGACCTACGATCAGATCCGGCACCGCCTTGTCCAGACCAGCCATGGCATGACGGGCGGTTGCGGCCAGCGCCAGCAAAGCCCCTTCGGCCCCAAGGCCAGCATCGATTCGTGTAACACGGTCCGCAGAGGTCACGATGCGCCGCGCAGCGCCGCCGAACAGACCGAACGCATCACGGTAGCAGCTGGCACCCGGCACGAAGACATGATCACCGACTCTGTAACCGGTATCGACCCCAGCCTCGACAACCTCGCCCGCGGCCTCATAGCCCGGCACGAGCGGATACCCCATACCGGGGAACGGCGGCATCTGCCCCGACCAGAAGAGTTTCTCGGTACCGGTAGAGATGCCCGAATGAGCGATCTCGACCACCAGGTCGCCTGCGGAAGGATCCGTCAGGTCCAGACATTCCACCGACAGGTCGCGGGGACCATTCAGAAGGACTGCGTGTGTCTGCATCATCCCCTCCTGTCGTTTCGGGATCCGGGCGGGAAAGACTCGGATCGAGTGGTGTCATTATCTGTCAGTTTAATGTTACAGAACTAACTGTCAATATAAATGGACAGTTTTCGGCGATCCTTGTCAATCTGGCTTCACACATGTGACGACAGAGGTGACAAACGGCCGGCGCGCAGGCGGTGCCGAAATTTTTCCAAACCCCGCATCCGAGCAAAGCCTGCCTATTTTCTCGGCAGATCGCGTTTTTCCGGTCCGCATCGCCATCGTGTAGAAGGCAAAATAGACATCTCCCGCACGCTCGGGAGTGGCCCCGCCAGACATCGGTTCGGAAATGATCAGCCGCCCACCGGGCGGTAAACTGTCATATATTTTTGACAGCAGGCTTCGCACAGTGTCATCCGAGTGATCATAAAGCACCCGGATCAGAGAAATCGCATCCGCACCATACGGCAGCGAATCGCTTCGGAAAGAGCCGCCATGCACCTCAAGCCGCGCGCCAAGCCCCGCCGCTTCGAACCTGGTCTTGGCCGCCGGCACGACATCAGGCAAATCGAACAGCATCAGACCAAGCCCCGGATAGGCCTGCGCGACGGCAAGTGCGAAGGCGCCAGATCCGCCCCCCAGATCGAGAAGGAATTTCACATCCGAAAGATCGACCATGCGCAAAGTATCCTGCGCCACCAGCCCCTGGCTGTCAGCCATCAGATCGGAATAGGTCCGCGTCACCGCTGGATCAACATCCCCTCGCGCGCCAAAGACATAGGGCCAGAAATTCGCAAGCTCGGTATCCACTTCGCCCCGCAACAGGGCAACGGGATCTTCCATGTCACGATAGAATGCCCGGTGATGCAAGATCATGGCCTCAAGCCCCGGCACGCCCAGAAGGGCTGCGCCCTTGCGCGCCAGCGTGAAACGCCCATCCTTGCGACGGCGGGCCAGACCAAGCGCTGCGGCAGCCTGTAGCAGGATCTCCATCCGGTCCGAAGTCATGCCCGCCTCGCGCGCCAGACCGGTCGGCGTTCTGGGCGCGTCCATCAAGCGGTGCAACAGACGCAACTCGACAACCGCCATCAGGACTTGGGACTGCACGAATCCCGCGACCAGATCGAACATTTCGGCGCCTTCGCGCCGCGCGATACCACGGGTCAGGGGGAAGCGGCTTGCCCAGCTCTGGAATGACGGTTTCGCAATCAGTCGATGGAACCACCCTGTCAGACGCGGCCCCTTAGGACGCGCCGCACCATGGCCTGTGGCCGCATCGGTCATGAGTTCACCTTGCGCTGCGGACCGGAGCGACGGGGGTCAGACGTTCGGCCTGCTTTCGCACCATCTCGGCCAGTTGCGCCTCGCCGGGGCAAGACGGAATCGAGGCGATGGCCCCACCCAGAATATCCTTGAGCCGCCGTATCGCGCCATCCACACCCAGAGCGGACACCGCATTGGGGCGCCCATGCAGGCCATCCTGACCCACCGGCTTGCCCAGTGTTTCGGCATCATAGAGTGTATCCCGCAGGTCATCAGCTACCTGAAACGCCTCGCCGATCCGGGCACCCAGCTCGAACCATGGCTCGGCCTCCTGCCCTGCGGCGACCGCACCCATCTGGGTGGCGGCAATGAACAACGCGCCTGTCTTGGATTGATGATAGGCGGACAGATCAATCTGTGGCTCGCTTTCCCAACCCTGCCCTGCACAGATTCCATTCGGCATGCCGGTGCGTCGCGCCAGCGTCAGCACCAGTTCCGCACAGCGCATCGGATGATGATGCGCCTCGCGGGCCAGCACCTCGAAAGCCAGAACGATCAGGCTGTCGCCAGTCAGAACCGCCAGTGGCTGCGAAAAGGCACGATGGACCGAAGGTTTGCCGCGCCGCATGTCGGCATCATCGAAACAGGGAAGGTCGTCATGGACGAGACTGGCACAATGGATCAACTCCAACGCGGCCGCTGCCGCATCGGACAGCGCGGGCTTGTCGTCGCCGCAAGCCATCGCCACGGACATCAGGATGGTCGGCCTGATCCGGGCACCGCCCGGAGACGTGGCATAGTCCAAGGCCGCCGACAATTGAGCCGGGGCAACGCCCCCCTGCCCTATGGCAATGGCTCTGGAAACTGCGGCGTCGATACGCGAATGCAAACCCATTCCAGTGGCCCTTTCGCCCGAGTTGTCAGAATTTTCCGACATCAATGTGTAAATCATACTGGACAGTTTGCCTCGGCGAGTCAACAATTCACAGACGAGGTTATCCAAATGTGCCCACAGAGTTCTGACCCCTCCACCCGGATCGTGATCATCGGTGCCGGCATTGCCGGGCTTGCCGCTGCGCTGCGCTTGTCTGGTTACGCACGCGAAACTGACCGTGAGATCCTTGTGCTGGAACGTCATTCCTCAGTCGGCGGCAAGATGCGCACCCTGTCTTCCCTGGCGGGGCCTGTGGATGCAGGCCCGACCGTGCTGACCATGCGTCACGTGTTTGACGATCTGTTCAGGCAGGCCGGAGAACGGCTCGAGGATCATGTCACCTTGATCCCGCAAGCGATCCTGGCCCGTCATTGGTGGCCCGATGGCAGCACCCTTGATCTGCACGCCAATCAGGATGCAAACAGTGCCGCGATCCGCGCCTTTGCAGGCCCAAAAGCAGAGAGAGAGTTTCACGCCTTCAGCAAACGCGCCGCGCAGCTTTTCAGCGCTTTCGATATGCCAATGATGCAGGCAGCCGAGCCAAGTCTGACATCGCTCACGTCACACGTGATGCGAAACCCGTCGCTGATCCCGGCCATGGCACCACAGTCCAGTCTGGCCGAATTGCTGAACCGTCAATTCACCGACCGCCGCCTGGCACAGCTTTTCGGGCGTTATGCAACATATGTCGGCGGCTCTCCCTATCGCTCTCCGGCGATCCTGGCCCTGATCTGGCAGGCAGAAGCGGCGGGCGTCTGGTGTGTCAAGGGCGGCATGCATCGCCTTGCGGTCGCAATTGCCAATCTCGCACAGGCGCGCGGCGTGACCTTCCGCTATGATGCGGATGTCACGCGGATCGAAACACAGGGCGGACAGGTCAGCGCCGTGCACCTGACAGGGTGCGAACGTCTGGCGGCAGGCACGATCCTGTTCAACGGCGATCCAAGAGCGCTTGCCACGGGCACACTGGGACGAGCCGTTGCCGAAGTCGCCACCCAGACCCGACAAACGGCACGCAGCCTGTCGGCACAGGTCTGGAGTTTTGCCGCAGCACCCAAAGGTCCCGATCTGGCCCATCACAACGTCTTTTTCAGCACAGACCCGCGTGCGGAATTCGCAGCGCTGGAACAGGGCAAGCAACCGCGCGACCCCACGCTCTACATCTGCGCCGAGGACCGGGGACAAGGCACCCCCCTGCCCCCGATCGAACGATTCGAGATCATCGCGAACGCTCCGCCGGTCATGGAACCCGAATCGCCCCCAACGATCACGCCCGAGGATTTTTCTGCATGTCAGACGCTCACGTTCCAGACTCTCGCCCGTTTCGGCCTGACCTTCGACAGGCTTCCTGGACCAGAGACACTGACGACTCCGACAGGGTTCAACCGCCTGTTTCCCGCCTCGACAGGATCACTCTACGGGCAGAGCCCGCACGGGATGATGGCGGCATTCCAGCGCCCCACGGCGCGGACGCAGATCAAGGGCCTTTACCTCGCGGGGGGCGGAACCCATCCGGGGGCTGGAGTGCCGATGGCAACGCTCTCCGCCCGGCACGCGGTCGCGGCGATCTTGAGCGACCTTTCTTCAACCTCGATGTCCCGCCAAATGGCTACGCGTGGTGGTATGTCGACGGCATAAGCGATGATGGCACGCGTGCTGTTTCCGTGATCGGGTTCATCGGGTCGGTTTTCTCGCCGTGGTATCGCTGGTCCGGGCGGCGTGATCCGGCCAATCATTGCTGCATCAACGTGGCCACCTATGGTCCCGGCGGCCGTTTCACGATGACCGACCGGGGACGATCCGCCCTGCGCCAGACGGCCTCGCGGCTGGAGGTCGGCCCGTCCATGATGCGATGGGACGGTGACGTGCTCATCATCGACATCGACGAGATTTCAGCCCCGCCCGTCATCAGCCGCGTGCGCGGACAGATCCGCGTGACACCCTCGGCGATCACGGCGGTCGAGCTGCCACTCACTCCCGATGGAGCACATATCTGGCGCCCATTCGGGCCGACATCGACGATCAGCGTCGCATTGAACAGTCCCGGCTGGCAGTGGGACGGACATGGCTATTTCGACGCCAATTTCGGAACGTGCGCGCTGGAAGATGATTTCGCCTATTGGACATGGGGTCGCTATCCAACCGGATCAGGAAGCACCTGTTTTTATGATGCGACACGACTGGATGGGAGCGAGTTGGCCGCGGGCATCCAGTTCGACGCAGATGGGGCCGCGCGGATGATCCCCCTGCCCCCAAAGGCGCAGATGCGCCGCAGCCTTTGGGCCGTGGCACGGGAAACGCGGGCCGATGCGGGCTACCAGCCCAAGCAGGTCAAGAACATGCTGGATGCGCCGTTCTATTCCCGCTCGGCGGTCAGGACCAAGCTGGACGGCGTGGAAACGGTAGGCGTTCATGAGGCGCTGGATCTGGTGCGGTTCCGCAGCCCCTTGCTCAAACCGATGCTGGCATGCCGGGTTCCGCGCCGGTCAAACTGGACCTTTGCGGATTGATCAGGCGGCGCGCGCCACGTCCGGATTCAGGCGCCAGATCGCAGCGTTCAGTGATGCGGCAATCGTCACCCAGACCAGATAGGGAATGAACAAGGCCCCGGCGACCCAATCCACCTGCCAAAGCGCGATCATCGCGCCAAGCACGGCCAGCCACAGGCAGGACACGACCACAAATCCCAGTCTGATCTTCTTCAGGCCAAAGAACACAGGCGTCCACAGCCCGTTCAGCGCGATCTGCAGGGCCCAAAAGGCCATGGCATATTCCGCATCCGGCAGAACGGCCGCACGCGCTCCAGCCGCCGCCATGCAGGCGTAGAGCACGAACCATGTTACGGGAAATACCCAGTCAGGCGGAGTCCAGCTTGGCTTGGTCAGGGCGCGATACCATTCGCCGGGCTGAAACAGACCGCCGGTCAGACCCGCACCAAGGCAGGCCCCCAAGAAGACAAGAAACAAAAGCCAATCCATGCGGATCAGCTAGTCCCTTCCGCCCCCGTTATCAAGGCCGCACGTTGTGATCGGCTGTGATGCTCCAATTGCGTCAATGCGCCGATCAGCGCATCAGAACGGCTGGCCGCCTGGACTGGACGACGTGCGGCGGCATCGACAAGAAAGCGGATCTCGTCCAGCGGCTGCGCATATAGCAACGCCGATTTCGGCATCACCATCGTGCCCCCTGCCCTGAGCATCGACAGGCCGAGCCAGCCGATCTTCTGGGCCTTCGATGTATGGGCCCGGGTAGTAAGCGAATCATACCCGGCCTTCTGCACCTGCGCGCCGATCCCGGCATAGATAAAACGCGCCGCAAAGATCCCGGGTCGCGCGGCGCGCGGAAGACCGGCAACACCGGCCTCGGACCTTGCATAAAGCCGGTCAGCCTGCACCAGAAGACGACGCACCATCTGACGGATCGCCTTGGTCGGGCGCGGGTTGTCCAGAAACTGTTCTGGTGTCAGCCCCGCCTCTGCCAACCATTCTGTCGGCAGGTAGAGCCGCCCCTCCATCGCGTCCTCGCCCACATCACGGGCGATATTGGTCAACTGCATCGCCACGCCCAGATCGCAGGCCCGCGCCAGCGCATCAGGGCAACGCACGCGCATCAGAACGCACATCATTGCACCGACAGCGGCTGCCACACGCGCGCAATAGTCGTAGAGTTCGGATTGAGTCGCATAGCGCCGGCCCATCGCATCCCAGGCCAGACCTTCCAAGAGCGCCTCGGGCAAGGCGCGCGGCATCTGGAAATCCTCGACCATTGCGGCAAAGGCCCGATCAGCGGGCGCATTTTGCGGACGTCCCTGATAGGCAAGGTCCAGTCGGTCACGCAGGGACAGAACGGCCTGCGCCTTTTCAGGCTGAAGGTCGACGGCGTCATCCGCCAGACGGCAAAAGGCATAGAGCGCCAACGCAGGATCACGGACCTTCGAAGGCAAAAGACGCGAGGCCGCGTGGAAGGACAGCGAGCCATGGCGGATCGCCTCTTCGCAATGCGCCATATCGCGGGGGTCGATCATCTCCGCGCCGCCAGAATCGTTTCAGGATCGGGCACCAGTTGATCCAGCACTTCGGCACTGGACACCACTCCGGGCAGACCCGCGCCGGGATGGGTGCCTGCGCCCACAAGGAACAGGCCCGGAATTGTCTCGCTCACGTTATGGGGCCGGAACCATGCGCTTTGCAGGATACGCGGCTCGATCGAGAATCCCGACCCATAGGGGCTGAGGTAACGGTCCCGAAAATCCTCGGGCGTGAAGATCAACTCTTCGGTCAAATGCGCAGACAGACCGGGCAGCAGCTGATCCTCAAGCACCTTGATCATTTTGTCCCGGTAAGCGGCGCTTTCCGCCTTCCAATCCACCGGGTTGTCATGACCCAGATGCGGCACCGGACTGAGGACGTAAAACGTGTCATCGCCTTCGGGCGCGACGGAGGGATCGGTCACACTCGGGCGATGGACATAAAGGCTCATGTCATCGGCCAGCTTGCCCTTGATGAAGATATCATTCACCAGACCCTTGTAGCGCGGCGCGTTCAGGATCGTGTGGTGGCCGACATCTGTCCATTTGGCCTTGGTGCCCTTGGTCCCGAAGTACCAGACATACAGGCCCATCGACCATCGGGATGCCTTCAGCTTCTGGTCGGTCCAGCGTTTTGCCGCGTGGTTGCGCAACAGGCGCGTATGGGTATGCCCTGCATCGGCGTTGGAAATGACGATATCCGCGTCGATCCGCTCCCCCCCGGCCAGACGAACGCCCACGGCACGACCGTTTTCGATCAGGATCTCGTCCACCTCGGTCTTGTAGCGCAGCAAACCGTGCTGTTCTTCGATGACGCGGGCCATCGCTTCGGCAATCGCCGCCACACCGCCCATCGCATAGTGAACCCCGAACTCCTTTTCCAGATGGCTGACAAGGATATACATCGAGGTCACATTGAACGGGTCGCCACCGATGAACAGCGGATGGAAAGAGAAGGCCATTCGCAACCGCTCGTCCTTGAACCGCTTTGCCGCATGGGCATAGACGGAACGGTCGGCGCGCATCCTCACGAAGGTGGGCAGCACTTTCAACAGGTCGGAAAATTTGTGCATCGACCGGCGACCAAGATCCTCGAACCCGAACCAGTAGCGGTCTTCGCTGTCTTTCAGGAACTTGTCATAGCCAGGCAGATCACCGGGCGAGAGCCGCCCCACCTCGGCGCGCATTGCATTGGTGTCCTGCCGCGCCGTGAAACCGGACCCGTCGGGCCAGCGGATCTCGTAAAAAGGGTCCATGGGGCGCAGGTCCACATCCTTGTGGAATTCGCGACCACAGATAGCCCATAATTCCTTGAAAATCTGGGGCACCGTCACAATGGTCGGGCCAAGATCGAAGCGATACCCGCCCTGCGTGATGGACGATCCACGCCCACCCGGCATGTCCAACTTGTCAATCACGGTCACACGATATCCGCGCGCCCCCAATCGCATGGCAGAGGCAAGACCGCCCAGACCGGCACCGATCACAACGGCATGTGGCGCAAGAGCGCGGGCGGCTTCGTCGGCTAGACGGGGATCGACTCGTGTCATCATTCGTCAACAGTAACATGTCTAGTTTAGTTTACAATCTGAAGCTTCGCATCTTTTCAATTGCAGTGCATCGTGTCAGACTAAATTGACACATGCCACAAACGAGGGGCCATGCAGACCGTCAGCCTCAGCTTTTTCCGCTTTGCCAGCGTCACGGACCGCCTTTGGGCCCTGGCGATGATGGGCGCGGGGCGTTTTGCCCTGCCGCGCGTGCCGGGAATCGGGTTCTGGAAACTTTGCGGCTCTGGCACGGGCGAAGGTTTTACACCCCTGCCCAACACGGCGGTCTATGCCATCCTTGCCACCTGGCCGGATGAAGAGACGGCGCGCCGCCAGACCGCGGAAGCCGATATCTTCGGCCGCTACCGGCGGCGCGCGGCGGAGGACTGGACCGTGTTCCTGACCGCCACCTCGGCGCGCGGGGTGTGGTCTGGCGTCGAACCCTTCACTGTGACCGAAGCCCCCTGCGCTGGCCCTTTGGCGGCATTGACCCGCGCAACGGTAAAGCCCTCGATCGCGATGAAGTTCTGGCGCAAGGTGCCCGATATCAGCGCGATGATCGGATCGGACCGCAACGTGGCCTTCAAGATCGGCATCGGTGAAGTGCCGCTGCTGCATCAGGTGACCTTTTCGATCTGGCCCAACACCGACAGCATGGCCGATTTCGCCCGCAAGGACGGCCCTCACGCACAAGCCATCCGGGCCGTGCGCGAAGGAAACTGGTTCCGTGAGGAACTCTATGCCCGCTTCCGTGTCCTTGGCGACGCGGGAAGTTGGCAGGGCGGCAGCCCGCTCAACAGACTGGACAGACCTGCATGACCTCTCCCTTCCCTTTCTCGGCCATCGTGGGGCAAACCGCGATGAAACAGGCGATGATTCTGACGGCGATCGACCCCGGGATTGGCGGCGTTCTGGTGTTCGGCGATCGCGGCACCGGGAAGTCCACTGCCGTGCGCGCATTAGCGGCCTTACTGCCTCCGATCATGGCGGTCGAGGGCTGTCCCGTGAACTCCGCCAGAGTGGAAGATTGCCCCGATTGGGCAGAAATAGTGTCAAAGAAGGTGATGTCTCGCCCGACTCCGGTGATCGACTTGCCCTTGGGCGCGACGGAAGATCGCGTCGTCGGCGCGCTGGACATTGAACGCGCCCTGACAAGGGGCGAGAAAGCCTTTGAACCCGGCCTGCTGGCGCGGGCCAACCGTGGCTATCTCTATATCGATGAGGTCAACCTGCTGGAAGATCACATCGTTGATCTGCTGCTGGACGTCGCCCAATCCGGTGAAAATGTCGTGGAACGCGAGGGTTTGTCGATCCGGCACCCAGCGCGTTTCGTTCTGGTCGGTTCCGGCAACCCCGAGGAAGGCGAACTGCGCCCGCAGTTGCTGGATCGGTTCGGCCTGTCAGTCGAGGTGCGCTCCCCCACGGATATCGAAGAGCGGATCGAAGTGATACGGCGCCGCGATGCCTTTGAGACGGACAACACCGCTTTCATGAAGCGATGGCGCAGCGCCGATACCAAGATCCGCAATCGCATCCTAGCGGCGCGCGAGGCATTGCCGAAGATCGTTACACCAGACTCTATTCTGCGGGATTGTGCCAAATTGTGCATAGCCTTGGGCTCGGACGGCTTGCGCGGAGAATTGACCCTGCTGCGCACGGCGCGCGCCCTCGCCGCCTATGAGGGCAATGCGGTTCTGTCGCGCGATCACCTGCGGGCCATCGCGCCTTCGTCGCTAAGCCATCGCTTGCGGCGTGATCCGCTTGATGAGGCGGGATCGGCCACCCGCGTGGCCCGCACCGTCACGGAAGTGCTGGGGTGAGCGAGGGCGGTGACAGATGGCGTGCAGCCTGTCAGGCCTTGCACCTGCTGGCCGTCGACCCCGTCGGACTGAAAGGACTTTGTGTCAGGGCGCGTTCTGGTCCAGCGCGGCAAGCGTTTGTCGATTTGCTTCCGGTTCTGCCGTTGCGCCTTCGCAAACTGCACCCCACCTTCTCGGACGAGCAACTGTTCGGCGGCATCGACCTTTCCGCAACCTTGTCCAGCAACAAAATTGTTTTTAATCATGGACTTATGCATAGAGAAAGCGCACTTGTCCTGGCCATGGCAGAGCGCGTAGGTCCTGATCTGGCCGCGAAACTGGGACAGGTTCTGGATGCGGACAAGGGCCACTGCCTGATCCTGCTGGACGAAGGCGCAGAGGACGGAGAGCATGCGCCCCCTACCCTGATCGAACGGCTGGCTTTTCACGTTGATCTGGACGGGATCGGCGCAGGAGAACTGGCCCCGGCAGGACATGATCAAGCAGCCATTGAAAAAGCCCGCGGGATGCTGCGCCTTGTCCCCGCGGGGACAGAAGAGGTGACGGCCCTTGTCAGCCTTGCCGCCCGCTTCGGGATCGACAGTCTGCGGGCACCCCTTCTGGCACTGCGCGCCGCAAGAGCCAATGCGGCGCTGCACCTGCGGGACAGGATCTCGGCCGAGGACCTGGCGCTGGCGGCCAGCCTTGTCTACCCATCCCGCGCCACTATGCTGCCAGCCGAGGAGGAGCCCCCCCCGCCCGAGCAAGACCCCCCTGCCCCGGAGGATCAGCCTCAGGAAGGTGAAAGCCCTGAACCCGGCGCAGGTATCCCGGATGAGATGCTGATTGACGCCGTGCGCGCATTGCTACCGGCGCATCTCCTTGATCAACTTGTCCCCGCGGGGACAGCGCGTGGCGGCACCGGATCAGGCGGTGCCGGGGCGCGCCACAAGGGCAACCGTCGTGGCCGCCCCCTGCCCCCACGACCCGGCCGACTGGACGGCACGTCCCGGATCGACCTTGTGGCAACCTTGCGGGCGGCAGCCCCTTGGCAACCGATGCGGCGCACCGCCTCGCCAGATCGCACGGGACTGCTGATCCGGCCATCTGACATCAGGCTCAAACGGTATGAAGAAACATCGGATCGTTTGTTGATTTTCGTCGTGGACGCATCCGGATCTGCGGCCATGTCCCGTCTGGGCGAGGCCAAGGGCGCAGTGGAGCTGTTGCTGGCGGAAGCCTATGCCCGCCGGGATCATGTCGCACTGATCGCGTTTCGCGGAACAACGGCCGAGATCCTGCTGCCCCCTACCCGCTCGTTGGTGCAGACCAAACGCCGGCTGGCCGGATTGCCGGGGGGTGGCGGAACGCCACTGGCTGCCGGGCTGAAGGCGGCTGGTGAATTGGCCGTGCAAGCGCGCGGGCGCGGCCTCAGCCCAACACTGGCCATGCTCACAGACGGGCGTGCGAATATCGCGCTTGATGGCGAGGCTGATCGCACGCGGGCCGGGCTGGATGCGACGACGCTGGCCCGCATGATCAGGGCACAAGGCATCCCCGGGATCGTTCTGGACATGTCGAACCGGCCGCAAGAGGCGTTGCGCGACCTCGCGGCGCAGATGGGGGCGCCTTATGTTCCGCTGCCGCGGGCCGATGCCAAACGGTTGAGCAACGCAATTTCCAATGCGCTGGGTGGCTAGGCCATGGAGTACACCCGGGACCTGAAGAACTGGCCCAATGCGGCATACTCGCGGATGGTGGCGCAGCGGCCGCACCGGTGGCATGTGCAAGAGGCCGGAAGCGGCCCGACGGTGCTGTTGATCCATGGCGCAGGCGGCGCGACACATAGCTGGCGTGACGTTCTACCGGATCTGGCCGACAGCTGTCGCGTGGTCGCACTGGACCTGCCGGGGCAGGGGCTCACTCAAAGCGGCGCCCGCCAGCGGTGCGGGCTGGAGGCGATGGCCGAGGACATCGCAAGCCTCTGCACCGCGCAAGGTTGGCAGCCTGACGCAATCGTAGGCCATTCTGCGGGGGCTGCCATTGCGTTGCGCTTGTCACAGCGCCTGCTGTCCCCGCGGGGACAAGCGCCTGTCGTGATCGGATTGAACGCCGCGCTGGGTCATTTCAAAGGTGTGGCGGGTTGGCTGTTTCCGGTTCTGGCAAAGGTTCTGGCGCTGAACCCGCTGACGGCTGGCCTGTTTGTGAAATCAGTGTCGGGGCAGGGGCGTATACAGGCTCTAATCAGCTCAACAGGCTCTGAACTGGACGCAGTCGGGATGGGCTACTATGACAGATTGATCCGCGACAAAAGCCATGTCGACGCCACCTTGACGATGATGTCACAGTGGAAGCTGGATCGCTTGCTGGCGGATCTGCCAGAGATCACAACACGCACGATTCTGATCGCCGGAACCAACGACAAGGCGGTTCCACCAGACGTTTCGGAACGGGCCGCGACCCGGATGCCAAATGCCCGTGTGTTCCTGTTGCCCGGATTAGGTCACCTGGCCCATGAAGAAAAGCCCGCGATGATCTGCGGGCTGGTCAGGGATATTCTGCGTGAAGAGGGGATTCTGACGCAAATCAGAGTCTAGTCAACCGTCCAGACTATCAAGAAAGACCCGCAGCGCCTGTTCAAGCTTGCGACGGTCGAGCGAGGAAAAGTCACGGGCAAACTGCACTTCGACCCGGCCGTCCGACGCGACGCATTTCGCAAGACCCTCTGGCCGCGCCAGACGGATCGTCGTCTTGGCGGTCGTGGCGGCAGGTGCCTTGGGGGGTGTCTTCTCACTGACCTGCACAGCGCCCGGTTCTGCAGGCTTTGTCACGTCGCGCAACAGCGCCAATTCAGCCTCGGCGTCCCGATCAGGCATGTTGGCGAGAACCGCCCGGATACGCCCGACGAGACCCGCGTCCTCGTCCATCATCTTGACAAGTTGCAACCCCAGCGTCCGTGGGATCGCTTCGGCATGGGCCAGATCCTGCCCCAAGAGGCGCATCAGTTCGGCAAAATGCTTGATGTAGCTTCGCTTCTGCCTTCCAGCCGAGGCATAGAGACGATCAACCGCCTCACCAATATCAAGCGACTCTTGTGTTTCCTCCCGCGCATAGGCCCACGCAAGCTGAGCCATTTCCGCAAAAGAGATATCTCGGCGAATCAGGTTTTCATCCACCATCCGTTGGTAAAGCTTGGCCAGACGCGCACCGCGCGCCATCAGCCCAGCAGGGATATTCGCATAGGTCGGATCGCCGGTTTCAGCATAGAGTTCCTTGTAGGCGGACAGGCGGCGGAAACCCTGCACCAGCTCATATTCACCATCAGCCACTTCCTCGACGCGGATCGGGTTCGACAGACCGACCGCCTGAATCGAGGATTTCAACTCGTCCAGTTCCGGGTCCCGCTTGGCCACACGATCACGCGTCAGCTTGGTCATCTTCACCTGATCCAGCGGAACCAGATCCACAATCAAACCGCTTTTCTTGAGCGCGACAAACGCATGCGCCAATCGATCGTTCTCGGCCCGGATCGCCGCCTCGGCAATTTGACGGTCTGCAAGTGCAGCGGCATTCTCACCGATCGCCGTGGCCATCGGCCCACGCCGCGCGTCGACCTCTGTCCCCGTGGGGACAGACTCCCCAACGTCCGGCTCCAGCCCCGCCTCGTCAAACTCGATGTCGAAAACGCGTCTTTTCTTGCTCATGACTCGGCCTCCATCTGATCCCATGCGGCAAGCACATTCCCCTTGAACTCTTCATAGGCGGTATCAAACGAACCGCGCGCGCGGCGCCATGTCTCACGTGTCATGTCGCGATAGTCTGTCTCGTAGATCGAGGACAGAAAACGCCCGGACTGTTCAACGGCGCGTGTCATCTCGATCGTGTTGGTGCAAAGCCGTTCGCCAAAGACCTTGCCGAAGGCCTGCTGCATGGCACGGTGCAATTCATTGTTCGGCTCGAACCGGGTCAACAGAAAGCGAATGTCGTAGAAAGTCTTGGGCAGGGACATTGTCCCCGCAGGGACAAGTCCGACGAAGCGCGACAGATCCTCAAGCGCCTCAGCCAATTGCCCGATGAAAGATGTCGTGCTGTCATACTCCCAATAGCCCGGACCGGATGGAATATAGAGCATGTCGGCAGCAAAAACCGCATTCATCGACTGATAGCCGATTGCAGGCGGGCAATCGAACAGAACCAGATCATAGGCATCGGCCGGGAGCTGATCCAGAAAACGAGACACAGCCGCGAAGAAAGACCATTCCGGGTTCATATGCCGATACTGGGCACTGGCGAACTCCACAAAGGCTGCATTGGCACAGCTGGGCACAATGTCGATGGTGGACCAGTTGGTTTGCTTGATGAAGTCGGTCAAGCGCAGATCCGCCAGACCAAGTTCGGTGATGGAAGCGGGCAGGCGGCGTTGCGGCAGGGTAGTGCCGCTTTCCGCGCCGCGCGCCGCCGAATTCATCCGCGTTGTCTCTCGCGCCAGGTCCCGGGCCATGATGCCCCAGACTGTATATTCTTCTGTGACATCGGTCAGACCCATGGAGTGCGACAGTGTCGCCTGCGGGTCGAAATCGACGCAGAGCACGCGATACCCGTCCAATGCAGCAGCGTGGGCAAAATGCAGCGCCACGGTCGACTTGCCTGCACCGCCTTTGAAGTTTGCGATCGCCGCCCGGAAGGCCCGCTTGCCCATTGGACGCCGTGGCATCAGCGACTTGCGGTTGACCTTCAGCTTGCGCCGCATCTCGTTGATCTCATCCAGCGTGTACCAGCGCTGGCGACCATCCTCCTCGACCAAGCCCTGGGGCAGGGCCGGATCACTGGCCAGACGGCCGCGCAGGGTGGATTGGTTGACCTTGAAGATCAGTTCGGCCACTTCCCAGCTGGAAAATCGGCGCAAGGTTTTTTCTCGCTGCGGAGAATAGGTCTGCTGCCGAATGAAGCCCTGCATCTTGAGGGATTGGGCTTGCAGGCGCGCAAGGTCGGCATGGGTAAACATCGCTGCTCCTGTCCCTGCGGGGACGCTAATTGTTGTCACTTTCCGATTTACGCCGGATTTGCCAAAAAGGCAAAAGCGAATATCATCAGATTTGGTAATTCATGCTATCCGCGTGGCCCCAGCCGCGCCACGCTGTGAATATGCTTGGAATGATCGCGATGATTCGATGAAACGGCCCGTGACGGAGCATAGGGCACATCACTTAGGG
Organism: Seohaeicola sp. 4SK31; assembly: GCF_028802875.1. Lineage (NCBI taxonomy): Bacteria > Pseudomonadati > Pseudomonadota > Alphaproteobacteria > Rhodobacterales > Roseobacteraceae > Seohaeicola > Seohaeicola sp. 4SK31. The sequence continues at coordinate 12,363 of NZ_JARAMP010000028.1, read as the reverse complement.
GGACAGGTGCCGCCGCCACCCCACAGAATGAGGGACATTTTCGACGTATTAAGGGACACACAGCATGTCCCCCACTACCAAATCTACCTTTTCTCAATCCATGGATTGAAGGAAAACAGAGCCGAAAAAGTCTTTTCTTGACAGAATCAACGGACCGGACGCAAATCAGATAGAGCTGGCGAAAAGCGACGGGTTCCGCTATTCTTGGGCCAGAGCGATGACAACCAGGGCGTAGATCCTGGCAGAGGCAGTTTCCGGCACGACCGGTTCACGAGCGAGGTTTCCCGATGGTTTCGATCAAACCCGTCGGCCGGTCTGCGGCCGTGCGCAAGTATGACCTTCTGACAGCGATGGGGGTCTTTGGCTTGTCGAAAGACAAGGCGTTGCAACGGCGGGTCTTGCGGTTGATGACGCTGATCACGGCGCGTTACAACTGGCAGCGCGACGAGTTGGCCGTAGGGCAGCGAGAGATCGCGCGGATGTGGTTCGTGGATGAACGAACGGTCAAACGCGAAATGTCTCAGTTGCGCGCGATGGGATGGCTGGTTGTGCGACGCCAAGGCGCGCGTGGGCGCGTGACGGAATACAGTCTCGATTTCAGCCAGATCGAGGCAGATACCCAAACGGTCTGGGGCGAGGTCGGCTCGGATTTCGATCAACGGATGCGTGGTCTTCCAGAAACCGATGACCGGATCGTGCCGTTGCCTTTGCGCGGTGTGAATGTGCCTGCCCCAAATCTGTGCGAGGGCACGGAGTGGGCGCTGGCGCAATCCGTGCTGCACCGTGAGGATCCGGCTCTCTACGGTGCATGGTTGCGTGCCTTGACCCGCACAGGCCGGGCAGGGGGACGGTTGGTTCTTAAGGCCCCCAGTCGGTTTCACGCAGCCTATGTGCAAACTCATCTTGCAAGCCGCGTTCTGGCGGCGTGCAAGGTTGTCGATCCGGATGTCACGGAAATTTCCGTTGAAAGTTGAACAGGGTCTGCTCAGGCAGGCTGAACCGGTGATGTCGCTCTCGTAGACACACGCGAGGTGAAGAGGGAAGGGGGCTTTCCTGTTCACCTCACGTCAAATGCTGTGGATCTGCTTGCAGCGAGGATGAGGGTGAAATATACTCCTTTTGTGCACGTATGGCAGATGAGGTTGCGATGGGACGTGTAAAGGTGAATCTGACGCTGGACTCTGATGTCGTGGAAACGGCGCGGGCGCTTGGCCTGAACATGTCTCGCCTTGCCGAAGCTGCGATCATCGCGGCCGCCAAGGTCGAGCGCAACCGTCTGTGGCGCGCGGAAAATCAGGCGGCGATTGCTACCTATGCAGACGAGGTCGCGGGGGACGGTTTGCCCTTGGCGCGATTCAGAAGTTTTTAGGGCACCACTCAGATGGCGCAGTTTGATCTTTACCGGCTTGCCGATGGGCAACTTGTCGTCGATCTGCAAACGGATCTTATCGGTATCGACGCCTCGCGAATCGTGGCCCCTTTGCGCGACTCTCGACGATACGCGGCTTTCCCAAGCCTGACGCCTTCTGTTGACCTTGACGGGGTGACGTGGATCGTCCGGGTTCAGGAGCTTGCAGCCGTGCCCGGCGTGGAACTACGTGAATGTGTCGGATCTCTTGCAGAGCATCGTGATGCGCTGAAGCGTGCACTGGATATTCTGATCGACGGTATCTGACCCTGGTTTTGGTGATCTGCCAGTGTCCGGCGATCGGAATGCTGCCGTTCGATCCGGCGATGGGCAGCGGCCACCCTCTCGACCAGTTCCGCGCGTTCGTCGCTCTGCACGCAAAAGGCCAGGGCGAGGAAGCGGTTGCGGCGGCCTTCGTCGCGACACCGCAGATCGTCAAGCGGTGCCTGAAGCTCGCCTCCGTGGCCCCTGCCCTGCTCAAGTTCTATGCCAAGGATGGCATGACGCTCGAACCGCTCATGGCCTTCACCGTTAGTCCCGACCATGGTCGTCAGGTGCAAGTCTGGGATGCGGTGATGAATTCCTGGAACAAAGAGCCCGACGCCATCCGGCCCATGCTCGCGGAGACCTCGAATCAGGCCTCGGATCATCGCGCCGTCTTTGTGGGCGTCGATGCCTGTGAGGCAATAGGCGGCGGCGTGCTGCGCGACCTCTTCCAGGGCGGTGACGACGGCTGGCTCGAGGACGGGCACCTCGTGAACGGGAAGTACATCCGCTGACTGATGCGTCTTATGGGACTCATGGCTATCTACCAAAAGTCCAACACCAGCAGGCCAGAAAAGGGTCACAAGACCTATCCCTACCTGCTGAAAGGCCTGCGCTTGGATCGTCCGAACCAGGTCTGGTGCTCGGACAAACAGGTGGCAAAGGCGGCGTTTGCACTTGTCTTCGAGAAGCATTGCGCGGGCGAAGTTTTCTCGCCGGGCGGATATCTGCGCGGCATGGTCGAGAAAGCCGGGGCAGGGGAGTTGCATCTCGAGCAAAGCTGCTATGGCAGGCTCAGTGGACAGACGGCGTGATGAGGAAGGGGGTCAGAGTCCCGCCGCCTTGGTCAAGTTCACCCGGAACCTGTCGCGGCGTCGCTGGTAGCGGCGGGTCATCTCGGCTGAGGCGTGTCCCAGCTGCTTCTGCACGTAGCGCTCGTCGACCTCGGCGGAGCTGGCAAGGCCAGCGCGCAGGGAGTGAGCGGAGAACAATGCCAGCCGGTCCTTTTCGGGCAGCTCTGACCGAATGCCGGCGTCGAGAACGGTACGCTTGATCAAGCGGGCGACATGCTTGTCGTTCAGGCGCGTCTCCAGCGCGCGTTTGGCGTCGCGCGAGGTGCCTACGAAGACCGGGCCAAAATCGATCCTTGCGAAACGCAGCCATTGTTCCAGCGCGTGCACCGGGCAGGACTGATGCTTGGAGCCGCGCCCAATCTCAACTTCGCGCCAGCCAGTCTTTGCATTCAGCGTCAGCAGCGCCCCTTGCTCCATGATGTCGATCCAGCCGCGGCTGTCCGGCGTATCATCCTTGTGCACGTCGATACTGACGATCTCCGAGCGGCGCAGACCCCCGGCATAGCCCAAGAGCAGGATCGCCCGATCTCGTAGCCCGCGCAGATCGAAGGGCAGGGTGGCGACCATGGCCAGAATGTCTTCGGCCAAGATTGCCTCTTTCTGCACGGGTGGGCGCGCATGCCGCCGCTTGATCCCGGCCAGCACGGTGGCAATGTGACGGTTCTTGCGATCCAGGGTGAAGCCACGCTGCGTGTAGGTCCAGCCAAGGCCGGCCAGACGGCGCTCAATCGTGCTGACCGATAGGGCAGGGGAAGAGGGTGAGCCGGCGGCCAGATCCGCCAGGTAAAGGCCAATCATCTCGGGCGAGGGGGGCAGGGGCTCAGTCCCTTTTTTTCGGCACCAGCGGGCAAAATGGGCCCAGTCCTTCGCATAGGCCTTCAGCGTGTTGTCGGAGGCCGCGGCGCGGGCATAGTCGCGGGCGGTGCCGACCAGTCGGTCGAGGGTGCCGGAGCTAACCACAAGGGAGGGAAGTGTCAGCGCCTCGTTGTGCGATGCGTTCTTCTCGCTATCCCCGTTGAGCGAAGACCCATTTGCCGCCTCTGAGCGCGATTTCTCGTGGTTTTCTGACATGTCGTTGAGCATATCTTTTTGCGTCCGATAATGCAAACTTATTGGACATAGCTGAGACTTGCAAAGCGGGGCGGTTTTAGCGATATTGGATGGTAGAAAGCGCCGTGATGACGTAAGCTTCAAGCATGACATTCACCCGGCACACCCATATCGACAACTGTGACACGCTACCCCGGATGCCCGCCTGGGTCACCTCCGCGCGTGCTGAAACCCTTGAAGATGTGGCGTTTTTGTCAGGCGCAGCCCTGAGCCATCTACATGTTGTGCTCAGCCGTGATGATGTCCCCCACGCCTTGTTGCGGGAGCGGCTCGCGCTGCGCGCCGCCGAGGCGTGTGTGGCGTTTTCTGGTCGACCGGAGCGCGCAGCGGACCTGCGCGACGCGGTGCATCTGTTGCGTCCCGGCGATCTGCCCGGCCCGGCCGGCGAAACCTACTTCGCCTGGCGGCGCGCGGTGGAGCGACCGGTGTCGATCAAGGCTCTGGACCGAGCTCTGCCGACCCTTGAGCCGGGCCAGATTGCCATGTGGCTCGATGCGGGGCAGGGCGCGCCAGTCAGCCGCGCCGCAAGGGTGCTCGAGGCTGTGCTGAATGAGGTGCCGCGTGCGGAAGTGCCGGGGCTCGTCCTAGCTGATGCGGCCCTCGCCCAAGCCCTCGGTTGGGATCATCTTCTGCCGCTGCTGGCTGCGGGCCTGAAGCGGGCGGATCTGCGCAAGCGCGGGGAAGATCTGCGCCTCGCCTGTCATCGGGCGCTCATCTCTTCGGCGATCGAGGCCGTGGGGCAGGCCGCCGACCTCACGCGCCGGACTGCACATCTGAAGGCCGTGACGCCGAAACTGCGCGCCAAGGGGGCTGGGAACGCCGTTGAGATGTTTTTGACCCGCGACGTGGTGGCGCCGACGGCACTCCCCCTGCCGGATCGCGCGGCGCGGCGACTCTGCGATCGGCTGGTTGATCTTGGCACCATCCGTGAGCTGACCGGCCGCGAGACCTTCCGGCTTTATGGGCTTTGAGGATGACAAAGAACAGGCCCGAGCCGGAACTTGATCGCGAGTTGGCGGACCTGACGCCGGAGCTGCGCTGGCGAGAATGGATGCGGCGGATAGAAGCGGTCCTCTTTGCCTCTGCTTCCCCTGTGCCGCGCGAAGACCTGGCGCGCATAGTGGGGCGGGGGGCCTCGGTCGATCTTCTGGTCGAGGACCTCGCTGCCGATCTGGAAGGGAGGTCGTTCGAGATCGCCCAGGTTGCTGGGGGCTGGATGTTCCGGACGCGGACCGCCTACGCGCCCGCCATTCGCGCCGCAGCAGACGTGGGTGGCCAGTTCCTTGACCTAAGCGAATTCGACGTCGCCGTCCTCGCGGCTATTGCTTACCACCAGCCGATCACCCGAGATGGGCTGAAGGACATCTTCGGCAAGGAGATCAGCCGTGACTTGATAGGTCGCTTGCATGCGCGCGACCTGATAGGGACCGGGCCACGGTCACCCCAGCGCGGGGCACCCTATACCTTCGTCACGACCGGGCAGTTCCTAGTTGCCTTCGATCTCGAAAGCCTGCGCGATCTGCCTGACAGGGAGCAGCTAGAGGATGCGGGGCTGTGATATGAGAGACGGATCACGCAGGGTGCTGCGCTCGATCGAGCCGAAACTCAATACGGATCCTGTTCGAGGCCAGCAATATAGCAGGGTGCGCGGGCCCGGCAGATGCCGGGCCTTTGCTTGTTAGATCAGATGCCGATCTTAGCGGATAACACGCACAATCGCGTTGTTTTCCGGGTTCACCAGCACTGTCTCGCCATTGATGCTGACATAGCGATACTCCGGCTGCGACGGGATCTCATAAAGGGTGACGTTCTGCGGCACGCCTGCGCCCACCGCGACCTCGCCATCAAGATAGACGGTTTCGACGGGATTGCTCTGGATATAGGTGACGGTTTCCATCGTTGGCTCGACCGCGGCAGAACCGGCCGCGCCGCCGAGGATGCCGCCTGCGATCACACCACCCACCGGGCCACCGGCAGCATAGGCCGCGAGCGATCCAATCACGACACCGGCGGTTGCGCCTGCGCGTTGATCTTTCAGAGTCTCGCCAGTGTCCTCATAGGTCACGGTGGTCAGTTCCACGGTCGAGGGGCGCTCGGTGACGACGTAGGCTTCGTCTTCCGCGCTCACCGTCAGATAGGGGGCATAGGACCAGCCTGAGACGCCGTTGTAGGACACCTTGCACCAGCTGCCATCTGCGACGCATCCATCCAGCGTTGCGCGCTCGCCGCCGGGGATCACACCCACAATGGTGTAGTTGTTGGCGGGACCGCTGCGGATGTTCAGGTCGGTGACGGCGCTGGTCTCCATCGCCGAGGCCGCGATGGGCAGGACAGCCGCCAGAGCCAGGGAAGACAACATCGTGATTTTCGCAAACTTCGGTTTCATATCTTTTCTCCTCACTTGCCGCGAAGCAGTTCATCTGCTTCCACCGTCTGCGGTGTCACGGCGTGCAGGGTATAGACGCGCGGAAGCCTGCGTTGTTCCATTGCGAGTGCGGCACCCGGTAATGGTTTTAGGCAGAGTTCTGCGTGCGCCTCCGAATATCGGCAGGGAACTGCCGGACGCTCAGCCGCAGGGAACTTTTCTTTGGCGCGGAAGTTTCGGGTGGTTGGCTATAGGCGATATCTTACAGCCATCATGCTGCGTTGACGCTGATCAGATATGGGCCACACTCATCCCGCCCGCAGTAGTTCACTCTGTCGGAAAATATGTCGATCTGGAAGAGTGCGGGATCAGGGGAGGCGCGGGCAATGACGGCAAGGCGGGCAATTCGTATATGACGGTGCTTCGCCGGAAGTGAAGCCAACGATCCTGCTGGTGGCGAAGCTGGAGCATCAGGCGCGCGAAACGAAGAAAGGCGCGAAGGTATGAGCAACAACGAGTCCTGCCCATTCTGCCGCGCAAATGGCTCGTTACTGACGCCCACCGGACACGAAGAACTCGCGCAATCTATTGTATCAGCTGTGGTGCACAGGGACCGACTAAGCGCGCTACGGCGCTGGCCTGGGCAAGATGGAACAAACGTAAGCAGCCACGAGATGAGCCTTGATGTGCAAGCAACAGCTCGGAGCGGCAATGTTTCAGTTCAGCGGCTTTCCAGCCGTTTGAATGTTGGCAAAGCCATCAAGACTGGACTTGATTATGCACACAAGCCATTTCGATTGATCGCATTCAAGAAACAACCCCTCGTTCAAGTCTGCAAGGAACAGTGCGCTTCCACATCGAAATGTGCCGGTCCAAAACTTTCGGTCACCGACAGACTGAACAAGTCGCGCTTCACCCTCGCACCTACTGCCATCAAGAAAGACAAGGACTGCCTCTCCTTTTGTACCGATCACTGCAGGCTCTCCCAAGGTGCCAAGATAGACAACGGCGCGCCCATTATTCGCCACGTTTTCACTATACGCCATGCGCAGCGTATTTCCTACTCTGAAAGCTGCGTCTTCGAAGTTGGGGAGCGCCTCGACGTAATTGCACGCCGAGCCGGCCGCAGCTTCGGCTGCACTTCTGGAGAGCTGAATAGTGAACGAACGGGAACAGCAGCGCCTGCTGCACGAGATGAATTTACGCAAGACGCAGACAAATCATTCTGCCGAACAATATTTTTCATGGGCGATGATCGTCGCAATAGTGCTTGTCACTGTGTGCATTGGTGTGATGTTGAGCACAGCAAGGTACTGATCAATTAAACGGGCTCTGTATGACCAGCATCATACAGCAGTTCATAGATCTACGTCCGCACGGCGGTTTCGATCTGACCGTCGCAAATCCGCCGTGGTCCTTTGATAACCTCAAGCGCCTCCATTGCAGCAGAGCATCAGGAACCGGACCTTTGCGTCTCCTACGACTGGCTCAAACGGTTGGAGGCGCATTGAGTGCACAGAGACCGGTTCAGACCAGACGTGAAGGTCGAGGATCCTGAGATTGGGTGTTGCCTCAAAAAAGCAGGCACGCGCGGTGTCAAGGCGATCTAGGATCCGTATTCGCAGTTCATACAGAGACCGATGACCCCGTCTGGTGAACGGGCAAGCACGTCGATCTGCGGAGCCACCAGAAGGTGTTGACGGCTCGAGATAGCCATACCCAGGTCAGTGGTGGGCAATCGGGAGGATAGGTACATTTCCTCGATCTCACTGTTGGGGGTTATTGGGGCGAGTTGTCGTGCAATGCACTCAAGCTGAGGCGATGCCGGCCGAGGGACCGGCACCAATCATGCGACAGATCAGTTAGGCAGCGCGTAGGAACAGATCATGCGTAGGGAGGTCGAAGCGGTACTTTCTCAGGGTAGTATGCCACTCCCCAAGAAATGCGAAGAGTGCCTTGATCTCTGTGACACGACGATGAGCGTGTTGCGCGTCCCGCGCAGGTGTGGCAACGATCCTGATCTGGTCGATCTCACACTCAAAGCCGTCTTTGTCAAAGATCAATACGACCGTGAAATCGGCGAAATGGATCGTTTCAAACTCGCACCCAGGGTTGCCGAGAGCGCTGTTGAAAAGGCGTGCAGGATAGGCGTCCTTGAGAAAAGTCTGCTGCATTACCTCAATACTGTAGGAGGCTTGAGGAGCCAGCCGGAAGATGGTGCCATCACAGCTGCGGCCGTCTCCGGTTGCAACGAAAGCACAGCCATACTCTGACACCGCGCCACCGATATATCTGTGGCCGACACCGTGAGCGACAGAAAAGCCGAGCAGGTCATCTTGATGAGCATGCGCAAGGCTGTGTAGCCCTTTGGACAAGCCGTTGATAAGCGGCCTCATGGGTTTCGGCCACTCAAATTCCAGTGCGGGGCGAATAACGGGTTTGGACATGAACAGAGATCCTTTCTGTTGGGATTGAACAAAGATGCAGTGTTCCCACAGGCCGACGGTTGCGCTCTGTGGGTGCAGCAAGGGATAATCGCGGGGAGATGGGGCAGGTGAACCCGCCCCACATGTGGCGTTTCAGATCAGAGGGTGGGTAAAACTCTCACGGGCTGTTTTGGCGATCAGTTGGCTATGATCCAAGGTGAGTGCCGAGGCGAGCTGTGAGGCAAGGTCCATGGCGTCAAGCCGGCTCTTTGGCAGCAGGCCTTGTGATGTCAGTTCACAGAATGTGTCGAAGCTAAGCCTCGGGGAGAGGTAGTAATCGCTGCCACCTTCTGGTGAGAAATGCACGTCAACGTCGATGGCGACCTCAGCTGTGCCTTGGCCAAGTACAAGCCGAACGGCTTCGTTCTCGCCATCACTGACGACGAATGTCTCGACGGATGGTGTGGGTTCATTGAGAGTTGCGATGATGGCGGCAAGCGCCGGAGAGGGTAGTTGGAACATGTTGTTCGCTTTCTTGTATGGGCTTCAAGGGCCGATGGTTAAGGGCCCTCCGTTCACCGGAGGGTGCGGGTGAGCAGTGCGCTCAAAGGGGAGATCGGATCGTCTTGCGGCGCGCCAAAGAAAGTTTTTGCAGCTGGGTCATTTTCTCAGAATGCCGGGCGCAGATGCCGCTGTGTTTATGTTCCTTGTGTGATCAGAAGGTGGGGTGATGCCGGTGCTCCCGGCCCGCCTGCACGGCGGCAAAGGCTGAAGTAATGGCATGGTAGTCTCGCGCCGAAGGACTGTGTCCGTCCCTTGGTCGCTCTGTGTCGTGCCTCTTGAGGGTAAATAAGTCTGGCGCTGGAGCGGCGGAAAGAAATTCAGCAAAAAAGACGCTGCGCCATCCGATGTAGCTGCAATGCACCTGTCGCGGTGGGGGGGCCACGCTGGACATGTGTCACGCCCGGGGTGTGTTCATTTTGAGCAAGCATCAACTCGCAGCGCGCTGATGAACGCGATCGTTGCCATTTTGATCAATGGTATCTATACGGACTATAAATGCGCGCGATCGCAACCATTCAAGGACATGTCATGAGCAGCGTGACTGTGAACGATCCGGCCTCCCTTGGTCAGGCCATCCGCAAGGCCCGCAAGGCCCTGCGCATCACGCAGGAGGAACTATCCCTGCAAACGGGCATTTCCCGCACAACGATCCGCGCGATTGAGCATGGCAAGCAAACGGCGCATCTGGGTCTTGTCCTTCAAATCTGCCGCGATCTTGGGCTCACACTCACGCTAAGTTCGGCTGAGGGAGTGATCACGCCGTGACGGTGCTGGATGTCTATCTCGAGGCTGTTGCGCAACCGATTGGCAAGCTTACGTCAGGCTCGGATGGTGAAATGTCATTTCAATATGTGGCGGATGACCTGCCGCATCCGATTTCAGCATCGCTGCCAGTGCGTAACGCGCCATACGGGGATGTCGTCACCCGTGGGTTTTTCTCAAACCTTCTGTTCGAGAATGAAATGCGCGATCAGGTGATGCAGCGTCATGGTCTCTCGGAGCGTGATATTGTCGGACTTCTCTTTCACCTTGGGACGGATTGCCCCGGTTCGATCAGTTGCGTGCCCCAAGGCCATGGCCCCGGCAAGCAGCCCGGTGTTTTGTCCACCGACTATGACCCTCTGGAAGGGTCGCCGCGCATCCCGGAGGATCTGTCAGGCATCATGGAGCCCCTTGCTGTTGCGGGAGAGCTTGCGCGCATCATGGCGTCGCTGCGCGACAACAGGCGACTTCCCTCTGATACAAATGATCCCTCGCCCTTGGCGGGTGTGCAGGGAAAGATTGCACTGACCCGGTTGGCCGACGGCCGCCTTGCGCTGCCGAAGCCAGGCAGCGGGGCACCGACAACGCATATCCTCAAGGTGCCGCGGGCCGATCACATGGGATCGGTGCAGAAAGAACATCTCGCGACGCGGGTGATGTCCATGATCCAGACGCATCCCGTCTCACAGACCTGCGTTCTGGGAGAGGGGCCGCTTCAGGGTCTTCTTGTCGCCCGCTTTGATCGCCGCCTTGATGGTGAGCATGTGCAGCGCATCCATCAGGAGGATTTCTGTCAGGCGCTGGGGCTTGGAGAGCGCCTGAAATACGAACGCAGTGGCCTTCCTCCGCGCGCCTTCTCAGCAGAGGCCATCGGCAGACTGCTGGCTCAGACGCGCGTGCCGGGCAAGGCCCGCATCGCCTTCTTCGAGATCACCATAGGCAATATCCTGCTCGGAAACTCGGACAATCACGCGAAGAACCACGCGCTTCTTTACACAAGCCATCGCCCCGTCCTTGCGCCGGCCTATGATATTGATCCTGTGCTGCTGGAGAATGTTACACATGAGATGTCGTTCCGTATTGGTGCTGCCAGAATGGCTGACGATGTGACATCTTCTGACCTGAACCAGTTCCTTCAGTCCATTGGCGCACGCGGCTTCAGCCGCCCACAGATGCGCCGTTGCGCGGAAATGGTCGAAGCGGCCCTTGCCGCCTCCGTTACTCTGCCGCGTCCAACGGGAAAACGTCTTGCTGATGTCATTCACCAGCAAGCGCATCACCTGTCGATGAACGCAGGGCTTGGAATCGATGTGCCCGCGTTCGATGCCGTCACTGTAAACAGGGTCTGATGGCAGGCTTTTTTGCCCGCGGTCCTTGACGAGGCCCGCCATGCTCTTGAGGGTCAAAGGAGAGATCATGCTGACCAACACCGACGTGGTTGAACTGACTGAGTTCCGCCAGCACCTGCACCAGCATCCCGAAGTCTCGGGGCAGGAGGAGTGGACGGCGGCGCAGGTTGTTGCCGCGCTCAGGGCGCTGCATCCGGCACAGGTGATCACAGGGCTGGGCGGGCATGGTGTTGCGGCGGTCTGGGATGGGCAGGAGCCGGGTCCGACCGTGATGTTCCGCTGCGAACTCGACGCGCTGCCCATCACGGAAATCTCGGACGCGGCGCATCGGTCCCGCATCCCCGGCAAGGGGCATCTATGCGGCCATGACGGGCATATGGCGATCCTGCTGGGTCTGGCGCGTCTGGTGGCGCGCCATCCGCCCTTGCGCGGGCGGATCGTGCTGATGTTCCAACCCGCCGAGGAGGACGGATCAGGTGCGGCGGCGGTTCTGGCAGACCCGAAGTTTCAGCAGATCAAACCCGATCTGGGCTTTGCGTTGCACAATATGCCGGGCTTCCGATTGGGCCGGGTGATCATCGCGCCGGGTCCGGCCAGCTGTGCGTCCGAAGGGCTGCGGGTGGTGTTTCATGGCAAGACATCCCATGCCTCGATGCCGGAAAAGGGCCTGTCGCCCGCGCTGGCCCTGGCCCATCTGATGCCCGCCGCACTGGCCGCCGGTCCGGGTGGCGACCTCGGCCCCGGGTTCCGTCTGGTCAGTATCTGTCACGCCCGGATGGGAGAGCCGGCCTTCGGCATCACACCGGGCGAGGGGGAGCTTTGGCTGACCCTGCGCACCCTTGTGGATGAGGATATGGAAGCGCTGCGCCAGGAGGTGATGGCCAAGGCCCGAGAGTTGGCCGAGCAGTATCACCTGTCCGTCGCGTTCACCCATCACGACCGCTTTGCCGCCTGCACGAACCACCCCGAGGCGACCGCGGCGATCACCGAGGCGCTGGACGATCTGGGGGTCGCGCGGGACACCGCCGGCCTGCCGATGCGCGCATCTGAAGACTTTGGCCAGTTCGGCCATCATGCCGGAACGGCCATGTTCCTGCTGGGCGCGGGCGAGGGCTGCGCCTCGCTGCACAATCCCGACTATGATTTTCCCGATGCCCTGATCCCGACCGGCGTTGCCATCTTTGACCGTATCCGGGCCGGATTGCTGGGCCTTGTCCCTGCACCTGCAAACTGATGCGGTGGCAGGCAGCAGCCGTCATGT